>JBJMGQ010000295.1:0-14179 GCA_045807845.1 Pyrinomonadaceae bacterium | reverse complement strand
CCGGAAACTTATACGCCCGCAAGCGCGCCCGCGTTTTCTTTTTTCAATCCATTCCGTCGGCGCCCGAGTATTCTGCGCCTGCGACGCGTGCGCCGTCAAAAGAAAAGTCAGGGACGGCCCTTCACAGGCGCCTCGTCCAACCCTCGGGACGAAAATCCGCATCAAGAAATTGTCACGCCGAACGTTCTGCTGATGCGCCGGCCGACTCCCGGCGGCCCTTGGGATCATTCCGCACACGACCCGCAACCCTCGAACACGAGGGCGAGCGTGTGCCCTGACCACTCTCTCTTTTTTTCGGAGGCCCACGATGAAAGCCAAGCTCCTTCCACTCGCACTGGTCGCGCTCTGTCTGAACGTCGGCACACCGCCCGCCAACGCGCAGCGCCGCGCCGCACACGCCGCCGTGAAGACGGCCGCCGCCGCCGCGGCCGACACGGTCGAAAGAACGACCGCCACGGCGCAGACGCCCGCGCGCCCGTCGCAGACGCTCCCCATCCGGCGCGTCATCCTCTACAGCAACGGCGTTGCATACATCGAGCGGCGCGGCACCGTCACGGGTCACGCGGAGGTTGACCTCTCCTTCAAGCAGTCGCAGGTGGACGACGTGCTCAAGTCGATGGTCGTGCTCGACCTCGGCCGCGGCCGTGTCGGGGCGGTGAGCTACAACTCCAGCGCGCCTCCTGCGGCGCGCATGGCCGACATCCCCTTCTCCATCTCGCCCTCGACCGGCGGCGCTTCGGGCGGACTGGCCGGCGTGCTCAGCCAGTTGCAGGGCGCGCGCGTCTCGGTTACGACCGCGGGCGGGCGCACGGCCAACGGCTCCGTCCTCACGGTCGAAGAGCGCCGCACGCAGCCTGAGCCTCAGAAGCCTTTGACGACCACTTACGCGCTCGTCATCGCGTCGGAGGGGGGCGAGCTACAGAGCTTCGACCTCGCGGAGGTGCGCGCCGTCAAACTCCTCGACGCGGGCACGCGGCGCGACGTGGGCGAGTTTGCCGACGCCTCCGCGAGCGCGCGCAGGCGCGACGCGAAGACCATCACCGTCACCTCCGACGGCGCGGGCCCGCGCGAGATGCTCGTGAGCTACACGGTGGCCGCGCCCATCTGGAAGACGACCTACCGCGTCGTCCTCGACGCAGAGGGCCAGCCCTTCTTTCAGGGCTGGGCCATCGTGGACAACGTGAGCGACGAGGACTGGACGGACGTGCAGCTCTCGCTCATCTCGGGCATGCCGGTCTCCTTCATCCAGCCGATCCAAAAACCCTTCTACCGCTACCGCCCCGTCGTCCCCGTGCCCGACGACCTGCGCATGTCGCCGCAGGTCTACGAGCCGGAGTCGGGCGAGGTCAGCGGCAACCGCATCGTCGGCTCGGTCGAAGACCCGAGCGGCGCCGTCGTGTCCGGCGCGGACGTGACGGTGCGCAACGACGCGACCGGCCAGTCCTACACGACCCACACGAACGACACGGGCATCTTCCGCACGCCCGAGCTGGCCCCGGGCAACTACACTGTGACGGTCTCGCTGGCGGGCTTCAAACAGATGAACGTCACGGGGGTCAACGTCGGCGCGGCGCGACCGGCGAGCATCGGCATCACGCTCGAAGTCGCGAACGTCAGCGAGACCGTCACCGTCACGGCGGCCGACGCACCGGCCGCGCGCACGAACTATCTCAACAATCTCCCGATGAACGGGCGCCGCGGCGTCAACAACTTCGCGGTTGACGGCGGCGCGGAGGCCGACCGGTTCACCAACAAGCCGGAGCCGTCTTTGAGCGCGCGCATGACGAGCAGCGATTCAGGCATCGTGACGGCGGCCGAAGGCGGCGAGGTCGGCGACCTCTTCGAGTACAAGATCGAGCAGCCCGTCACCGTCCGCCGCGACCGCTCGGCGCTCATCCCGATCTTGCAGACGCGGATGGAGGGCTCGCGCGTCTCCGTCTTCAACCAGTCGGCGGGGCGCAGCCGCCCGATGTCGGGGCTGTTTTTGAAGAACACTTCGCCGCTCACGCTCGAAGGCGGCGCCATCACCGTCATCGACGGCGACGCCTACGCGGGCGAGGCGCTCTTGGAACGGCTCAAGCCCGACGAGAAGCGGCTCATCTCGTTCGCGCTCGACCTCGGCACGCTCGTCACCGTGCGCGCCGAGGAGGACAACTCGCCCGCCTTCTACGCGCGCATCGCGGGCGGCACGCTCTACGCGACGCATCATCATCGCGAGAAGAAGGTCTACACGCTCCGCAACCAGACGGCGCACCCGCGCACCGTCTTCGTCGAGCACCCCGTCCGCGACGATTGGGAGCTGGACGACAAGCTGACGCCGAAGCCCGACGGCAAGAGTCAACGCTTCTATCGCTTCAAGGTTGAGCTGGCGCCGAACGAGACGCGCGACCTCGTCGTCGTCGAGCGCGAGCAGGGCACGGAGAGTTACGCGCTCTCGAACATCACGCCCGACCAGATACAGTTCTTCTTCACAAGCCGCTACATCGACGACGCGACGCGTGCCGCGCTCCAGAACATCCTTGATCTGAAGGCGCGCTTGGCCGCCGCGCAGACGCGCCTCTCGGCCATCGACCGCGAGATAGCCGAAATCGGCGCCGACCAGAAGCGCCTGCGCGAGAACATCGAAGCGCTCACCAAGACGGCCGAGGCGCGCCAGCTCATCGCCCGCTACGTCCAGAAGGCCGACCAGCAGGAGACGCGTCTCGAACAGCTCGCCAAGGAGAAGCAGGCCGCCTCCGACGAGCGCGCACGCCTCCAGACGCAACTCGACGCCGCGCTGCGCGCCCTCGCCTTTGAACGCGACCTCGCCTCGAATAGCAGTAGGCAGTAGGCAGTAGGCAGTAGAAAGACAACGCGGCGCGTTCGGCTTATAACCCGCACGCGCCGCCTCTTTTTCTACTGTCTACTGCCTACTGTCTACTGCCTACTGTCTACTGTCTTCACTTCAAATCGCCGTAGAGATGTTGGAGCAGCGCGCAGACTGTAATCGCGGCGGTCTCGGCGCGAAGCGTGCGGCCGCCGAGGGTGATGATGTGCCAGCCGTGCGTGCGCGCGTGTTCAATCTCTTCGTCCTCCCAACCGCCTTCGGGGCCGACGAGCGCAACAAGCTTGGAGGGCAGACCGCCTGACTCAGTCGTGAGCGAGTTGAGCGGCGTGCCGCCTCCTTCGGCGAAGAGGACGCGCGCTTCGTGTGCGCGCGATGCGCCTTCGACGAGCGAAGTGAAAGAGATTGGCTCTTCGACCACGGGCACGCGCGCGCGGCCGGACTGCTTCGCGGCTTCGAGCGCGAGGCGGCGCCAGCGCTCGACACGGCGCTGTGCGTCGCGCTCGTCGCGCAGACGCACGTCTGCGCGCTTCGTCTCGACAGGCACGACGCGCGCGGCGCCCAGCTCACACGCCTTCTGCACGACGAGGTCGAACTTCTCGCCCTTCAGGAGCGCGAGGGCGAGCGTCAGCTCAAGCGTAGACTCCGGGCTCGGCGCATCGACCGGCGCGCGCACTTCGAGCCGCGCCGGCGCCTTGCGCCCGCCCGCCTCCACGACGACGCAGGCGAACTCGCGCCCCTCGCCGTCGAAGACGTGCGCCTCGTCGCCCGCGCGCAGACGCAGCACGTCGCGCAGGTGGCGCGACTCCTCTTCAGAGAGAGTCACCTGCCCGGGCGTGTGCAGGAATGCTTCGGGCTCTGCGTAGAATCTTCTGCGGCTCACAGGGAAGGCTCACACAATCAACGCGACCCACTCGCCGTCGCTCGTCATTTCGTAATCGCCGGCGCCGAGTTCTATCAAACGTGCGGCGACCTGCGCGGCTTGCGTCGTGAGGATGCCGGAGAGGACGAGGCGGCCACAGGTGGCGCCGACGAGCGCGGGCAGCAGCGGCAGAATCACGTCCGCCGTCAGGTTGGCGCAGACGAGGTCGGCCGAGGCCGTCGCGTCGTCAACGCTGCCGACGCGAAACTCGATGCGCTCGCCGACGCCGTTGAGCCGCGCGTTCTCTTCGGCGACCGAGACGGCCAGAGGGTCTGTGTCGCACGCCTCGACGCGCGCCGACGCGTAGAGCTTCGCGGCGGCGATGGCGAGCACGCCTGTGCCCGTGCCCACGTCGAGAAAGCTTCCGCCGCGAAAGTGCTTCTCAATCGCCGCGAGACACAGCCGCGTCGTCTCGTGCGTGCCCGTGCCGAAGGCCATCCCCGGCTCGACGCGAATGACGAGACGCCCTTCACCCTCTTCGACCTCGCTCCACGGCGGCGCGACGACGAAGCGCCCGACCTCGGTCGGCCGCCAACCCTTCTTCCACTCTCCGAGCCAGTCGCGCCCCTCGACCTCTCGGAACTTCATCTCGCGCACGTCCGGCGACGCGAGCCCGTAGACACGCAGCGCCTCTGCGAGCGACGCGCGCACGCGCTCGACCTCCGGCGCCGCCTCGAAGTACGCGGTGACGCGGACGAGGCCGTCCGAGCCAACGGACACGTCTGCCTCCGTGCCGAGCGCGCCCGCCTCCATCAACGCGTACTCGACGGCCTCCTCCGCCGCCTCGGTGCAGCTCAACTCAAGCGCATACCAGTTCATAAAAAAGAGTGTGTCTAGTTCAGCGACGGGTCGCGCCTCAGACCGGTCGTCGGGTCTTGGATGTGGATGCCGAGTTCGAGCGTGCGCACGACCTCGTCCCAAGCGGGCGCGAGGCGCGCGGCGTCGTCCTCCCAGAAGTCGAAGGTGATGAGGCACTGGATGTTGTTGCCTATCCCGACGAGGATGCGCGAGCGAGCGGGGCGTTGCTCGAAGGGGTCTTTGAAGGTCAACTCCGCCCACGCGAGGCGCAGGCCGTGGCGGCGCACGCTGTAGGTCTGCCCACGCCCCTCCACCTCGCGCGTGTCGCTGCCGACCGCCGTGTCGAGCAACTGCTCGACGGGCATGCCGCTCCAGTCAATCGGCGGCAGACGCATAAAGGAGACTTCGAGGCGACAGTCGTCCTCAGGCGGCTCGCGGTCGTAGAGACAGACCGAGCGCTCGTTCATCTTGAGCACCCAAGCTTGCGGAAAGTCGAAGCGCACGGCGCCGCGGTCGGCCACGAAAATTCTGTGGCCGGGGCGCGCGCGCCAGTGATGGTCGCGCTTGAGCTTGAGCGATTCGTGCTTCCTCTTCTTCATCGCGCGTGCGTGCGGCTCAGTCCTCGATGCCCATCTCGCTCAGCGCGCGCGGCGAGTCGCGCCAGCCCTCTTCGACCTTGACGAAGAGTTCGAGGTAGACCTTGTGACCCACCAGCCGCTCGAAGTCGCGGCGCGCCTCCGTCCCGACCTCTTTGAGGCGCGCGCCGCCCTTGCCGATGATGATGTGCTTCTGCGACGCGCGCTCGACGTAGATGGAGCAGTAGACGCGGGTGAGTTCGTCAGACACCTCCTCGTAGCGCTCGGTGACGACCGCCGTCACGTAAGGTATCTCTTCGCCGGTCACGTGCAGGATCTTCTCGCGCACCAGCTCGGCGACGAGCGTGCGCATCGGCTGGTCGGTCAGCTCATCCTCCTCGAAGATGGCTTCACCCTCCGGCAGATTTTCGATGAACTCACGGACTAAGTCTTCCAACTGGTCGCCCGTGCGCGCCGAGAGCGGGACGACGCCGCGCCACTCGTGCTCGCGCGAATACCATTCGATGAGTGGAAGCAGTTTACGCTTGTCGTCAATACGGTCGGTCTTGTTGAGCAGCAGGAGCGCGGGCTTCTCCGAGCGCTTGACGAGGTCTAAGACGAAGCGGTCGCCGTTGCCCGTCGGGACTGAGGCGTCGCGGATGAGGCACACAAGGTCAACGCCTTCGAGCGCGCCGTGCACGGCGGCCATCATCCTTCGATTGAGCAGGTAGCCGGGCTGGTGCACCCCCGGCGTATCCACCAGAACGATCTGCCCCTTCGGTCTGGTAATGACGCCCCGTATCTGGTGGCGCGTTGTCTGCGGCTTGTTCGACACCGCCGCGATCTTCTCGCCCACCATCCGATTCAGAAGCGTAGACTTCCCCGCGTTCGGCCGCCCCACCAGCGCCACATAGCCGCTGCGGTAACCCTCGCGCTCTGTCTCTTCCTCACCCATGTTCATCTGGCCGTCACTTCGAACGTCGCTTCCAACGCCTCGGGGTCGGCGGAGCTGCGGCCGGCCATGACTTTGAAGGTGCCGGGTTCGACGACGTAGCGCATCTCTGTGTTGTAGAAGCCGAGTTCGGCCGAGGTGAGCTTGAAGGTCAGCGTGCGCCGCTCGCCGGGTTGGAGCGTGACGCGGCGGAAGCCCTTCAACTCTTTGACGGGGCGCACGCGCGAGGCGGCCACGTCGCGGATGTAGAGTTGGACGACCTCGTCGCCTTCGCGCCGCCCCGTGTTCTCGACATCGACGCTCGCCTCGACGCTGCCTGAAGCGTTGATGCGCGGCGCGCTAAGGCGCAGGTTCGAGAGGCGGAAGGTCGTGTAGCTCAGGCCGTGGCCGAAGGGGTAGACCGGCGCGACGGGCACGTCCAAGTATTTCGAGGTGTACTTCTCGTTCGACGGCGGGCGGCCCGTCGTCGGCCGGTTGTAGTAGAAGGGCTCCTGCCCCGCCGTGCGCGGGAAGGTGACGGGGAGCTTGCCGCCGGGGTTGTAGTCGCCGAAGAGTACGTCGGCGATGGCCTCGCCGCCGCGCGTGCCCGCGAACCACGTCTCAAGGATGGCGGGCGAGTTCTCGGCGACCCAGGGTATCGAGAGCGGGTGGCCGTTCATCAGCACGACGACGTAGGGCTTGCCCGTCTGATGAATCGCTTGCAGCAGCTCTAACTGTCTTCCCGGCAGATCGAGCGAGGTGCGCGAGGCGGCCTCGCCGCTCATGTCGGCCGTCTCGCCGACGGCGACGACGACCACGTCCGCGTCGCGCGCGGCGCGGACGGCCTCGTTGATGGAGTTCGCAGCGGTCGGCGTCGCAGCCAGACGCGCGGCCTCCGTGTCGGCGGCGCTCGCGACGTTCGTCCCACCCGCCGCGCTCGGCACGGGCGGCGGCGCGTCGTAGTTGCCCGACACGCCACGCCCTTCAATCGCCACGCCCTTCTCGTATAGCACACGCGTGCGCGGCGAGACCTTCGCCTTAATCCCTTGCAGCAGAGTTAGAGAGTCCTGCGCACGGCCGTCGCCCGACCAGCAGCCGATGATGGCGCGCGGGTCGTCGGCGAGCGGGCCGATGACGGCGATGGTGCGCACCTCCTTGCGCAGCGGCAGCGTCTCGCGCTCGTTCTTCAAAAGCACGAGCGAGCGCGCCGCCACCTCGCGCGCCGCGCGCAGATGTTCGGCACTCAGCAGCAGAGACTCGCGCGACTCGTCCACGTACGGGCGGTCGAAGAGGCCGGCGCGAAACTTGACACGCAGGATGCGCCGGACGGCCTCGTCCACGTCCGCCATCTTGAGCTTGCCCTGACGCAACAACTGCGCGCCGTTCTCGTTGTAGAGGCGACCGACCATCTCCATGTCAACGCCCGCCGACAGAGCGAGACGCGCCGCCTCACTTCCGTCGGCGGCGTAGCCGTGCGCGATCATCTCCGTCACGGAGGTGTAGTCGCTCACGACGAAGCCGTCGAAGCCCCACTCGCCGCGCAGCACACGCGTCAACGTGAAGCGGTTCCCCGACGAGGGCACGCCGTTTACGTCGTTGAAGGCGCTCATCAAGGTACCGACGCCCGCGTCCACCGCCGCCTTGAACGGCGGCAGGTAGACCTCGCGCAGGCGCTGCTCGCTCATGTCGGTCGTGTTGTAGTCGCGCCCCGATTCGGCCGCGCCGTAGGCGACGAAGTGCTTGGCACACGCGACGACGCGATCCGGCGCCGAGTAGTCCGACCCCTGAAAGCCGTGCACGCGTGCGCGCGCGAACGCGGCGCCGAGGTATGCGTCCTCACCGGCTCCTTCGGCGATGCGCCCCCAGCGTGCGTCGCGCGCCACGTCCACCATCGGCGCGAAAGTCCAGTGCAGGCCGGCCGCGCGCGCCTCGGTCGCGGCGACGTAGGCCGAGCGCTCGGCCGCCGCAGGGTCGAAGCTCGCCGCCTCGCCCAGAGGGATCGGAAAGATTGTCCGGTAGCCGTGGATCACGTCGAAGCCGAAGATGAGCGGAATCTTCAAACGCGACCCCTCGACCGCCGCCCGCTGCAACTCGTTCGCGTTCTTGGCCCCGCGCACGCCCAGCGTCGAGCCCAGACGCCCCGCGCGCGCCGCCTCGATCAAATCGGGATTGGCCTTCCCGTTGATGTCGCCGCCCGACTGCTGCAACTGCCCCAGCTTCTCTTCGAGCGTCATCCGCGCGAGCAGCGCCTCGACCTTCCGCTCCACGTCGTCCTGCCGCGCGGCGCCTCGCGACGGCGCGCGCTGAGCACGACGCTGCGCGCCCGCGTTGAGAGGCAAGGCCGGCAGCAGGACTGCGACGACGAGCAGAGACTTGACGTGCTGCGCGAGTTTCATCATGGCCTCCATGAAAGGCGTCTGTCTTAACTTCTTAACTTTCGACTCTACTTCTGCGCGGCCTCGCCGTTGAGGCGCATGATCTCAAGGGTCATCTCGGCGGAGGCGTACATGTCTTTCACGTCGAGCCACTCTTTGACGGTGTGGATGGCGCGCATCCCCGTCCCGAGGTTGGCGCATTCGATGCCGCGCTTGTTGAAGATGTTGGCGTCGCAGCCGCCGCCCGAGGCCATCGTCTCGACCTTGAGCCCCATGCGCGCGGCGGCCTCGATCACCAGCTTGACGACGCGCGAGTCGTCCGACACGTCCATCGCGTAGTACTCGCGCGTGACGTGCGACTCGACGCGCGCTTTGGTCGTCACGCCGTCCACGGTCACTTCATGCTTCGCCGCCGCGTCTTCAAAGCACTTGACCATGTGCGCGCTCTGCGCTTCGAGCTTCGCGTCGTCGAGCGAGCGCGCCTCGCCACGGAGGGTGACGAGGTTGGTGATGATGTTGGTCGCCTCGCCGCCGCGGATGACGCCGATGTTGGCGGTCGTCTCGTCGTCGATGCGGCCGAGCTTCATTTGCGAGATGGCCTCGGCGGCGATGCGGATGGCCGAGATGCCCTGCTCGGGCGCGACGCCCGCGTGCGACTCAAGGCCGTGAATCTGGAACTCGAAGTGATTGGCCGAAGGGCCTTTGGTGAAGAGGAAGCCGGGGTCGTCGGAGTCGAAGACGATGCCGTACTTGGCCCGCACCTTCGACAGATCGAGGTGCTTGGCGCCGAGCAGGCCGACCTCTTCGCAGATGGAGAAGACGGCGTCGATGGGCGCATGCGGGATTGATTGCTCTTGCAGGCAGCGGATGGTCTCAAGGATGACGGAGCAGCCCGACTTGTCGTCGCCGCCTAAGACCGTGGAGCCGTCGGTGCGGATGATGTCGCCTTCGACGATGGGCTTGACGCCACGGCCGGGGACGACCGTGTCCATGTGCGCGCTCATCATGATGGGCTCGGCCGTGGGGAGGGTGCCGGGGAAGCGCGCGATGACGTTGCCGGTGTTGCCGCCGACCTGCTCGCCGGCGTCGTCGATGAAGACCTCGGCGCCCAACTCTTCGCAGTAAGCCTTGATGCGCTCGGCGACTTCGCGCTCCTCGCGCGAGACGGAGTCGAGTTGGACGAGTTCGAGCAGAAGGTTCTTGATGCGCTCCTCATTTATCATGCGAGTCTCCTCGGAAGAAAGATTTCACTCTCAGCCGGATAAAGCTGCTTCAGGACTGCGGGGTGTGGTGAGGCAATCCTACTACACGTCGGCGAGGCCGCGCCACGTCAGGGGCTCACGCGTTCGAGCGCGCGCTGCAACTCTTCGCGCGCGTGGGCGAGCGCCGCCTCGTCCGCGTCCGCGGCGACGCGGATGGGCGGGGCGAAGCGGACACAGACGCGCGAGAAGGGCACGGGGATCTGCATCCTGTCCCAACTCTTGAGCGACCAGCAGCGCTCGGCGTTGACGCCGAAGGGGAGGACTGCCTGCCCCGTCTTCTTGGCGAGCAGCACGGCGCCCATCTTCGCGACGTGGCGCGGGCCGCGCGGGCCGTCGATGGAGAAGCCGGCCGGGCAGCCCTGTCGCACGAGCCTCGCCAGCTCGACGAGCGCGCCGACGCCGCCGCGCGTGGAGGAGCCGCGCACCGCGCCGTAGCCGAGGCGCTGGATGAAGCGCGCGATGTACTCGCCGTCGAAGCTCTGCGAGGTCATGATGACGATGCGGCGGCGGCGGAAGAAGTATGTGCCGGCGAAGATGCGGTCGTGCCAGAAGGTGTAGATGGGCAAGGCACCGCCGCGCGCGGCCTCGTCCCAATGCTCCCGGCCCTCGACGCGGAAGCGCAGCGTCGAGCCCACGGCGCGGATGAGCAGCGGGAAGACCAGACCCGCGGCGCGCACGACGAGGCGCTGCTTGAGCGTGTAGCCGGAGAGGTCTGCGAAGCGATACGCGCGCTGGACGCGCTCGTCCGACTGCTCTTTGGTCGCGGGGGGGTGCATGAGTTTCGCGGGGCGAGTCTAGCAGATTTCCAGTCGAAGGAGCGCGAGCTTCCAAAGGAACGCGCTCGTTTGCAGAACCTACCTCAAAGTTCTCCCCTCCCCGCGCGAAAGGTGGTATAAAAAGCGCGTCTCGCTCATCCCTGTCACGGCAAGAGTTCTTAAAGATGCTTCTGCGCACAAGGCTCGCACTGACATTGCTGCTGGCTGCCGCATGTGTGTCGGCGGCGCTCGTCCCGGCGGGCGCACAGAGAGGCCGGCGCAACGTCAGCCTCGTTCTCACCGGCGGCAAGGTCTTCACTGCCGACGCGCGCGGCACACTGGCCGAGGCCGTCGCCATCGAAGGCAACCGCATCGTCGCCGTCGGCACGTCGCGCGAGATAGCCGCCGGATACAACGGCGCGCGCACCATCGACCTCAAAGGCCGCCTCGTCACACCCGGCTTCAACGACGCGCACATACACTTTCTCGGCGGCGGCCTGAGTTTGCTGCGCGTGAACCTCGTCGGCGCGAAGACGCTCGCCGAGGCGAAGGCGCGCGTGGCGGCGCGCGTGCGCGAGCTGCCCGCGGGCGCTTGGGTCACGGGGCGCGGCTGGGATCACACGCTCTGGGGCGGCGCGTGGCCGACGAAGAAGGACTTGGATGAAGTCGCGCCGAACAATCCCGTCATCCTTCAACGCGTGGACGGCCACGTCTCTTGGGCCAACACGCTCGCCTTACAGAAAGGGAACGTCACGCGCGGGACGCGCGACCCGCAGGGCGGCGAGATTCTGCACGACTCGGCGGGCGAGCCGACCGGGATTCTGAAGGAGACGGCGGGCGGGCTCGTGTTGAGCGTCGTCCCGGCCGCGACGCGCGAGGAGCAGTTGGAGGCGCTCGCACGCGCGCTCGCCGAGGCGAGGCGCGACGGGCTGACTTCGATTCAGACCAACGACGTGCCGAGCTTCGAGGCGACGCCGCTCTACCGCGAACTGCTGGGGCAGGGCAAGCTCACCGTGCGCGTCGCCGAGTGGCAACAGTTCGACCGCACGGTCGAGGAGTTGAAGCGCGAGCGCGCGGAGTTCGAGTCACACAAGGACGACCCCTTTCGTCTGCGTCTGACCGCGCTCAAGGGCTACGTGGACGGCACGCTCGGCTCGCGCACCGCGGCCATGCTCGCGCCCTTCGCCGACGACCCGCACAACAGCGGCATCCCGCGCATGCCGCCCGAGCAGTTGACGCGCATGATCGTTGAGCGCGACGCCGCCGGCTTCCAGATCGCGCTCCACTGCATCGGCGACCGCGCCAACCGCATGGCGCTCGACGGCTACGAGGCCGCCTTCAAGTCTCGTGGTGCCTCCACCGCGCGGCCGGTCGAAGCGAGCAAGGGCGGGCCTGATGACATAGTGGATTTGAATCTCAGGGTGCAGAAGCGCGACGAGAATTCAGTGATCTTCTGCTCGGGCGGCCACTGCTACACCTTCTGTCAGAGTGGGAACTGCGCGACCGCCCCCGCGCTGCCCCGCCACCGCGTCGAGCACGCGCAGGTCGTGGCGCCGTCGGACTTCGCGCGCTTCCGAGACTTGGGCGTCATCGCCTCGATGCAGCCGTCGCACGCCATCTCGGACAAGCGCTGGGCGCAGGAACGCTTAGGCGAGTACCGCGTGCTCGGCGCCTACAGTTGGCACACGTTCATGGCGCACGGCGTCCACGTCCCCTTCGGCACCGACTGGCCGGTCGAGCCCATCAACCCTTATCTCGGCCTCTACGCCGCGGTCACGCGTCAGAGCACGGAGGGCGAGCCCGCGGGCGGGTGGTGGCCCGAGGAGCGCCTCTCCATCGAGGAGGCCATCCGCAACTACACGGCCGAGAGCGCCTACGCCTCCTTCGAGGAGCGCGACAAGGGTCAGGTCGTCGCGGGGATGCTCGCCGACCTCGTCGTCCACTCCAAAGACCTTCTGACCATTGCGCCCCGCGAAATCTTACAGACCGAAGCGGACATCACCGTCTTCGACGGCCGAGTCGTTTATGAGAGGAAGTAGGCAGAAGGCAGAAGGCAGTAGGCAGTAGGCAGTAGGCAGTAGGCAGTTGAAAGCGCCGCTGTCAGAGATTTTGATTTAATCTTTCAACTCGCCCAACGCGGAGCGACTGCCTACTGCCCGCTGCCTACTGCCTACTGCCCGGAGGTCATCATGCCCACTTGGATGAAAGTCTTGCTCATTGTCGGGGTGCTGTTGGTCGTGCTGGTCGTGGGGGGTGCGGTCGCGCTCTTCCTTCTCGCGCGCACGTACGGGCCGGGGCTGGTGGAGGCGGGCAAGCAGACTTACACCGAGGGCGTCGAGTACGGGCGGCGCACGGACAACGAGGGCTGCCTCAACGAGGCGGTCACACGGCAGGCGCATGCCGACGGCTTCACCGACATGGTCAAGAACAACGTCTTCATGCGTGCCTGCCTCGAAGCGAGCCGCCCGACGCCCGGCTTCTGCGACGAGGTGCCGCGCCGCACCGAGTTCATGAAGTCCATCGGGTGGCAGGCTCAGAAGTGTCAGCACTACGGGCTGCCGCCCGAGAAGCAGTGCAGCCAGCTCTTCGCGCAGGTGCAGCAGTTCTGCGAGATGCGCCCTGAAGGCGGCGAGAACTCCAACGCGGGCAGCGGCGCCGGGTTCGGCCCGCCGCCGCCCGCGCCCGCCCCGCCTCCGAGAGTCCGCTGAGATGTTGCGCGCGCACAAAGCACTCTTCATCCTCGCCGCGCACGAATGAGTATGACCCGACACACACACCGCGCCGCGCGACTCGTCTTCGCCGCACTAATTTTCTGCCTGCTCCTGCCCGCGTCGGAGGCGCGCGCGGCGTGGCGCACGGTGGGCGACGTGAAGACCGTCACGCGACAGGCGGACGGCGTCGTGCTCACGCTCACCTCGGGCGCGCGCGCCTCCGTCACCTTCGGCGACATCGAGACGGTGCGCGTCCGCCTCGCGCCTACGGGCACGTTCGAGCGCGACCTCTCCTACGCCGTCGAATCGAAAGACCGCAAGACCGTCGCGGCGAAGGTGACGGAGACGCGCGACGAAATCAGAATCTCTTCACTGAATGGTACGACCGTCGTCGTCAAGCGCCGACCCTTCCTCGTCAGCGTGCTCGACTCGTCAGGGCGCGCCATCGTCGAGGCCGACCCGGCGAAGGGCACCTCCTTCGATCCGGACACGGGCGCCGTCGAGACTTCTCTTAAAAGGGTTGAGTGGGAGACCTACTACGGCCTCGGCGAGAAGGCGGGCGCCACCGTCTCGCGCGACACGCAGCAGTTCGTGATGTGGAACACGGACACCTACGGCTACCCGCGCGGCCTCGACCCCATCTACCAGTCCATCGGCTTCTACATTGCCCTGCGCTACGTGAAGCCGCCGCCGGACATCAACGTCGTAATCGGGAGCGACGCCCCACGGCCGCGCGGCTACGCCTACGGCCTCTTCCTCGACAACACCTCGCGCACATACTTCGACATGGGGAAGACCGACCCCGCGCGCTTGACCTTCGGCGCCGCGTCGGGCGAGCTGAACTACTACGTCTTCACGGGCGGCCAGGAACGTACACCGAAGAACATCCTTCGTGACTACACGGAGCTGACGGGGCGCGCGCCGCTCCCTCCCATGTGGGCGCTCGGCAACCAGCAGTCGCGCTGGTCTTACTACCCGGAGGCGCGCGTGCGCGAGGTCGCGCGCGGCTTCCGCGAGTCGAAGATT
>JBJMGQ010000294.1:0-23099 GCA_045807845.1 Pyrinomonadaceae bacterium | reverse complement strand
TGGTTTCAGCGCGCGCGGCATGCGCCTCCAGGATCGCCGGAACGCGAGTTCTACGTCTGGAGCGACACCGACACGAAGTACCCCGAGACGCGCATCATCTTCACCGATACCGAGAAGTCGAACTGGACTTGGAGCGAGACGGCGCGGGGCTTCTACTGGCACCGCTTCTTCTCGCACCAGCCCGACCTCAACTACGACAACCCCGACGTGCAGCGGGCGATGCTCGAAGCCGTGGACTACTGGCTCGACTTCGGCATCGACGGCTTCCGCGCCGACGCCGTGCCCTATCTCTACGAGCGCGAAGGGACGAGCTGCGAGAACCTGCCCGAGACGCACGCCTTCCTCAAACGCTTGCGCGCGCACATCGAAGAGCGCCACCCGAACGCGCTCCTGCTGGCCGAAGCAAACCAGTGGCCCGAGGATGTGGTCGAATATTTTGGTCAGGGCGACGAGTTTCAGATGGGCTATCACTTCCCCATCATGCCGCGCCTCTTCATGGCGCTCAGGCAGGAAGACCGTCGCCCCATCGTCGAAATCCTTGAGCGCACGCCCGACATCCCCGCGAACTGCCAGTGGGGCATGTTCCTGCGCAACCACGACGAGCTGACCCTTGAGATGGTGACCGACGAGGAGCGCGACTATCTTTATAACGAGTACGCGAAAGACCGGCGCATGCGCCTGAACGTCGGCATCCGGCGGCGGCTCGCGCCGCTCTTGGACAACAGCCAACGCCGCATACAACTCCTGCACGCGCTCCTCTTCTCTCTGCCCGGTAGCCCCTTCCTCTACTACGGCGACGAGATCGGCATGGGCGACAACATCTATCTCGGCGACCGCGACGGCGTGCGCACGCCGATGCAGTGGTCTTCCGACCGCAACGCCGGCTTCTCGAAGGCCGACTTCGAGCGTCTCTACTTCCCCGTCATCCACAACCCCGTCTTCGGCTACGAAGTCGTCAACGTTGACTCGCAGATGCGCTACGACACGTCGCTCCTGAACTGGATGCGGCAGATGATTCTGCTGCGCAAAGAGCATCACGTCTTCGGGCGCGGCACGATGCGCTTCGTCAAGCCGGAGAACCGCAAAATCTTCGCCTTCGTGCGCGAGCACGAGTCGGAGACGGTGCTCTGCGTCTTCAACCTCTCGCAGTTCGCGCAGCCGGTCGAGCTAGACCTCGCGGAGTTCGAGGGACGCACGCCCGTCGAGATGCTCGGCAAGACGCGCTTCCCCACCGTGCGCGCGGGCGCGGCCTACCAGCTCGCGCTCGCGCCCTTCGGCTTCTACTGGTTACAGCTCGAACGGCTCGGCGGCTAGCCTACGCCACGCGCGCCCGCGCTAAGGCTGAAACGTTTCACCCCGCATCGACATAACTGTATGAAAGCCCCGTAAGTGTGGGCCGCGCTCGGTGTTTGGGCGCAGGCTTGCGCCCCCGCGGCGACTCCGCGCGCCGCCGACCCGAAACCGCCTTCTGATTTACCTGACTACATATATAAGGAGACTTCAACATGGCTAGAGCCAAAGGCATTCACTCACACAAGATTTACAAGCTGGGCAAAGCCCCTGCTAAGGCCGACGTACGCAACCTGAAGTTCGCGTCGATACTTAAGGCGGCGCCCAAGGTGCCCAACGAGTTCGACTTCGACCTGACGCACAAGGGCATCCCGCTGCCAATGTTCGCAAACGACAACCTTGGTTGCTGCGTGATCTCGGGCAGGGCACACCAGACGCTGCGCTTCGAGGACATAGAGCAGGGCGCAGTCATCACCATCACCGATCAGGAGATCAGGGACGAATACTTCAAGGAGACTGGCGGCGCAGACGACGGCCTCATCGTGCTCGACTCGCTCAAGGAGTGGCGGAGCGACGGCTGGACTGCTGCGGGCCAACTCCTCAAGATCAAGGCATTCGCGCAACTCAACCCGACCAACCACAGCCAGATCAAGCAGGCCATCTTCCTCGACGTAGGCATAGGACTTGGTATCGGGCTCCCACTCACCGCGCAGGCGCAGTTTCAGGCGGGCAAGCCCTGGGACTTCGTCGGCGGCCCCGACTCCGCCTTTAACTCGTGGGGCGGGCACTACGTGTTCGTCCCCGGGTACACCAAGGTTGGCCCCGTGTGCGTCACATGGGGGCAGAAGCACCAGATGACGTGGGCCTTCGTTAACAAGTATTGTGACGAAGCCTACGCCATCTTCGACGCGCTCAACACGGCGAAGCTCAAGAAGGCGCTGGACGTTAAGGAGATCAACTCTTTCCTCGCCGCCTTATAGCGCGCCCCGCGCAGTCTGCCCCCTCGCGCGCCCGCAACCTGAAAAGTGGCGACCCCCGCACCAGCCGCGCGGCTACGGGGGTCGCCACTTTTCAGGTTGCGGGCGCACTATCCAACCGTTTCTATTCTGTGTATCCTATCTCAACCGGTGAATAACTTTTGAGGCGCGGAGGGGGAAGGATGCTGAAGGCTTTGGGAAGCGGGCTGGTGGGCGCGTGCGCGCTCACGCTGGTGCACGAGACGGCGCGGCGCTACATCGACGACGCGCCGCGCATGGACGTGGTCGGCATGCGCGCCATCACGAAGACGCTGCGCGCCGTGGACGTGGAGCCCCCCGTCCCTCTGCACGAGGCGGCGCTTGTCGGCGAGGTGGTCTCGAACTCGCTCTTCTACGGGCTGGTCGGCGTCGGCGCCCCCGCGGACGGCCTGCGCAACGGCGCGGCGCTCGGGCTGGCCGCGGGACTGGCCGCCGTCTATCTCCCCGAACCGCTCGGCCTCGGCCGCCAGCCCGCCAAGAACTCGACCGAAACGAACCTGCTCACCATCGCCTTCTACCTCCTCGGCGGCCTCGCCGCGGGCGCCGCCTATCAGGCGCTCTCCGCGGTTGAGGCGGAAGCCCGACCGTAAGGGAGGGCGTCGGCCTTTCGACGTAACACAAGGCGGGAGTCCGGACGCCCTCCCTTACGGCCGGGCTTCTGCCCTTGCAAGCACGAAGTCGAGTACGATGGGGTCGTGGTCGGAGAGGACTTCGCCCGCGCTTCCCTTTAACCCGCCGATGACGCGTGGGGGCGCTTGCGGGTCGGGCTCGATGCCTGACCCGGCGAACCAGTCGAGCTTGAGCGAGCAGCGTCCGCCGTGGTCTTTGAGCGCCCATTCAATCCACCAGAAGCACCAGCGCGGCACCCACTCGCCCATGTTGGTGTTCGCCGCCAAATCCTTCACGTCGTAATGGAGCGTGCCCGCGCCCGGCTCGTTCAAGGGAGCGTAGGCGTAACCGCGCCGCTCAAGCTCTCGGAAGAGACCGCGCTCGAACCAGCGCTCGGGCTTCAGATAGTGATTCTCGATGACGGTACGGACGCCCATCAGCACGCGCCGGAAGAAGCCCGCGATTGCATAGACCGCGCGGCGCGAGTTGTATGTGGAAGTGTTCCAGTCGCCGCCGATGACGACGGGCAGGCGCGGGTTGAGACGTTCGACGAAGTCGAGCACGACCTTCATCTGTAGCTCACGGTGGCGCTGGCTCGAATGCGCGTCGAGGTGCAGGCTCACGGCTCGGAACACGCCCGCCGGGTGCTCCACTTCGCAGACCACCGCGCGCTGACTGCCCAGACGCTTCTCGCGCCCCTTCATCTTGTCCTTGCCGTTCGGCAGCGCCACCGACCAAGCCTGCCGGACGGGCCAACGCGACAGCACAGCGTTGCCGTGCAGAGCCTCCGCGTTCTCGCCCTCGGCGCCGCTCTCCAACCCGCTCCCTTTGCTCAGATTGACATAGCACGGCGCGAACGCGTAGGCCATCCCCAACGCCTCGGCAATCTCGCGCGCCACGTGCCGGTTGCCGGAGCGCGCCATGCCGTAGTCAAGCTCGGTCAAAAGCAGCACGTCGCTCCGGCTCATCAACTCGTGACGACTGAGCACACGAACAATCTCGTCGAGATGTGTCCCGCGCTCGATGTTCCAAGCGGTTGCGCGCACCGCGCCCGTGTCGAGCGTTGACGGCAGTTCATCCGGCGTGAAGTCACCTTGCTCCACGCCGTCGAGCACGCGCTCGGCCTCCGGGCGCAGGCGCGCGTAGAGCGTCGAGGCTTCAAGCTCCTTCGTTGAGTGAAAGCGCGCCAGCTCTCGGAAGTGCGGCCCGAGGTTGTGTTCGAGCGTCGCCGCGGTCGCAGTTTTCTGAAGGCTGAGTGTGTCCATTCGCGAGGCTTTGATGTTACAGTCTGTGCCCGCCGATTTTCAAACCGACCCCGGGCTTACTTTCATGGAAACAGACGCCGAACCGAGGCCGAGCCTGCGCACGGAGATGGTCGCGGGCGTGACCACCTTCTTCACGATGGCCTACATCGTGGTCGTCAACCCTTCGATACTTTCGACCGAAGGGACGGGCATGCCCTTCTCGGGCGTGCTGACGGCGACCGTGCTGGTCTGCTTCTCGATGACGCTTTTGATGGGCGTCTATGCGCGACTGCCGTTCGCGGTCGCGCCCGGGATGGGACTGAACGCGTTCTTCGCCTTCACCATCATCCTCGGGCGACGCGTGCCGTGGCCGGTCGCGCTCGGGCTAGTCTTCTGGGCGGGCGTGCTCTTCCTGCTCGTCTCGCTGACGCCGGTGCGCGAGGGCGTGGCGCGCGCCATCCCGCGCCACCTGCGTCTGGCGACGGCCGCAGGCATCGGCGTCTTCCTCACCTTCATCGGGCTCAGGAACGCGGGCTTCATCGCCGCCGACCCCGTCACCTTCGTCAAGCTCGGCCGGCTCGACTACCCCGCGCTCTTGATGCTTCTAGGGCTCGCCATCACCGTCCTGTTGCTGAAGTGGAAGAGCCCCTTCGCCTTCCTCGCGGGCATCTTCGTCGTCACGTTCGTCGCGTGGGTGGCGGGGAAGGTGCAGATGCCCGCGAGCCTCTTCAGCGCGCCCGACTTCCAAAGCGTCTTCTTCAAGCTCGACATCCTCGGCGCGCTGAAGTGGTCTTTGCTTCCGGCCGTCGTCGCCATTCTTTTCACAGACCTCTTCGACTCCATCTCGACCTTTATCGGCGTCTCGCAGGCGGCGGGGATGCTCGACGCAGAGGGACAGCCGCGGCGTCTGCGTCAAGGGTTGATCGTGGATGCTTGGGCGACGCTCGGCGCGGGGCTGGCGGGGACTTCTTCGGGGACGGCTTACATCGAGTCGGTCGCAGGGATAAACACGGGCGGGCGCACGGGGCTCACGTCGGTCTTCACGGCCGCCTGCTTCCTGCCGTGCCTCTTCGTCGCGCCGCTCGCAGGCGTGGTGCCGCCGTACGCGACGGCCGCGGTGCTCGTCCTCGTCGGCGTCTTCATGTTCAGCGGCGTCGCCGGGCTCGACTTCACGCGCATGGAGGACGCGCTGCCCGCCTTCCTGACCATCATCCTCATCCCGCTCACCTTCTCCATCACGCAGGGCATCCTCTGGGGCTTCATCACGCACGCCGGTCTCTACACGCTGGCCGGCCGCGGGCGCGAGGTCGGCGTGGTCATGTACGCGCTCGCGCTCGTCTCAGTGGGCTTGCTGTTATTGGAAAGGTTCGCGTGAGGACGCGCGCCGCGCGGCTCACTCCTGCGGCAGTTTGAAGACGCGCGCCAGCACTTCGAGGAGCGCTGTCGGCGTCCCGGGCTTCGACATCTCCGCGCGCAGCAGGCGCTTCTGCTCCGGCGTGAGCAGCGCCACCACGTCCTTGATGGTCTGAAGTCTCAGACGGGCCACACCGGCAAGCGAGTCGAGCAGTTGTTTCGTCGCCCTCTCGTCCAACGCCGCGTCCGGCGACTCCGCCAGCACGTTCTCGTCGAACTCCTTCGCGCCCTCTGCGCCGAGGAGCGCCAGCGGTGCGCCGACGAGTTTGCTCTTCGCCAGAATCGACTGAATCGCGCGCTTCTGCTCGTCGCTCAGAGGGTAGGCGAGCGCGTCGGCCTTCGGCGCGACGGCCGCGGCCTTGCGCACGGGCGCGCGGCTGCGCGTCTGCGCCTGCGTCTGCGTGGCCGCGCCTGCGAGGCAGAGCGCGAGAAGGAAGAGTTTCGCCGGCACGTTTTTCGTCATCCGTTCTCCTGATTCTCGATGCTCGTTTGCGATGACTTGCGGGGTTGTTTGAATCGAGGTCGTCAACGCCACTTCTTCATCTTCTGGAAGCGGCGCTTGACCATGTCGCGGCGCAGCGGCGAGAGGTGGTCGAGGAAGAGGTGGCCGTCGCAATGGTCTGTCTCGTGTAGGAAGCAGCGCGCGGCGAGCCCTTCGGCCTGGTGCTCGAACCAACGCCCTTGCACGTCCTGCGCGCGCAGCCGCACGCGCGCGGCGCGCTTCAAGATCGCGTGAATCTTTCCGACCGACAGGCAGCCCTCCTCGCCCTCCTGCTCACCCTCGGCCGACAGAATCTCGGGGTTGGCGGCGACGAGCTTGACGCCCTCGCAGTCCATCACGAAGAGGCGCAAAGAGAGGCCGACCTGCGGCGCCGCCAGCCCCACGCCCTCCTCCGCATACATCGTCTCGAACATATCGGCGACGAGCCGCTCCAAGTCCGCGTCGAACTTCTCGACCGGCGCACCCACCTCTTTGAGCACACGCTCCGGAAACTCCGTTATCTCCATCAAGGCCATGCGGCTAGTTTAGCAGTAGACAGTAGGCAGATGGCAGATGGCAGATGGCAGATGGCAGTACGCAGTAGAAAAAGAGGCGGCGCGCTTCAGCCTTTAGGTCGAGCGCGCCGCTTTGTCTGCCTACTGCCATCTGCCATCTGCCATCTGCCTACTGTCTACTGCCTACTTCCCTCACTTCATCAACACGCTCTTCAAAAACTCGACGGCCGCGGGGTCGCCGGTGCGGCCGAGGAGGACGAAGGCGTGCTTGCGTATCTCGGGCTTGGCGTGTGTGCGCGCGATGTTGATGAGCAGCGGCACCGCTTCGGACGCGGGGCGCTTGGCGATGGCTGAGACGGCCTGACGTTGCAGCTCCGTGTCGGCGTCGAGGCTCGTCGCCGTCTGTTTGAGCGCGGCCGTGACCTGCTCGCCCGCGATCTCGCCGAGGCGCGCGACGGCCGTCTTGCGGAAGTCTGTGTCGGTGTCCTGCGAAGCCACGCGGATGAGGAACGCGGCCGCGGCCTGCCGGTCGTCATTGCGCGCAATCTGCGTGAGCGCGGCGCGGCGCAGGTCGCGGTTCGCGTTCGAGTTGTAGAGCGACTGCATCAGCGCGAGCGCCTGCGCGTCGCGTGAGCGGCCGTAGGCGGCGACGGCCGCGCGGCGCACGTCCTGCGACTCGCGGTCGTCGCGGGCGAGCTGCGCGAGATACTCGCGCACGGCGTCGGCGACGGGCGGCAGCCCCAAGCTCCACACGGCGCGCGCACGCACCTGCTCGTCCGTCGCGGTGCGCGCGATGTGCGTCAAGACCTCCGGCACGCGCCGGTCGTCGTGTAGAGAGATGGCCCACACGGCCTCGTTCTGCGGCGAGTCCGAGCGGTCGAGCCCCTGTGTCTCGGCGACGGTGCGCAGGAAGTTCAGGCTCTCCTCGTTGACCGCGCGCCCCAACCAGTAGACGGGATAGCCCGCGTACTCGTGACGGCGCGCGAGGTTGAAGATGTCGATGCGCTCGACGCGCCCCGTCGAGTCGCGCAGCGCGAAAACGCCAAGGCTGCGCGTCTCAAGGCCGGGGTAGTTCGAGACGGAGACGCCGTCGCCGACGAAGTACGTGCCGCCGTCGCCCACGTCCCAGGTGCCGCGGATGGAGAAGCGCCCGTCGTCGCTCACGTAGTCCACGTCCACGGCGACGCCCGGGCGCACGTCGAAGGCGTAGGCCGTCCAATAGCGCGTCTGGCGCGCGGCGGCGGCCTGCGCCGTGGCGGCTTCCGCTTTGGCCTGAAGCGTCGCGCCCTGCACGGGCGTGAAGCCCTGCTCCTGCTGCGCGGCCGTCGAGGCCGGCGCGAACGCGAGCAGGATGAAGGTTAAGAATGCGAGCATCGGAAAACTCCTAGGAGTAGGCAGTAGGCAGATGGCTGTAGGCAGTTAAGAGCCTCAGTGTTGAGAACTGCGGATTAACCTTTCGACGCCCATAACGCGGAGCGTACCGCCTACTGCCATCTGCCTACTGCCTACTGTTCTTACTTCAGCATGTCTTCGAGGAACTTCAGGACGCCGGGGTCTTTGCTGCGGCTGAGGTAGCTGATGGCCGCCTTGCGACGATCCAAAGGCTCGGCCGCGTTGCGCACGATCTGCTCAAGCTTCTGATAGGCGCGCTGGTTCTGGTACTGGCCGACGGCTTGCAGCAGGCTGTCCTTGAGGTCGTTGTCGCGCTCCGAGTCGTAGAGTGGAAGCAGCACGTCGAGGTCTTGATCGTCGCCGCGGTTCGGGATGGCGCGGATGGCCTGCGCGCGCAACTGCACGTCCGAGGCAGAGCGCGCAATCTCAATCAGCTTGTTGAGCGCTCGCGGGTCTTTGCGATTGCCGAACGCGGCCACGACGTACTTCTTGACCTGCACCTCGGGCACCGCGTCGTAGAGGCGCAGCAGCTCGTCCACGACGTTGTCGCCACGGCGGCGCGCGAGCAGCTCGACGGAGTGCGTGCGCGCCTTGAGGTTCTGGCCGCGCATGACGACCTCGCCGAGGATGGTGACGGCGCGCGCGTTCTCGTGCGAGGCGAGCGCGTGGATGGCCGAGTCGGTCGGGCTCTGGTCGGCGTAGGTCGCGCCCATCGCTATCTCGCGGAGCACGTCGAGGGCGCGGTCATCGTTCGTCGAGCCGAGGGCGGTGATGGCACGCATGCGCAGCTTCTCGTCCGGCTCGTTGCGCGACATCTGGATGAGCGCGGGCACGGCCTCTGTGCCGCCGTAGCGGCCGAGCAGGATGATGGCCGCCTCCTTGAGGCGTGGCGAGTTGCTCGTGCGCAGCACGTCGTTGACACGCGCCGAGCAGCCGACGCGGTCGTTTTCGCAGAGCGTCTTGAGCGCGATGATCTTCAGCTCGACGTTGGGGTCGCTCTCGTCAACGGCGGTGATGGGCTTGCCGAGCTTCGCGGTGACTTCGAGGCGCAGCGCCTTAGCGTCTTCGGCCCACCGCGAGGTCGGGTAGCTCTGAAGCAGACGCTTGAGCGGCTCCTCGGCCGCGCCGGGGTCGCCCTGCCGATTGTGCGCGTAGGCGAGCCAGTAGAGCGCCGCGTCCACGTTCTTGTCCTTCGGGTACTGGACGACGAAGCGGTCGAAGGTCGAGACCGCACGCTCCCACTGCTGCGCGTCCACGAAGCTCTGCCCTTGCCTGAAGGCGCGCATGGCCGCGTCGTTGTCCGACTGCACGAAACGGCTGAGCAGCTCCTTGGGCTGGGCGGAGGCGAGTGCGGCACCGGCGGCCAGCAGGAGGGCCGCGAAGGCCAGAGCGCCGGCCAGAAGGCGTGAGCCCGTGTTCCGTCTCTGAATGATGTTGGGGTGAATCATGGCTTTTAGTCTTCCTTGCTTTCGATGATTTAAGTGAGCCGGCCGCGCGCGGGCCCCTCCTAGTAAACTTCCAGCGCGGCGACGATCTCGTTACTCCTCACGCGGTCGCGGATGGAGCGCACCTCTTCGCGCGTGGGCTTGTCGCCCATGTTCGCGATGTCGAGCAGAAACGGCTCGATGCGGTCGAGCACCTGCTTGCTCTCCTTGTCGCCCTTGACCTCGGCCTCCAACTGAAGCGTGGCGTTCTCGGCGAGGAGCTTGCGCGACAGGCTCTGCTCGTAGGCGATATCTGTGTCGCCCGCCTCGCCGGCGCGCACGTTCTTGATGGAGCGCAAAAGCATCTGCGCGCGCTCGACGTGGCGCGCCACGTCCTTCTCATCGGGGTCGAGCAGCGGCGCGTCCGTCTGGACGAGGTTCCGACTCGGGGCCGAGGGGTTGCTGAGGAGCAACGCGATGTCGTCGGTGCCGGCGTGTTCGTCCGGCCTGTTGGGGACGAGGCCGGGGCTCGCCTTCGGCGCGGACGACTCGGCAAGCAACTGCTCCACGCTGATGTTCGCGTCGCCTTCAGGGCGCGCGCGGCGCACTCCCTGTGCTGTCTCTGACTCACGCGGGACGTACACGGCCGGGACGTTGATGCTCTCGTTAGGAGTGAAAGGGGCCGTGCCCGTCGTGGCTTTGCGGTCGCCGGCGTTGTTGGGCGCCGGTGTGCTCACGACGCCCGCCGGGGCCGGCGCAGTCTGTGCTACTTCTCCTGTCGAAACGTTCGTGTGCGGTCGGCGCGCGAGCCAGAGCGTGCCGGCCGCGGCGGCGACGATGAGCAGCGCGAGCGTGGAGGCGAGCGCGGGGCGCAGGGCGTGCGCGCCGAGCGCGGCGGCGAAAGATTGACGGGCGCGACTCAGAAAGGGGCGCCGTTCGTTTGGAACCTCCGGCGGAGGTGTGCGCGCGATCTCGGCGCTGACGCGCGCCCAGAGGTCTGGGGTGACTTCGAGCCCGCCGCGGTCGTAGCGCGCGTAAATCTCCTGCTCGAAGGAGAGCGCGTCGAGCGCCGCGGCGCAATCGGCGCAGGCCGCAAGGTGCGCGCGTACCGACGTGGCCGTCTGACCCGTGACCTCTCCGTCGAAATACTCTTCAATCAGCGGGAGGCAATCTTCACATCTCATCACTGCTCACCCCCAAGGTACGGGCCGATGCGGCGTCTCATCTCGGCGCGCGCGCGGTGCAAGTCGGTCTTGAGCTTGCCGACGGAGAAGCCCGTGATCTCCGCAATCTCTTCGTAGCTGCGTTGCTGCAAAACTTTCAAAGTAAAGACCGTCCGCTTGTCCTCGTCGAGCTTCTGAAGCGCCGTCTGGATGACGCCGCTCAGCTCTTTATCAAGGAGCGCGCCCGAGGGCGTCTGCCCGTGGTCGCGCAGCTCGAAGGCCGGCTCGGCGTCAAGCTCGACGTTGCCCTCGTTGCGCCGGCGCGAGCGCAACTGCTCACGCGCGCAGTTCTTGGCGATGGCAAAGAGCCACGTCGAGAGCTTCGTCTCTTCGCGCAGTGTGCCGAGGCCCCGGTAGGCGCGGACGAAGGTCTCCTGCGCAAGGTCTTCGGCCAGAGCGCGGTCGCCGACCATGTCGTAGATGAAGCCGAGCACGGGGCGCGAGTAACGGTCGAAGATGAGGCGGAAAGCCTCCTCGTCGCCGGCACGGACGCGCGCCACCAGTTCCTCCGTGCTGTTCATCAAGGCCCCAGCGTGCGCGCCCGGCTGCCCCAGCTCTAAACTCATTGTGCCCATCGCCAGCCGCTTCATGTCTCACACCGACAGTTAGTGGCAGTCCCGCGCGGAAGGTTTCAGAAAAAACGTCCGTGGAGGGAAAAGAGGTGAAAAGCGAGGAAAATCGGGGAATAAGTAGGCAGTAAGCAGATGGCGCCAGGTAGTTGAAAGCACGGCTGCCAAACATTCCGAATTAAGCCATCAACCTCCACTACGCGAAGCGACTGCCATCTGCCTACTGCCTACTGCCATCTGCCTTCTGCCTACTACTTTTGCCTTCCTCTCGGCTTGCCGCGATAGCGCTCGACCAGTAGATCGTACTTTAGTTTAAGGTCGGAGACGGCGCGCTTGAGCCGCTCGCGCTCCCGCTCGTCGCGGCAGGCTTCGAGGCGCGCGGCCGTCTCGTTCAACTCCTTCAGCACGGCCGCCTCCTCGGGCAGCACGCCCGCGTTCTTCAAGACGGCATAGCCGGCCCTCAGCTCTTCGGGCGTCGCGAAGTATGCTTCGAGATTGACGGGGCGGCCCGCGCCTTCGAGGTCGTTGAACTCGCCCGCCTCCTGCGCCTCGCGTATCTTCTGCTCCACCAGTTTATCGAACACTTTCGTCCCCGTTCCTTCGTCGGATGTTACACACGCTTCGTCTTCCAGCGCCCACGACGGAAGAAGTAGGCGCTCACCACGGCCAGCGTCGAGAAGGCGACGGCCGCCGCGACGAAGACGCCGCGCGGCCCCATCCTCAGCTTGAAGGCCAGAAACCACGCCAGCGGAATCTCCCACAGCCAGAAGACGAAGACGTTGATGATGGTCGGCGTGCGCGTGTCGCCCGCGCCGTTGAAGCTCTGCGTCAGAACCATCCCGTAGGCGTAGAAGAGGAAGCCGCACGCGATGATGCGCAGGCAGTCCACGCCGTAGGCATGCACCTCCTCGCCGGCCGCCGCGTGCGTGAAGATGTCGACGATGGGATTGGCGAAGACGACGAAGACTAACCCGACGATGCCTAAGAAGATCATGTTGTAGAAGCCCGCGCGCCAGACGGCCTTCTCCGCGCGCTCGGGCTTCCCCGCCCCGAGCGACTGGCCGACGAGCGTCGCCGCCGCGTTCGACATGCCCCACGAGGGCAGCAGCGCGAACATGATGACGCGCATGCCGATGCCGTAGCCGGCGACGGCCGCGCTCCCGAGACTTGAGACGACGCGCATCAGGGCGATCCAGCTCGCCATGCCGACGAAGACTTGAAAGGTCGCCGGCCCCGACAGATTCACGATGCGCCTGATGAGCGACGCGTCCAGACGGAAGTGGCGCCGCGTGACGTGTATGCGCCCGCTCCCGCGCCAGAGCTTCGAGAAGGCGTAGAGCGCGCCCGTCCCGCGCCCGATGCTCGTCGCCACGGCCGCGCCCGTCAGCCCGAGTTCGGGGAACGGCCCCAGACCGAAGATGAGACACGGCCCCAGCAGGATGTTGATGGTGTTGGCGAGCCACAGCACGCGCATCGCCACGGCCGCGTCGCCCGCCCCGCGGAAGGTGCCGTTGATGAGGAAGAGCATCATCACCGACAAGTTGCACCCGAGCATGACGCGCGTGAAGCTGCTCCCGCCCGCGACGACCGTGGCTTCGGCGCCCATCAGTTCGAGCAGGCGCGGTGCGAAGGCGACGCCGAGCGCGCCGAGTATGAGCGAGACCGCGAGGCCGAGCAGGATGACCTGCCCCGCGGTGCGTGCCGCGCCCTCCGGGTCGCGCTCGCCCGTGCGCCGCGCGACCATCGCCGTCGCGCCGATGCTCAACCCGATACCGAGCGTGTAGACGAGCACCATCATCGACTCGGTCAGGACGACGGCGGCGACGGCCTCCTTGCCGAGGCGGCCGACGAAGTACAAGTCGCACACGACGAAGAGGCTCTCCATCAGCATCTCCAAGACCATCGGGACGGAGAGCAGAAGGATGGCGCGGCCGATTGACCCTTCGGTGTAATCGTACTTCGGATGCGCGCCGCGCACGGCCTCGCGCACGGCGGCGAAGAGCCCGGGCTCGCTCTGTGGTTGTGCGGGGGGTTGGATTACTTCCGTCGAATCAGGCATCGGCGTCCAGCGTCTCTCTTCGGGAGCAAAAAAAGGTTGTGGGTCGAATCGTGGCTTGAGTCTTTCAACGCTCACGCGGTAGAGCGTCTCCATCCGTTCGTGCCGACATCTTGCCACAGGCGAACTGGCGAAATCACTATTTATACGACTGAAACCGGCCGAGAAGCCGAGTTTATTTTCACGCGCTCAGGGTATACTCAGCGCGCACTTCAAACTGACTCTGACGGACTTGAATAACGATGAGCACTGAACAGACGAGGGAGCCGGCGACGCTCGCCGGCGGTTGTTTCTGGTGTCTGGAAGCGGTCTACAAAGAGCTGCGCGGCGTCGAGCGTGTCGTCTCGGGCTACGCGGGCGGGCACGCCCCCGACCCGACCTATCGTGCGGTCTGCGACGGCACTACGGGTCACGCCGAAGTGGTGCAGATTACCTTCGACCCGGGCCTCGTCTCTTATCGAGAGCTGCTCGAAGTCTTCTTCACCATCCACGACCCGACGACGCTCAATCGGCAGGGCGGCGACGTGGGCACGCAGTACCGCTCGGCCGTCTTCTATCACACACCCGAGCAGCGCGAGACGGCCGAACAGGTCATCGCGGAGATGACGGCCGCGGGCGTGTGGGACTCGCCGATTGTGACGGAGGTCGTGCCGCTCGAAACCTTCTACCCGGCCGAGGACTACCATCAGGACTACTTCGAGAAGAATCCTTACCAGCCCTACTGCCGAGCGGTCGTCGCGCCGAAGGTCTCGAAGTTCCGCAAGCACTTCCTTGAAAAGCTGAAGAAGAGTTAAATTGATTTCGTGAAACTCCGGGCAGTCCGCCAGCCGCGCCGCTTTGACCTTTGACGAAGAGAGCAGCCGTGCTTTGCATCAACGCGCGCAGGCCGCCGGAAAGGCTTACCGAAATGGACAACGAACAATTCGAGAGGCACAAGGAGTTCATGCTCCAACAGCAGGCGCAGTCCGCCGAGAGGATCGCCCAAATGGAGGACTTGCTAGTCCGCTTCGCGCAGGCGACGCGCGAGCGTCTCG
Organism: Pyrinomonadaceae bacterium; assembly: GCA_045807845.1. GTDB lineage: Bacteria > Acidobacteriota > Blastocatellia > Pyrinomonadales > Pyrinomonadaceae > QHXN01. Next base: position 8,833 of record JBJMGQ010000294.1, on the reverse strand, counting down.
CCATCAACGACCAGCGGGCTCAAGAGCTGGACGAAAAGCTCGCCGCGCTCGTTGACGCCCAGATACGTGCGGAGGACAGGACGACGGAGATTGACCGGGAGGCTAAGGAGAGGGCCGCCGATTTCGACAGGAAGATTGCGGCGCTCGCTGACGCTCACATGAGAACTGAAGAGGTCATCAGGAGGGCGGGAGAGAGAATCGATAACCTGACGGTAGTGGTTGAACGACACATCGCCGACGGGCACGGCGGGAGGGCGCGGCCTGAAAGTTAAAGCTCACGCTCGACCGCGTCGCGCAGCTCGCGGAAGAGGCGGGCGAGGTCTTCGAGGCGATAGTTGGCGTTGAGGCCGCTCGGGTTGGGAAGCACCCAGACCGTGGCGGCCTCTAACTTTTCCTCCTGCCGGCCCGTCCGCGCCTTCGGGCGCGCGAAGGCCGCGCGGTAGGCGCCGACGCCGAGAACGGCGAGGAAGCGCGGCCGGTACCTCTTCACCTTCTCACGCAGGAGCAGACCGCCGCGCTCGAACTCTTCCGGTGAGAGTTCCGCGGCGGCGGTCGCGCGCGCGACGACGTTCGTGACGCCTAGGCCGCGCGCGAGCAGCTCATGCTCCTCGAAGGGCGAGAGGCGCCGCTCGGTAAAGCCGGACAGTTGAAGTGCCGGCCAGAAGCGATTGCCCGGCCGCGCGAAGTGATGCCCCACGGCCGCCGTGTACAGCCCCGGGTTGATGCCGCAGAAGAGCACGCGCAAGTCTCGCGCGATCACATCCGGCACCGTCCTCCCCGCCGCCGCCCGCACCTCTTCCTTCGTCGGTTTGTAGATTTTGACCATGAGCGAGTCCCCGTGCCGTCAACTCCTCTGGCAGCCTACTCCTTCTCGAACTTGACCGAAAACACTTGCGAGAGCCGCGCCCGACGAGTACCCTCGGCAACCGGTCGGGCAACAGGGCTCGGCGTCGTGCCGTCCGGCTGACGGGCGAAACCTCATGGAGCATTCTCCAACGACTCAAGACAGACCCGCCATGGCAGACGAAACAATCCCCACCCCGCACCTCTATCAAGGTGTCATGGTCTCCAGCACCTTCCAAGACCTACAGGCTCACCGCGCGCGGCTGTTGGACGCGCTTCAGAAGGAGAAACTCTTCGCCATCGGGATGGAAGATTACGTCCCCGTCCCGGGCGATGACGTGCTCTCGTCCTCCCTCAAGATGGTGCGGGAGGCCAGCGCCTACATTGGACTCATCAGCCACCGCTACGGGCAGGTCGTCGAAGACCCGGAGCGGAACCCTCATGCCTACTCCGTCTCCCGGCTTGAGTTCGAGGAGGCGCAGCACCTCGGACTGCCGACCCTCGTCTTCATCATGGGTGGCGACCACGACGTGAAACAGAAGGACGTTGAGACCGAGCCGGAGAAGATCAAGAAGCTCGAAGCGTATCGCGAGCGCGCGAAGGAGGGTCGCATCTACGTCGTCTTCAACAGTCTGGAAGAGTTCACGGAGAAGGCTATCCACGCCGTCGCGAGCCTCCGGCGCTACCTTGAGAAGCAGACGGCCCCGCCCGCGCGCGCGGCGCTCAAAGAGACTCAAGTGCACGTCGGCCCCAGAGACAACCCCATCCCCGCGCCCCCGGCCTTCTACGCCGAGCCTTCCTACATCGGCTCGCACGAGTTCGTCGGCCGCCGCGCCGAGCTGGAGAGGCTGAGCGACTGGGCCGCGCCCGCCGACCCGCACCCCGTCCTCCTCTACGAGGCCATCGGCGGCACGGGCAAGAGCATGCTCACTTGGGAGTGGACGACGAAGCACTCGACGGAGGTGCGCCAAGACTGGGCGGGCCGCTTCTGGTACTCCTTCTATGAGAAGGGCGCGATCATGGCCGACTTCTGCCAGCGGGCGCTGGCCTACATCACCCATCGGCCGCTCGAAGAGCTGCGGCGGAAGAAGACGGTCGAACTCGGCGACCAGCTCCTGCGCCACTTGCAGTCGCGGCCGTGGCTGCTCATCCTCGACGGCCTTGAGCGCGTGCTCGTCGCCTACCACCGCTACGACGCCGCGCAGTTGGCCGACGAGGACGTGGACACGTCCAAAGACCAGATCGCCAAACGCGACCCCTGCGCCGCCATCCGCCCAGAGGACGACGACCTCCTGCGGATGCTCGCCTCGGCCGCGCCGTCGAAGCTGCTCATCACCACGCGACTGACGCCCCGCGTCCTGCTCAACCCTTCGAGCCAAGGGATTCAGGGCGTCCTGCGCGTGCCGCTGCCCGGCCTGCGCCCCGCCGACGCCGAACGACTCATCCGCGCCTGCGGCGTCAGCGGCGACTCGGCGGCGATACAGGACTACCTCAAGCGCCACTGCGACTGCCACCCGCTGGTCACAGGGGTGCTGGCCGGCCTCATCAAGAACTACCTCGCCGACCGTGGCAACTTCGACGCATGGGCGGCCGACGAGACGGAGGGAGGCGGCCGTCTCAACCTCGCCGACCTCGACCTCATCCAGAAGCGCAACCACATCCTGCTCGCCGCCCTCGCCGACCTGCCCGAGAAGAGCCGCCAGCTCCTCTCCACCCTCGCCCTTCTCTCCGAGGCCGCCGACTACCCCACCCTCTCCGCCCTCAACCCACACCACCCACCCGAACCGGCGGAAGTCGAAGTGCCCCAGAAGCCGGAGGACAATAAATTCTGGTGGGAACGGATGTCCGATGAGGAAAAGAAGGAGGCACAGGGGAAATATCAAGACGCACTCAGACGCCGCGAGGAGTATGAGCAGGCGGTCAGGTCGCGACTGGACTCGCCTGAGTTTCGCTCCGCGCCCTCGAAGTTGGTAGACACTGTCCGCGACCTTGAGAGCCGCGGCATGCTTCAGTACGACCAACAGACCAAACGCCACGACCTTCACCCCGTCGTGCGCGGCGTCGCCGCCGGAGGGCTTCAGCAGGAAGAGAAAGAGCTATACGGCCAACGAGTGGTAGATTACTTCTCCCGGCAGGCGCACAACCCTTACGAAGAAGCAGAAACCCTTGAAGATGTCCGCTACGGTCTCAACATCGTAAGCACCCTGCTCCGGATGGGACGCTATAAGCGAGCCTTTGACTCCTACATAGGCGATCTCAGCCACGCCATGCTTATCAACCTAGAGGCAAATGCCGAGATCTTAACCTTGCTCCGCCCGTTCTTCTCACAAGGGTGGGTCTCCCTGCCCGACGTTCTCGAAGAGTACCAAAGCGCCTACATAGCGAACGAGGCTGCGGTGGCATTGCACCAAAGCGGCGAGTCACAGGAGGCACTGAAAGTCTGGGCCCCTGCTTTACTCTCTTATGTGAAGCGGAGAGACTGGCTAAACGCCTCAGTCCTTCTGTGCTCGAATGCCATCACGCTTAGCAGGCAGTCGCGTTTGGCAGGAGCGGAACGCTGCCTACTCTTCTCGCTCGACCTTGCCGCGGCGATTGGATACGACGCGCTACTCTTCAAAGGACGATTAATCCGTTTCGAACAGTTCGCGACTATAGGAGCGTGGGAAGATACCGAAGCAGTATGGCAGCTTCTCGACCCCATGGGACGTAATTGGTCGCGTGCTTCCTACCGTCAAGGCGAAGCCGAACTTGCCTATGCCGTATTCCGCTTCTTTCAGGGGACGTTGCAGGAAGAACATCTCGCCAACGCTGAGCACTTAGCAAGAAAGGGGAAAAGTCGTATGGTCATTCGCACGCTATACGGCCTGCGGGGAGACTGGCAGCTAGAGCAAGGACGGTGGGCGGATGCCGCCGAGAGCTTTCAGGAGGCTGTGACCATGGCCCGCGCAGTCGGACAGCACAACTTGACGAAGGAGATCGCGCTGCTCCTCGCCAAGTTCCGATTGGGCCAAATCTCAGCCCCCCGTGATGAAGCAGAGCAAATGGCCAAGGCTAAAGAGCCACCCCACCACATGCTCGCGGAGTTATGGCTCGCCATGGGCGACCGGGAGCGGGCGAAGAAGCACGCGCTGGCGGCTTACAAGGCGGCGTGGGCCGACGGCGAGCCTTACGTCTTCCGCTATGACCTGAACAAGTCCCGCGCCCTTCTGGAGCAGCTTGGCGCGCAGATTCCAGACCTACCGCCGTACGACCCGGCTAAGGATGAAAAGCTCCCTTGGGAGGGTGAGGTCGCCGCCGCGATAGAGAGACTGCGCGCGGAGAAAGAGGCTGAGAAGAAGATGGAGAAGAAGGCGAAGCGTGAAAGGCGGCGGCCCTCATCAACGTCTTAAAGAGGGCCGCCGCGGTCGATTGTGCGGCGAGCCTTACGGCTGGCCGAAGCGCCCGCGGTATTCGAGCGAGCGGATGAAGGCGCGCACCATCTCGGCGCGCCGGACGCGCGCGATGGCCGTCGGCTCGTTGCGCACGTCCTCTCCGGCCAGACTGAAGCTGTTCATCTTCGCCAGCCAGAAGTCGAAGCCGGTGTAGTCTGTGTCGGGCGCGTCGTTCGGGTTGCGGCGCAGGTAGCCGATGTACTGTGAGAGGACGAAGCCCGTGTTGAACTGCGCGTTGTAGACCGACCCCGATTCGAGCACGGCGCGCAGGGCGTTGGCGCGCCCCTGCGCGGTCTCGCTGTAGCTCTCGACGGCGATGTTGATCTCGGTGGGCGTCAAGGTCGCGCCCGAGTTGGCGGCGAGCTTGGCGACGTAGGCGTCGAAGCCCATCCCGACGGGGAACTCGGCGAGGAAGTCGGGCCGCTGCACCCAGCGGAGCGTAAACGCGCGCTTATTTTCTTCGAGCACCTGCTCCCAACCCGTCTGGTTGACGACGACGCCGCGCCCGATCTCCTGCGTGTCGCGCAGGAACTCGCGATAGCGCGCCATCCCGCGTGGCCGCGCGGCCGAGTTGGGGAACGATGCCTTGTAGAAGCGGTGGACGAGGAAGCCCGTCTGCTGGAACTCGATGGAGAGGAAGAACGCCTGCGAGACATCCGCCCGCTTGCGGTCGAGACAGGCGGCGTCCGTGCCGCAGGGCGTGATCTGCCCCGTCCAGAAGTTGAGCCCCGTCGTGTCCGCCTGCCGGTTGAGGAAGTCGTGATAGTGCGTGCCGACGAAGACGGTCGTGTCGTCGGTGGCGTTCGTCGTGGGCTCTGCCGCGTCGTCCGTAATCTGGATGGTGGCCGCGGCCGTCAGGCACGAGAGAGTCGCCCCGCCCGTCGGGTTCGAGAGCGAGACGGTGAACGTCTCGCTCCCTTCCGTGAACGAGTCCTCGTTGACGAGGATGTCAATCGTCTTCGCCGTCTCGCCGGCCGCGAAGCGGAGCGTGCCGACGGCGGTCGTATAGTCAGAGCGCTCCGAGGCCGTGCCGTCGGCGGTCGCGTAATCGACCGTGACGGCGCCGCTGGTGTCGCCCGTGCGCTGGACGGTCAGCGTCAGCGAGGTTACGTCCTCCTGCACCACGGGCGTCGTCTGCGTGAACAGAAGCTGCGACGCGGGGCCAGTCGAAGTGTCGCCGATCTTGGTCACGAACGCATCGCCGAAGATGGCGTCGCCGCCGAAGGCGCTCTGAATGGCGCCGACCGTGGGGAAGTTGCTCGACCGCGTGAAGCCCGCGATGTAGGCGTTGCCCGCCGAGTCCAGCGCGACGCCTCTGGCGTTTTCGTTGGCCGACCCGCCGAGGTAGGTCGAGTAGACGAAGGCCGAGCCCGCCGCGTTAATCTTCGAGAGGAAGGCGTCCTGCCCGCCGCCGCTGCATTGCAGAGCGTTGGCCGTCGGGAAACTGTTCAGAGAGCCGGTGCCCCCGGCGACGTAGGCGTTGCCCGCCGCGTCAACGGCGATGCCGAAACCTATCTCGCCGCCCGTGCCGCCGAGATAGGTGGAGTAGACGAAGGCGTTGCCCGCCGCGTTGAGCTTCGTCACGAAGGCGTCCTGTATGACGCCGCCGCCCTGCACGGGTTGCAGGGCGTTGGCCGTCGGGAAATTGGTCGAAAAGGTGTTGCCGGTGAGGTAGGTGTTGCCGGCCGAGTCCGCCGCGATGGCCTCACCGTCGTCCTGCGCGCTCCCGCCGAGGTAGGTCGAGTAGATGAAGGCCGAGCCCGCCGCGTTGAGCTTCGTGACGAAGGCGTCCTGCCCGCCGCCGCTCGCGGCCTGCACGGCATTGGCCATGGGGAAGTTCGTCGAGTTGGTGTCCCCGGTGACGTAGACGTTGCCCGCCGAGTCAAAGTTGATGCCCTCGCCTATCTCGCTGTCCGACCCGCCGAGGTAGGTCGAGTAGACGAGCGCGGAGCCCGCCGCGTTAATCTTCGTCACGAAGGCGTCGGTAAAGCCGCCGAAGGCGGCCTGGACGGGGTTGGCCGTGGGGAAGTTCGTCGAGAAGGTGCTGCCGGTGACGTAGGCGCTGCCCGCCGAGTCCACCGCGATGTCCTCGCCGAACTCTGGATCGGTGCCGCCGAGGTAGGTGGAGTAGACGAGCGCCGTGCCGGCGGCGTTGAGCTTCGTCACGAAAACGTCCTCGCCGTTGCTGCCTATCGTGGCTTTGATCGCATTGGCCGTGGGGAAGTTCGTCGAGTCCGTCTGCCCGACGACGTAGGCGTTGCCCGCGGAGTCGGCAGCGACGCCCCGCGCCTGCTCGTTGCCGTTTCCGCCGAGATACGTTGAATAGACGAGGGCGGTGCCGGCGGCGTTTATCTTCGCCACGAATGCGTCCTGAAAGCTACCGTTCGCGCTCTGAATCGGGTTGGCCGTGGGGAAGTTCGTCGAGTTGGTGAAGCCGGCGACGTAAGCGTTGCCGGCTGAGTCCACCGCGATCTCCATCCCCTGCTCACCGCCGCTGCCGCCGAGGTAGGTCGAGTAGACGAGGGTCGGGTCGATGACGAGCGTCGCGCTGCGGTCGTACTCGCCGACGTTGAAGCCGACGTGCCCGTCCGCCGTGACCGCGAAGCTCGCCGCGACTTTGCGCCGCGCGCCCGCCACCTCCTGATAGACGTATGGCTTCGGCTGCCGGAGGATCGTCTCGCCCAACTTCAGCAGCAGGTCGCCGTTCGCGTCTACGTCAACTTTGTCCGCCCCTTCAAACTTAAGGCTCACCGTGCGCGGGTCACGGCCGGGCGTGACGCGGAAGTCATACTCCAACTGTCGCTGGTTGCCGTAGTAGACCACGTCCACGCCCGGGTAGACCTCATGGTAGCTCACGCGCGCGTAGGTCGGGACAGCGGTGCGCCACTGCGTGGGGTCGTTGCCGATGAGATAGTTGGTCGTGCCGGTTAACTCGCTCGCGCTCTCGACCGGGACGGAGGCATTCGCCCCGACGAGTCTCATACGCAGCACTCTCGTTTGCGGAGTGCGGGTTGCGGAGTGCGGGACGGCCTTTGAATGCACGGCGTCAGTTGTTAACGAATGCTCCGAGGTCTCTTCACTCCGCGTTCCGAAGTCGGACTTCCTCAAGACGAAGACGGCCTCGGTCGGTTTCAGGAAGAGCGCGTAGCCCGCGCCGCGCGCTAGGAAGTTGACCGAAGGCTCAGTCTGCCCACGGTTGGCCTCGAAGCTCAAAGGGATGCGGCCGTAGGTTTCGAGCGCCCGCTCGCGGGAGGCTTGCGCGGCGGCGGCCGGAGGCTCGGTCGCGTCGCGGTGGTTCGACAACAGGGGCGCGGCCAGCAGCAGCAGTACCGCGACCGACGACAGGACAAGTGTAGGCAAGAGTGTGCGGCTAAGACGTATGGTGGGCGATCTCATGGCGTCCTTTCTATTTTCAAACGGAATAGTAAGGGACTCGCACCGCGGCGAGCGTAGGGAGGCGCATTATATGTGCACAGCACCGCCGCGCAAATCTTTTTTCGCTGCCATTTTATTGATTAACTTTACAGCGGCGGACGACGTGAATGCCGGCGCGCCAGTCTTCGTTGAGGTCGAGGCGGTAGGTTTCGATGTGTGGGGAGAGGCAGCGGGCGAGCGTGTGGAAGGAGCGGTGGAAGCGGAGCATGGGGGCGACGAGATAGAGGAGCGGCGGCTCATCGGAGAGTTCGACGTCGTCGAAGAGGCGCGCGCGTGCGATGTGGCCGGCGCGGCGTTGCGCTTCGACACGCCGCCAGTAGTCCGCGCCTTGAAGCGCGAGCGCGGCGTCTTCGGCGACCTTCAGCTCGACGACGACGAGGCGGCCGTCGCGGCGCAGCGCGAGGAGGTCTATGGGGCGCGAGGCGGAGCCCGGTGCGGCGCGAAACTGCGCGTGGATGGGCGCGAGGCGGAGCCCGGGGTCGAGACGCGTCACGTCGCGGCGCAGCATTGCTTCGAGCCAAGCTTCGGGCGCGGCGCGATAGAGCGCGTGGCGGCGCTCGGGCGCTCGGGCACGCCTGTGCTCTTTGAGCGCGGCGAGGAGTTTGAAGAAGTCGGGCTCGCTCCCTTCTTCAAACAGCGTGCGGCGCCCGCCGATGCCGAACCAGAGATGCTCGCTGCCGCCTACGCGTCGCACGCGCGCGAAGGGGAGCCCACGGAAGCGCAACGTCTCGCCGTGGCGCGCGCGCACGAAGTCGATGTCGTCGGGCGCGAGCGCGATGATGCTCGCCCCCAGCTCGCACGGCGCTCGCACCGTGGCGCGCGCAAGCTTCGTCGCGGGCGCGTCGAGCAGCTCTTCGAGCGGCGGCACATGCAAAGTCGATAAGCCGCGCTCACCTTCTCCCAACTCATAGACCGAGACGCGCTCGCGCAGACTGTTGCGCAGCAGCGGCAGCCTCTCGCAAGCGGCCGACGCGAGCGCGCGAGGCGCGACGAGCCGGAGCCGGTGCGCGCGGCGTTCGCCCTCACCGAGTCGAACGAACCAGAGCAGCGCGGATGTGAGAAAGCTCTCGACGGCCTCCGCGCCGCAGGGCACGACCGGCGCCGCCACCGCGACACGTTCGGAC
>JBJMGQ010000293.1:0-7165 GCA_045807845.1 Pyrinomonadaceae bacterium | reverse complement strand
TACTCGGGCACGACGGGGAAGGGCGACCCGACCATCTACACCGACGACGAGTGGTACGAGTTGATTCATCGCTCCGACCGCATGGAGTCGCTCATCACCCAGCACTGGGCCGTGCTCGGCGAATCCGACCCGCAGCGACACGTCCGCCTCGCCGTGGACGAGTGGGGCGCGTGGCACAACACGCAAGACCCCCAGATGCCCGCCGGGTATCTCTACGCCTACCAGAGCAGCCTGCGCGACGCGCTCATCTCGGCCGTAAACCTCGACACCTTCCAGCGCCACGCGGACAAGGTCGCGATGGCGAACCCGGCGCAGCTCGTCAACACCATCCACTCGCTGTTTCTGGCCTACGAAGACAAGTTCATCGTCACGCCCAACTTCCACGTCTTCGAGATGTACACGCCGCATCAGGGCGCGCAATCTTTGCGCACGGAGTTCATCGCGCCGCACGTCGCATACATGCGCGGCGGGAGCAGCCCCGGGCGGCAGGAGTTCTGGGGGCTCGCCGGCTCTGCCTCTCTGAGCGGTAAGGTGCTGACGCTCACGGCCGTCAACCCGGACACTAGAGCGGCGCGCGAGACCGAGATCAACATCGTCGGCGGGCGCGTCGCCTCCGGACAGGCGCGCGTGCTCAGCTCGACGGACATCCACGCGCACAACAGCTTCCAGAATCCGCGTGGCCTTGAGCCGCGCGACGAGCCGGTCAACGTCGGCGCCGCCGGGCGCCTCGTCTACCGCTTCGCGCCCGCCTCCGTGACGCGCTTGCAGTTGACGCTGGCATGATTCGCAAAGCGTTCCTGATGAAGTTGAAGCCGGGCCGGCGCGAGGAGTATGAGCGGCGGCACAACCCTGTGTGGCCGGAGGTCGCGGAGGTTCTGCGCGCGCACGGCGTACACAACTACTCCATCTTCCACAAGCCGGGAACGGAGAGGCTGTTCGCTTACGCGGAGGTCGAGTCGGAGGAACTCTGGCAGCGAATCGCCGAGACGGATGCGTGCCGCCGCTGGTGGGACTACATGAAAGAGTTGATGCTGACGAATCCGGACGACAGCCCCGTCTCCGAAAATCTGGACGAGGTCTTTCACCTCGACTGAAGAAGCGCAACCCCGGCGAAGGCGCGCGGCGACTGTCGCCGGAGTTGTGAGTTTCGGTCGTCTTTTCGAGCGCCGGACTTTTGTTGGAGTGGTGAAGAATCGAACCTATTTATCTTGCCAAAGGGGAGAATGATGTTACAATGCGAGCCAAACAAAAAACGGTTAACGCGGTCATCCCCCAAATTGATTTTTTTGGATTTCTTCTGGTTTTCGGATGAGATAAGCCTTTAACTTCCCCCGGCACAATCTAAATCCCGACAATTTAATAGCATCTCCCTCAGACGGGTCGGGGAATAAAATTTGCCTGAGTTAAACGCTCTACTGTCGCGTCTTAGTCGGTCTCGGCCGCAGGCGACTACATCATATACGCCCTAAAAGTTTTATTTCTGCTCCATTGTCGGTCAGCTCCCCCGGCGGGCAACAATATTTCGAGGTAACCGCTTTACTGAAAGCTTTTGGTGAATTTTCGATCCCGTTGAGTCCTGAATTCGGTTTGAAAAACGGTTTCTTGGGATGCGTCGCACAGGGCGCGTCGTGGATGAACTCCTAGCGACTCTTCCCGACGTGAGTCGGCCGCGGGCGGCGCGGCATCTGGGTTCTTCAGTCCTTTCCTAAGCTGGCAGTTTACAGAGCGTGCGGGCGATGAAGACCTCAAACGGCGTCGGCCGAGCCCCTTCGCGGGGCACGTCCCCGGGCCTTGGGCGTTCGTTGCAGAGGTGGGCGTCAAACCGTCAACAAGCAACCGGGTAAAGGCGCTCGCCCTTACCCTACAGGTTACAGAGAGGAAGCTAGAGTTATGCGACCGATGCAAATTATCGCGGTTGTTTTGCTGTTGGCAGTTGCCGCGGCCGGTCAGACCAACAAGGGCGGCATCTCGGGCACCGTCCTTGACCAGAACGGCGCGGCCATCCCCGGCGCGACCGTGACCGTCACCAACGTCGGCACGGGGCAGAAGCAGACGCTCACCACCTCCGACGACGGCGCCTTCTCCGCCACCTCGCTCGACCCCGTCGTCTACAGCGTCACGGTCGAGGCGCAGGGGTTTAAGACCGCGACCATCCAGAGCCTCAAGGTGGACACGTCCACGACGGCCTCGGCCAACGTCATCATGGAGGCCGGCGCGGTCGGCGATCAGGTGACGGTCGTGGCCGACGCGCCGATTCTCAACACGGAGTCGGGCGCCACCAGTTCGACCATCACCGAGCGCCAGATTCAGGACGTGCCGCTCGCCAACCGCAGCGTGCTCGACCTTGCGCTCACGGCCCCGAACGTGACGGGCGACGCCGGCAGCGAAGACCCGGGCGTCAGCGCCGACCAGCCCGTCCCCGGCTTCAACCTGAGCGCGGGCGGCGGCCGACCCGGCAGCACGGCGATGCTCGCCGACGGCGTCAACAACACAGGCGTCGGGCTCGCGCGCTCGGTCGTCAGCTTCACGCCTGAGACCGTGCAGGAGTTCACCGTCACGACCTCGGCCTACTCCGCCGAGTTCGGCCAGACGGGCGGCGGCGTGATCAACGTGACGACCAAGTCGGGCACCAACGACTTCAACGGCGTCGCGCTCTGGTATCACCGCAACCCGGTGACCAACGCGCGCCCGTGGCGGCAGGGCAGCGCGCCGCGCCCGGCCAACAACCTGCGCTACAACCAGGTCTCGCTGACGGCCGGCGGCCCGATCATGCTGCCCCGCTTCGGCGAGGGCGGCAAGCGCCTCTACGACGGCCGCAACAAGTCCTTCTTCTTCGTCGCCTACGAGCCGCGCTGGCGCACAGACTTCCTGACGGCGTCGGGTCTACTGCCGACCGCGGCCGAGCGCGCCGGCAACTTCAGCGGGCTGGTGCGCACCGCCAGCGGCTTCCTGCCGGCCGCCGTGGCCGCCCAGTTCACATCGCAGACGATCAACGCGGCCTCCATCGGCCCGGCCGACATCTTCCAGCAGTTCGACCTCGTCAACGGCCGGCTGGTGCCGCGCGCGCAGACCTGCACGGCGGGCGGCGTCACGACGGCCACCTTCTGCCAGTACGCCAACAACACCATCCCGACGAGCATGATCGACCCCGTCTCGCAGAAGCTGCTGGCATTCCTGCCGCAGCCGGAGGGCTACTTCCTCGACAACGGGTTCGTGCGCAACTACACCTTGACCCGCTCGGTCACGCAGGACGAGACGCGCTACACCATCCGGCTCGACCACAACTTCACCGACTCCTTCAAGACCAACTTCCGCTACACGAAGACGCCGGCCATCGGCATCCGCGGCGCGGGCAACGACATCAACGGCAACACGGGCGTCTACAGCGACGCCGGGCAGTACCTGCTGACCTTCAACAACATCATCACGCCGTCCATCGTCAACGACCTGCGGCTCAACTACACGCGCGCCAACTTCAGCGAGGACTTCTCGCCCGAGTTCGCCATCAAGACCGGCCGCAGCTTCGCCGGGGAGATCGGGCTGAACCACCTGACACCGGGCGGCATCCCGCTCTTCTTCCTGACGCAGGACACCGGCTACGTCAACGCCGACATCGGCGCGGGCGGCTCGACCAACAACTTCAACATCGAGCAGCGCTACAACATCAGCGACATCGCCTACTGGAACCGCGGCAACATGTCTTGGAAGTTCGGCGTCAACCTTGAGCGCGCACAGCTCGCCGTCACGCCCTTCTTCGCGGCGGCGGGCGGCCGTTGGCAGTTCCGCACCGTCAACACCAGCAACAACCGCGGCACGGGCAACGCCAACGGCGGCAACGACCTCGCCAGCTTCCTGCTCGGCGTGCCGAACACCGTGGACATCCGCCCGTTCCTGCTCGACTACAACTACATCTGGGACGCGGGCGCCGTCTTCGCGCAGAACGACTGGAAGGTCAGGCCCAACCTGACCCTCAACCTCGGCGTGCGCTACTCGCTCCAGTACCCGCGTCGCGAGAAGAACAACCTTCAGGGCGTCTTCCGCCCCGACCTCTCGATCAAGCAGCCGTTCACGGCCGCGCAGCGCCGCACCATCGCGACGGCGCTCGGCGTTCCGGCCACCTCGCCCATCCCCGACTGTGGCGGCTCGGTCGTGCTCTGCGTGCCGACGGAGGCGACCCTTCCCGCCTTCGCCTTCTCGGGGCGCGGCGGCCGTTCGCGCTACATCACGCCCGTGGACTACTCGGGCATCGAGCCGCGCCTCGGCTTCGCGTGGCAGCCGAAGATGAAGCTGTTCGGGATGAACTTCGAGGACATGGGCGTCGTCATCCGCGGCGGCTTCGGCATTTCGCACGCGGCGCTGACGGGCAACAATCGCTCGCCCAACCCCGACTTCGGCGGCTTCACGCAGTCGAGCACGGTGCTCGCCGGCTCGAACGGCACGGCCGACACGGGGCAGCCCGTCCGCCTCTCGACGAACCAGCCGCTTCAGGGGAACTCGGCGTCGCTCGACACGATCCTCGGCACCAACGCCGAAGGGTTGGTCTACTTCAAGAGCATCGGCGTCCCGGGCATCGCCGTGCTCTCGCCTAACGCGGGCAAGGTGCCTTTGACGCAGAACTGGAACCTGACGCTCGCGTTCCAGCCGTTCCGCAACACCTCGGTCGAGATCGCCTATACGGGCAACCGCGGGCGCAATCTCTACCTGCCCTTCGTCAACCTCAACCCGCGCGACATTGATGTGGTCGAGGCGCTTGAGGCGTCCAACATCGGCGCCGAGACGACCATCACCGACCCGCTCGGGCGCACGAACCTTCAGGGCGGCGCCATCACCATCCAGCGCAACAGCATCCTTGCGCCCTTCTTCGGCTTCAACGAGCTGAACAACTTCTACGACCCTTCGGCCAGCAGCATCCGCCACGCGGGCTACATTGACGTGCGGCGGCGGGTGGGACGCGGCCTGACGTTTACGGCCAACTATACCTACGCCAAGTCCATCGACAACGCGTCGGACGCGAGCCCCGACGTGCGCGTCCTGACCACGGGCAGCACGCGCGGCCAAGTCTCCTACGGCGCGCCGCTCAGCGGCGACCGCGCGCTCTCGACCTACGACGTGAAGAACAACTTCAGCGCGACGACCGTCTGGGACTTGCCTCTCGGCCGCCGCCGCGCGTTCTTCGCAAACGCGCCGAAGGTCGTTGACCAGATCATCGGCCGCTGGACGATCTCGGGCGTCTTCCGTATGCCGGGCGGCACGCCGTTCCTGCCCTTCCTGACCGACACCAACCGGCTCGGCGGCACCAACCGCACCGTCCGCCTCGACATCGTCGAGGGCGTGCCCCTGAAGAACCCGCGCTGGTCGCCCGACTGCATGGTCGGCGCCACCTGCGAGCCCTTCATCAACCCGGCCGCCTTCATGCGCCCGGTCAAGGGGCAGCTCGGCAACGCGCCGCGCACGCTCGACATCCGGCCGCCGCGCCAGGAGTACTTCGACTTCGCGCTCTCGAAGGACTTCCCGTGGCCGTTCGCGGGCAACGAGAAGCGCCGGATCAACTTCCGGGTTGACCTCCTGAACGCCTTCAACCATCCGAACTTCCGCTTCCTGAACACGGGCAACACGCCCCCGGGCTTCGGCACCTTCCCGACCGAGATTACGACCGAGGCGGTCGGCGGTGTTCTCCAGCCCATCACGGCCGCGGAGTACAACATCTGGGCGACGGCCAACAACCAGCCGCTCTCGACGACGACGACCGGCGCGCAGCAGCTTCAGGCAATCCGCAACACCGTCAACGCGGTGCGCCTGCCCTCGGGGGCGCTGCCGCTCGACTTCTTCCACATCCGCGTCCCCGAAGGCTTCGCCACGACCCCGGCGACCTCCTTCGACATCCGCACGCTCGAAGGGTTCAGGCTCTTCCGGCTGCGGCAGACCTACGACACGAACTTCGGCACGCTGCGCGAGATGCAGAACCCGCGCTACGTCCAGTTCGGCATCCGGGTCTTCTTCTAAAGCGGGGCGTGGCTTTCGACCCGCGCACCCCCCGCGCGGCCAAGCGGAAGGGCGGTCGGATTCATTTCCGCCGCCCTTCCGCGTTCGCACTTCCTTCAAACTTCAAGGAGTATCGAGCGTGCCTTTCGAGTGGCGTCCGAGGTCTGCGAGCGTCCCGGCCCTGCTGCTCTTACTGGCGCTCGTGTGCCGCGCGTCCGCCGTTCACGCCGCCGCAGATGCCTCCGACCTGCTCGTCTGGTTCGACGCGCCCGCGCGTGAGTTCACGCAGTCGCTTCCGCTGGGCAACGGCCGTCTGGGCGCGTTGGTCTTCGGCGGCGTCGCAGAGGAGCGCGTCGTGCTCAACGAAAGCTCGCTCTGGTCAGGCTCGCCGCAGGAGGCAGACCGCCCGGACGCCGCGAAGTATCTGCCCGAGATTCGACGCCTCCTCCTCGAAGGCAAGAACGTCGAGGCCGAACGGCTGACCTACGCGCACTTCACCAGCCGCGGCCCCGGCTCCGCGCGCGGCAGCGGCAAGGACGCGCAGTACGGCTCTTATCAAGAACTGGGCTCGTTGCGGCTCAGCTTCGACAAAGGCGACGCAGGCAGCGCAGGCTACCGGCGCGAGCTTGACCTCGCAAACGCCGTCGCGCGCATCACCTACACGCAAGGCGGCACGCGCTTCACGCGCGAGTACTTCACGAGCGCGCCCGACGAAGCCTTCGTCATTCGCCTGACGGCGGACAAGCTGGGCGCCCTCACGTTCGACGCCGCGCTCGAACGCCCCGAGCGCTTCGAGGTAAGTGCCGACGGCGCGCGCGGTCTGTTGATGACGGGTCAGCTCAACAACGGCACCGACGGTAGAGGGATGAGGTACGCCGCGCGCCTGCGCGTCCTCAACCGCGGCGGCTCCGCCTCTGCGGAAGAGAAGTCCATCAAGGTCAAAGGCGCCGACGAAGTCCTGCTGCTCGTCACGGCCGCGACCGACTACAAGGGCTTCGCCGGACGCCGCACCGCCGACCCCGTCGCCGCCTCCGCGCGCGACATGGAGCGGGCCGTGTCGAAGCCTTACAGTCAACTCCACGCCGCGCACGTCGCGGACTATCGACGCTACTTCGACCGCGTTAATCTCACGCTCGGCCCCTTGAACACTGCTTCGGCCTCTCTGCCCATGCCCGCGCGTCTG
>JBJMGQ010000292.1:0-7396 GCA_045807845.1 Pyrinomonadaceae bacterium | reverse complement strand
GGCTCGTCTCTGCAAAAGCTCGCGGCCGGGTTGGGGAAGGCGGAAGACTGGCAGCGCATCGCGCGCAACAACGGCATCGAGAACCCGCGGCTGCTGAGCCCCGGTCAACTGATAGACATGAACATCCCGAAGCTCGGGTAGAGAGAGGAGCGTGGAGACGTGCCTGTCGTCATCAGCGATTTCGAGGTCGTCGTCGAGCCGCCGGCACAGCCGCCCGTCGCCGCTGAAGGCGCGGCCGAGACCGAGTCGGTCGTCCTGACGCCGTGGGAGATGGAGCTGCTCCTCGAACGGCAGTCCGAGCGCGACGCGCGCGTGCGCGCGCACTAGAAGCACGTATCGGAAGACCCATGCCGGACGCACCCCTCATCACCAGCGCGCGCCCCGTCATCGCCATCGACGGGCGGGACACGCCAGCGCTCTCGGACGGCCTAACGCGGCTCGCCGTGGCCGAGGACACCGAAGGTCTCTACCGCTGCGAGGTCACGTTCGGCAACTGGGGCGACAAGGGAGGGCATGCCGACTACCTCTACTTCGACCGCCGCACGCTCGACTTCGGCAAGTCCTTGCGCGTCACGCTCCACGGCAACACGCTCTTCGACGGCCGCATCACCGCGCTCGAAGCGCAGTACAGGGAGAGCGGGCCGCGCCACCTCAACGTGCTTGCCGAAGACCGCTTCCAAGACCTTCGCATGACGCGGCGCACGCGCACCTTCTCGGACGTGACCGACTCGGACGTGTTCACGCGCGTCGCCAACGACCACGGGCTGACTTCCGACGTTGACGTGCGGGGCCCGCACTACAAGGTTCTATCGCAGACTAACCAGAGCGACCTCGCCTTCCTGCGCGAGCGTGCGCGCGCGTCGGACGCAGAAGTCTGGATGGACGGCTCGACGCTCCACGCCAAGGGCCGCTCGGGGCGCGACGCGGGGACGCGCAAGCTCACTTACGGCAACGAGCTTTTGGAGTTCTCCGTACTCGCAGACCTCGCGCACCAGCGCACGAGCGTCTTCGCAAACGGCTGGGACGTGTCGGGCAAACGCGCGTTGCAGTTCGAGGCGACCGACACGGTCATCGGCGCGGAGCTAGACCGCGACGCGAGCGGCGCGAGCATACTCGCCTCCGCCTTCGGGGCGCGCAAAGAAGCGCTCGCACACACAGTCCCGCTCACGGAGCAGGAGGCGCAGTCGCACGCCGAGTCGTTCTTCAAGCGGACGGCGCGGCGCTTCGTCGTCGGGCGCGGCGTCTGCACGGCGTCGGCGGGCCTGCGCGTCGGCGGCTACGTCGAGCTTGCGGGCTTAGGCCCGCTCTTCAACGGCCGCTACTACCTCTCGGAAGTCAGACACACCTTCGACTTCGCGCGCGGCGTCCGCACGGCCTTCACGGCCGAGCGGCCCGGGCTCGGGCGCGCGAACTGAGGACTCAAAGGGGAGCCAGAGGTGCTTGCTCATACTTTAATCGAGGAGCTATTCGACGAGCGCTTGCCGCGCGGCCTTGGCGGTCGCTGGTACGGCGTCTACCCGGCGCTCGTGAGCGACATTAAAGACCCGGACGGGCAGGGGCGCGTCCGCGTCACGCTGCCGTGGGCTCCCGACACCGGCGGCGAGCGTTACGAGGCTTGGGCGCGCATCGCGACAATGATGGGCGGCAACAACCGCGGTAGCTGGTTCATCCCCGACGTGAACGACGAAGTGCTCGTCGTCTTCGAGGGCGGCGACCCCCGCCGGCCCTACTGCATCGGCGGCCTGTGGAACGGCAGCGACTCGCCGCCCGAGTCGATGGACGGCGCAGGCCGCAACAACCGCAAAGTTCTACGCTCGCGCAACGGCGTGAAGGTCACGCTCGACGACTCGGACGGGCAGGAGAAGCTGATACTTGAGACGCCCGGCGGCCAGCGCGTGACGATGAAGGACGGGCCGGGCGAGGTGGACATCGAAGACAGCAACGGCAACTCCGTCAAGCTACAGACGAGCGGCATCACCGTCACGGCCTCGGCCAAGGTCACGGTCAACGCGAGTCTGGTGCAAGTTTCGGCGAGCATGGTGACCGTGGACGCGGGGATGTCGAAGTTCAGCGGCGTCGTGCAGGCCGACACGGTCATCTGCAACTCAATCATCAGCGCCTCATACACTCCGGGCGCGGGCAACATCTGGTGAGCCGATGAAGGATCAGATTCAATGGTCGGCGCCTTCGCCGCTGTGGGCTTCGGTCGCGGGCTCGGCGGAAGAGTCGGTGCGCGGAGCGGTGCGACAGCCGGCGGTGCTACGCTTCGCCACCGACACCTTCATGGAAGACTTCCTGCGTGTGCTTGAGTCGAACCCGTCGGCGCTGACCGAATACCTCGCAGAGCCCGAGACGTGGCGAGGCCCTTCGCCCGCGCCGCCGCCGATAGAGGTCGCGCCGCGCTTCCTACAGAAGTTCAACCGCCTGCGCCTCGCCGCGAACCGCACGCTCGACACCACCTCGGCGCTCGCACGCCAGCGCTCGCTCGTCGCGCGAGCCTCGGCCGGCCCCGTCGCCGGTGAAGCGCCGCTCAAGCTCTATCAGCCCGCGCACCTTCGCTACTACCTCGTCGCGGCCTGCCTCGTCTGCCGCGTGCCGGGGCTGCCCGACCACTTGCCCGACCGTGGGCGCGAAGAGTCGGTCGGCTTCGTCGTGCGCCGCCTCTTTCAGAAGGAGGGCTCTCAAGTCGCGGAGGAGTACGCCTTCGTCACGACGCCGCGCGGGACTGGCTGGCAGAGGGTGACGGACGCGGCCACGACTCTCGCCGAGGGCGAGGAGCGTCTGCCGCTCTTTCCCTCTTCGTTCGCGGACGAACCCGAAGGCCGACGCCGACGCCTCTACGCGGGCATGGTGCCGGTCGGGCGACGCGAGGCGTACATGGGCGCGGGCGAAGTCGCCGCGGGCGGCAACGGCTCGGCGAACGGTGCGACGAAGAAGACCGCGCGCAAGATTCACTTCCGCGCTCAGATCGCGGAGCCCTGGAAGAGTCTCTTCGAGCGGGCCGACACGGTCAACCGGCTCAAGTTCGACTCGAAGGAAGCCCCCACGCCCGCCGACGTGTTGACGGCCGTCAAGGACAACCGCGAGCAGATGCAGACGATGTCGTGGTACGTCCTGCTCGATCTGTCGAAGTACCTGAGCCAGTACCTACCGAACCTCTGGGCCGTCATCCTCGACGCGAATAAGAATGCGAACGACCTCTCGAACTCGAACGAGCGTAACCTCTACAACGCTCTCAACGGCATGACCCCCTCGGCGGCACTGAAGACTGCGCTCGCCAACGCCGTCTACGCGCAGAGCAGCGTCGCCGCGTCGGCGGTCGTCGCGCTGCGAAAGCTCGCCGGCGAGGGTTGGGGCGAGAAGCTCGAACGTGTCTCGGTCGGCTACGACCGCAACTCGCCGGACGCGCTCTGGCCCACCTTCCTCTTCCCGCTCGCCGACCCCGAACAGACGACGCCGCTGCCGCCCGCGACCGTCGCGCCCGCGCCGACGCCCGCTGACGAGTCGGGCGAGGCGGAGTCGCTCGACCCGACGGGCACGCGGCAGGAAGTCCGCGACCTACAGGCGCGCGTCGATAACCTCGTCGCGCTCGTCGTGCGTGCGCTGCCCGCCGAAGACGGCGCGCGCGCGCCCGCGCCCCCGCTCGCCGCACAGCCCGTGCTCGACACGCGCGAGGGGCACTTCGTCATACGCTGCGTCTACGAGCGCCCGCTCTGCGGCCCGCTCGACCCGCCCGTCTTGAGCGGGCCGACCGCCTCCTTCCAGATGGCGGGCTTCTTCGACCCGGACGCGCCCGCGCGCCCCATACGCATCGCGCTCCCCATCGACACGACGCCCGCGGGCCTTCGCAAGTTCGACAAGAACACCGTCTTCATGATTTCAGACGCGCTGTGCGGGCAGATTTCGCGCATGCGCGGAATCACGTTCGGCGACCTCGTGCTCTCGGTGCTGCCGTGGCCGTTCCACAAAGACCTCTCTTCGAAGGTCGGGAAGATGGGGCCTTGCAAGACGGGTGGCGGCGTCGAGCTGGGGATGATGTGTACGCTCTCGATTCCGATCATCACGATCTGCGCGCTCATCCTCCTGATGGTCATCGTGATGCTGTTCGACTTCATCTTCAAGTGGATTCCGCTCTTCATCTTCTGTTTCCCGCTGCCGAAGTTTAAGGCGAAGAGTTGAGGCCGTAGAAGGGGCTTATGGACGAGGGACGTTTATTCGGAAGAGGCATAGCCTTCCCGCCGCGCGTGGGGTCGGACGGGCGCGTCTCCTGGTCGGAGGGCGAGGCCAACGTGCGCGAGGCCATTCAGGTCATCCTGCTGACGGAGTGGAACGAGCGGCTCATGCTGCCCGAGTTCGGCGGGGGCCTCGGCCGCTTCCTCTTCGAGCCGAACAACGTCACCACGCGCCACCTCATGAAAGACCGCATCGCGAAGGCGCTCGCGCAGTGGGAGCCGCGCGTCGCGGTCGAGTCGGTCGAGGTCTCGGAAGACCCCGCAGACCCGGAGGGCGCAGTCGCCACAATCATCTACCGGCTCGTCGCCACGCGCTCTCTTGAGCGCGTGAGCCTCAACGTCTCGCTTGCCGGTTAAGGGGGCCGCCGCAAATGCCTTTGACGATTCCGCAGATCGACGACCGAAATTACCAGCAGCTACTCGACGAGGCGCTGGCGCGCATACCCGTCCACAACCCCGAGTGGACGAACTTCAACAAGAGCGACCCCGGCGTCACCATCATAGAGGTCTTCGCGTTCCTGACCGAAAACCTCCTCTACCGAAGCAACCAGATACCCGAGCGCAACCGCGTCAAGTTCCTTCAACTCCTCGGTATCCCCTTGAGGCCCGCCACGTCCGCGCGCGGGCTCGTCACCTTCTCGAACGAGCGCGGCCCGTTGCAGACCTTCACGCTCGGCGCGGGGCTCGAAGTGCGGGCCGGTCAGGTGCCGTTCCGAACCGAGTTGGGAATTGACGTGCTGCCCGTCGAGGCGCAGGTCTACTACAAGCGCAGGCTCGACAGCCCGCCCGAGCAGGTGAGGGAGTACTACCGACAACTCTACGCGTCTTACGGCGGGCCGCTGCCGACGGACTTTCAGCTATACCAGACCGTGCCGCTCCCCGCGCGAGAATCGGACGTGATAGACCTCGGCTCGCAGACCGTTGACGGCTCGCTCTGGGTGGCGCTGATGGTGCGCGCCACAGACCGCCCGTACCCGCAGGCGGTCGAGGACGCGCGTCAGGCCATCGGCGGAAAGACGCTCGCGCTCGGCGTCGTGCCCGCGCTCGCCGACGCGCGCCGCAAGCTCGTGCCCGGCGGCCGCGCCGACCGCGAAGGCGTCACGCTCTTGCAGTTCCTCCTGCCGCTCGTTCAACCCGACGGCAAGCTTGAGAAGAACGTGCAGACGGGGACGCCCGAGCCGCGCTACCGCCCACTCGACGCGGGCATGACCAACGACGTGCTCTCGGAGCCGGGCGTCGTGCAGTTGACGCTGCCCGCGGCCGACGAGTTGAAGCTCTGGGAGAACATAGACCCGCTCGAATCCGGCGTCGGAGACCTGCCGCCCGCGCTCGAAGACACGAACCTGAGCGACCGCCTCGTCACGTGGCTGCGCATACGCCCTTCGGCGGCCGTGCCCGCGCGAGTCCTCTGGGTCGGCATCAACGCCGCGCCGGTCTCACAGCGCGCGCACGTTTCGAACGAGTTGCTGCCGCCCGGTACGGGCGAGCCCGACCAGATAGCGACGCTCACGAACAGGCCCGTGCTCTCCGGCTCGGTTCATGTGACCGTGACGGCGCAGGGGCAGACGAGCACTTGGGAAGAGATCGACGACCTTCTCAGCGCCGGCCCCGAAGTCCCCGTCACAGACCCTCGACTCCCGCCCGGAAGCCCGCCCCCGCCGCGCAGGCCCTCGGAGGTCTTCGCGCTCGATCAGGAGTCGGGGCAGATTCGCTTCGGCGACGGCACGCGAGGCAAGCGCCCGCCGCGCGGCGCGGGCCTCCGCGTCGATTACGACTACGGCGTCGGCGAAGCGGGCAACGTGGGCGCGGGCTCTATCAACTCGGGCGCGGCGCTCCCCTCGGGCGTGCGCGTCACGAACCCCGTGCGGACGTGGCGCGGCGCGCGAGCAGAGACGCCGACCGAGGGCGAGAAACAGATTGCGCGTTACTTGCAACACCGCGACCGGCTCGTCAGCGTCGAAGACTTCGAGTCGATAGTGATGCGCGCCCCCGGCGTGGACATCGGCCGCGTCGAAGTCCTCGCGGCCTACAACCCGGAACTGGCGCCGAACGAGCCGGGCGACGCCCCCGGCGCGGTCACGGTTATGGTCATCCCGAGCTATGACCCCGCGCAGCCGCAAGCGCCCCTGCCCGACAAGCTATTCCTCGACGCCGTCTGCGCGCAGCTCGACCCGCGCCGCCTCGTGACGACGGAAATATTCTTGCGCGGCCCCGTCTACAAACCCGTCTGGGTGTCGCTCGGCATCAACGTCGTGGCGGGCGTAGGCATCGCGCAGGTCAGGGAGGCCGTGCGCCGCGCCATCCTTCGCTTCCTCGCACCGCTCGCCGACAAGTCGGCCGACGCGACCGACGCTTCCGTGCTTACGGGCATGGAGAAGGGATGGCCGCTGCACAAGCCGGTCGTAGACCGCGAACTGCTCGCGGTGGCGAGCCGCGTCGGCGGCGTCCTCTCCGTCAACGACGTTTTCATCGCGGAGGGCAGTCTGCCCGCCTCGACGCAAATAACGATGACGGGCCTCGAACTGCCGCGCGTCATGGGCATCTCCGTCACGGTCGGCGACGCGCTCGGCCTCGACGAGTTGCGCGGGCAGGCCGCGACGGGCGTTGGTACCACGCCGGGAGGCGGCACGTCCGGTGGTGGCGGAACTCCGGGCGGCGGGCCTGCCGCGCCTCCGCTTCTGCCCGTGCCGACGATTCCGGAGGAGTGTTAGACGGTGGACGTTAACGGAACCAGATTTCAACTGCTGCTCGGGGAGGACGACTGGGCCGCGTGCAGCGACGGGCGTTTGAAGGTGCGCCCCTCGTCCGTCTCGACCGGCGAGACGGAGGCGGCCGATCTCGCGTGGAATCCCGAAGGTTCAGAGTTGACGCTCCGCCCGCTCCTCTTCCAGTTCGTCACGCCCCCGAAGGACACGCCGCCTTCGCTCTCGGTTCGGCGCGGCGCGGCGCCAGACCGTTACGGCAACTGGTACTGGGTGGACGCGACGGCGCGTCGCATCCTCGTCCTGCGTTACGGCGAGCAGACGGCTGAGACCTTCTGGCCCGTCGAAGGCGGGACGGACACGCCGCCGACGAGTGCGGGCGAGTTCGCGCCGAGGCAGGCAGAGGCACCCGTGCTCGACCGCTTTCTCGGGCTGGCCGTCACGGACGATCAACACCTCGTC
>JBJMGQ010000291.1:0-6643 GCA_045807845.1 Pyrinomonadaceae bacterium | reverse complement strand
GGGTGGCCGGGTGCGCGCATCGCGCGCGAGGCGTCCTCGTGCGTGTGGATGCTGAAGCCCTCGCGGTACGCGTTGGCGGCCGTGTAGATGTAAGGCTGCCCGGCCTGCGAGCCGTCGCCCACGCCGCCGAGCCTGTACTGCGTCGCGTGCAGCGCGACGAGCGTGCCGTCTCGACGCGCGCCCGCCTTGAACTTCTGCCACGAGCCCGAGCGGTTGCCCGCGAGCAGGAACTCGTCCTTGCGCGTCAGCATCAGGTGGACGGGCGCCTTGGCCTGCTTCGAGAGCTGGCACGCCAGCATCCCTTCGACGCCGATGCCGAACTTCGAGCCGAAGCCGCCGCCCATGTGCTCGACCACGGCGCGGACTGCGCTCTCCTTCAAACCCAACTCATGCGCCGCGTCGCCCGGGATGGTGAACGTGCCCTGCGTCGAAGCGTAAACCGTCGCCTCTTCACCGCCGCGATAGTCCACGACGTTGCCGTGCGTCTCAAGGCTCGAATGATGAATGATGGGCGTGCGGTACTCCGCCTCGACGACGGCGTCGCACTCCTTGAACGCCTCGGCCACCTTCGACGGGTCGCCGCGCTTGTCACGCGGCTCGACGTTCGGCTCCTTCGGGTCGGCCAGAACCTTCGGCGCACCCTCTTTCAACGCATCCTCCGCGCGGACGATGTGCGGCAGCACTTCGTACTCGACGCGGATGGCGCGCAGCGCGTCCTCCGCAATCTCGGGCGTCGTGGCCGCGACGGCCGCGACGGGCTGACCGGCGAAGAGCACGATCAATTCTCTACGCGCGGGCTTCGCGTCGCCCACGTCGGTTCGGTTCTTCTTCTCGGCCTCTTCCGATGCGCGGTTGCTGCCCTCGACCACCTCCTCGTCGGTGGCGCCGACGACGGCGCGCACGCCGGGGATGCGTCGCGCCTCAGACGCGTCCACGCTGAGCACACGCGCGTGCGCGTGCGGCGAGCGCAGCACGCGGCCGTAGAGCATCCCGGGCAGACGCTTGTCATGCGTGTACTCGGCTGCGCCGCTCACCTTGACGTAACCGTCCACGCGCGTCAGACGCCCGTTGAGCAGCGTGTGCTTGTCGTTCGGCCCCCAGACGGGCCCGCCCTCGTCGTCAACCTCTATCTCGACCAGCGTGTCCACGCCGTTGACGACCCGCGGGACTTTGATCTTCTTCTTCTTGGCCGGCGCCTGTTGCTGCATGTGCTCACTCCGTTTGCAAGTGATGAGTGAGAAATGACTCGTGACGAGTTGAAGACAAGCTCTTGCTCGTCACTCGTCACTTGTCACTTGTCACTGTTCCCTTCGCCGCGGCGAGTGCGGCCTCGAAGACGCGCGGGTAGGTGCCGCAGCGGCAGAAGTTGCCCTTGCACGCCTCGCGCACTTCGGCGAGCGTCGGGTTGGGATTCTTCTTGAGGTAGGCCGAGATGGTCGTGACGAAGCCGGGGGTGCAGAAGCCGCACATCAGCGCGTCCTGCTCGACGAAGGCCGCCTGCACGGCGTTCGGGCTCTCGGGCGTGCCCAAGCCTTCGACGGTCGTCAACCTCTTCCCCGCAGCATCGGCCGCGAGCACGAGGCAGGAGTAGACCGGCTTGCCGTCCATCAGCACGGTGCACGCGCCGCAGGTGCCCACGTCGCAGACGAGCTTGGGGCCTGTGAGCGGCGGTTCGAGATGGTTGCGCAGGGCGTTGAGCAGCGTCGTGCGCGGCTCGACCGAGACGGGGCGCCGGCGGCCGTTCACGTCGAGCGTCAGTTCGAGCGCGGCGGACGTGGGGCGCTTCGCGGCCTCTGCTCTGGCCGCGACGGCTTCGGCCTCGACGGTCTGCGCGAGGTGGTCTGCGAGCGCCGCGCCCGCGCCCGCGATGCCGACGCCCTTCAGGAAGCGCCGGCGGCTCGGGTCGGGCGGCGACTTCCGCTTTGTGGAAGAGTTCACGTCGTGCTCGTCTGCCATCATTCCTCCTGCGGCCCGAAGTGCCGCGCGAGTTGAGAACGGTTTGCAGAATCCGAAGAGGTGTATGCCCTGTTTGATACAACAAAAGGGGCGCCGTCGCAAGCCGATTCGGTACGGTTGAAAACCGCGCTCTCTGCTTGACCCACCAGCGCAGCGGATGCGACTCTTGTGGCCAAACCGTCATGTCTGAAACAGAGACTTCAACATGGAGCCCGCTGCGGCTCTCGCTCTTCCGCGCGCTGTGGCTGGCGGCCGTGGCGTCGAACGTCGGGACGTGGATGCACAACGTCGGAGCCGAGTGGCTGATGACGACGCTCGCGCCGAAGCCCTTCATCGTCGCGTTGATGCAGACGGCCGAGACGGCGCCTGCCTTCCTGCTGGCGCTCCCGGCCGGCGCGCTCGCAGACATCGTTGACCGCAGGCGTCTTCTTATCT
Organism: Pyrinomonadaceae bacterium; assembly: GCA_045807845.1. Taxonomy (GTDB): domain Bacteria; phylum Acidobacteriota; class Blastocatellia; order Pyrinomonadales; family Pyrinomonadaceae; genus QHXN01. Next base: position 4,252 of record JBJMGQ010000291.1, on the reverse strand, counting down.
TCTCGCAGTCGTGGATGCTCGTCGCGGCCATCGGCCTCGCGCTCTCCACACTTTTCGGCGTCGTCACGCCGTCCGTGCTGCTCCTGCTCACCTTCGGGCTGGGACTCGGCTCGGCCATGAACGCGCCGGCGTGGCAGGCCATCGTGCCCGAGCTGGTGCCGCGCAAAGACCTGACCGCGGCCGTCTCGCTCAACAGCGTCGCCTTCAACATCGCGCGCGCGGTGGGGCCCGCGCTCGGCGGCATCATCGTCGCCGCGGCCGGCCCTTGGGCCGTCTTCCTGCTCAACTCGTTCTCGTTCATCGGCGTCATCTTCGTGCTCTATCGTTGGCGGCGCGAGCCCGTAGAGAGCATCTCGCCGACCGAGCGCGTGCTGGGCGCGATGCGGGCGGGGCTGCGCTACGCGCGACACGCGCCGGAGCTGAAGAGCGTGCTCGTGCGCACGGGCGTCTTCGCACTCTGCGCGAGCGCGCTGTGGGCGATGATGCCGCTCGTGGCGCGTGTGGAGCTGAAGCTCGGGGCGTTCGAGTACGGCGTGCTGTTGGGTTGTTTGGGAGCGGGGGCCATCGCGGGCGCGTTCGCTTTGTCGTGGGCGCGGCGCACGATCTCGGTCAACCTGCTGGTCGTGTTCGGGACAATCATCTTCGCGGGGACGACGGCCGCGCTCGGCTACTTGATGAACTACGCGCTGCTCTGCGTCGTGCTGCTCGCGGGGGGCGTGGCGTGGATGACGACGATGTCGAGCTTCAACGTGAGCGCGCAGACGGTCGTGCCCGAGTGGGTGAGGGCGCGTGCGCTGGCGCTCTACCTGCTCGTCTTCTTCGGCTCGCTCGCCGCGGGGGCGGCCGTGTGGGGCGTTCTGGCCGAGCGCTTTGGACTGCACGTGACGCTCTACACGGCGGCGGCGGCGCTCATCACCGGGCTCGCGGCAACGCCCTTCTTCCCCCTGCGCGGCGGCGAAGGGCTCGACCTCAACCCTTCGCTTCACTGGTCTGAGCCGACGTTCGTCCACGAGCCGCACCCGGAGGGCGGCCCCGTGCTGGTGACGGTCGAATACTTCATCGACCCGGCGCGCGCCCAAGAGTTCGCGCGCGCGATGCAGGACGTGAAGCGCATCCTGCGGCGCGACGGCGCGATACGCTGGGGGCTCTTCGCCGACACGGCGCAACCGGGGCGCTATCTTGAAACCTTCCTCGTCGAATCCTGGGCCGAGCACATGCGCCAGCACGCGCGCATCACCAACGAAGACCGCACCGTGCAGAACGCCTCGCGCTCCTTCCACATCGGCGACACCCCGCCGGTGGTCACGCACCTCGTGGCGGAACATTGAAGAGCAGTAGGCAGTAGGCAGTAGGCAGTAGGCAGTAGAAAGAAAGAGAAAGCGGTCGAAGCAAACGGAGGCGGCGAGTTATCAATCTCGCCGCCTCCGTTTCGTTGAGCCCGATTCGTGAAAGGCTTCCGGTCTTAACTGCCTACTGCCCTCTGCCTACTGCCTACTCTCTTCCGCATCCCGGCGGGCGTCCATCTCGGCGACGCGGGCGTCGAAGCGTTGCTGCTGTTCGGGGGTGAGCAGGGCGCGGATGCGCGTGCGCGCGGACTGGCGGATGGCGTCGAAGCGCGGGCGCGCTTCAGAGCGCAGGGTGCGGTATTCGTTGCGCGTCTCGTCGAGTATCTTGCGCACCTCGGCCGACTGCTGCTCGTTCAGCTCAAGGTCGCGCCGCATCCTCTCGAACATGTGCTCGGGGTTGCGTTTGCCGCCGCCGCGCGACTCGCTGCGCGCGGCGCCCGCGCGCAGGCGGTAGGCGCTGTCGAGGAACACGCCCGTCGCGCAGCCGAGTGCGAAGATGACCGCGACCGCCAGCCAGAGCTTGAGCCGTGTGATGCCCTTCATCTCGAATTCTCCCCCTCGCCGATGATGGTCGAGAGCACGTCGTCGTTTGAGGGCATACGCGTGTCGATGAAGACGACCTGCTCGATGTCGCCCCCACCGCTGTCGAGCAGCGCCTCTTCGTCGCCGAAGGCGTTTGCAGCGGCCAGCTCGTTCACGCCCGACGAGAGGAAGAGCGCCATCGCCAACACGGCCACGAGCGCCATCGCCGGCACCGCGCGCCAAGCGACGCCGAAGAGCGCCAACCAGCCTTCGCCCTCCTCGCGCCGCCGCCGCTCCTCTTCGATGCGCGCGCGGATTCGCGCGTAGAGGAAGGGCGAGCCGGCGGTCGCGTCGGCCTCCAACTCGCTCGCCGCCGAGGCGCGGACGACCTCACGCGCCACGCGTTCCAGTCTCTCCTTGCGGGCGTTCGCGATTTTTTCGCCTGCCATCTCTTTCACCTCAAATTTAAGGACGCCGGTCGAGCCCCGGCAGTTACAGAAACCTCTCCAGCACGCGGCGCAGGTGCGCGCGTGCGCGGTGTGCGCGCACCTTGACCTTCGACCCCGTCCATTTCATCAGGTTTGCAATCTCCGCGACCGACAGCCCCTCCACATCGAGCATGACGAGCACGAGCCTGTCTTCGGGGCTGAGGCGCGCGAGCAGCTTCGCGGCGAGGTCGCGCGAGACGGCTGCCGATTCGGCGTCCGCGCCGTCGAGGCGCAGGCGCTCGGCAAGGGTCGCGCTCTCCTCCTCGGTGAACTCTTCGAGTGCGCCTTCGGGGCGCCGCTTCTGCCGGCGCAGCTCGTCGTAGCTCGTGTTGAAGGCGATGCGCGCGAGCCACGCGGCGAACGAGGCGTCGCGGCCGTTGGCAAACTCGCCGAGGGCGAAGAAGGCTTTGGTAAAACTCTCCTGCACGACCTCTTCGACCTGCTCGCGCTGCCGGAAGAAGCGTGCGGCGATGAGCGCGACCCTGCGGCGGTGGCGCCGGAACAGCTCCTCGAAAGCCGCCTCGTCGCCGTCGCGCGCGAGCGTGGCCAGCTCGGCGTCGGCCCGCTCCGGCTCGCGGGTCGAGGCGTGGCCGGAGATGTCCGCCGGTTCGTTCATCAGGGTTAACAAATATCACACCGACGGCGCGGAAAATAAAGCGGCGGCCCCTGAAGGTTCAGAGACCGCCGCTTCTTTGGGCTTCGCGTCTTAACTCGACAGAGCTACTGCTGCTGCTGTCCCTGCCCCGCGCCGCGGCGGGCGCGGAACTCCTGCCGGCGCTGCTCGCGCTGCTGGCGGGCGGCGGCGAGTTGCGCCTTCTGCTCGGCCGTCAGCACGTTGTACATCTCGTGCATCATGCGCGCGTGCGCGACTTCGCGCTCGACCTGCGCGTTGGCGCGCGCCTGCGCGGCGGCGCGGACGGCCGACTCGTCAAACGTCCCCGAGCTGAGCGGATCGTAGTCGCCGCGCTCCTGCCCGCGGCGCTCGTGCTGCGTCTTGAAGGAGGCGCGGTAGCGCTCCTCGATCTGGCGCAACTGCTCGCGCTGCGCGTCCGACAGGTTCAGCTCCGCGCCGAAGTCGCCGCCGAAGCCGCCGCGCCGCTCGCCCCCGCGGCCACCCTCTTTGTGACCCCACGGGCGCTCGGCGCGACCCTGCCCGTCGCCCTGCCGACCCTGCTCCTGCTGCGCCGAGACGCCGACCACGCCCGTCAACGCAAAACCCGCGGCCAGAGCGAGGCCGCACACAAATTTCCTTGAACCCTTGAGTCTCATCTTTTCTTCTTTCTCCGTGCTGAATGAATTACGGCGGGCCGCATGGGGACGCAGGGGAGACTGAACCCTCTAGTCCGGCCATTCGAGAGCTAAGACGCGCCCGGCTGTCATCCGGTTACAATTTTTTAGTAGGCAGTAGGCAGAGGGCAGTAGGCAGTTAGAGGATATTTGAGAAGCCCCTCCGGGGCTCACTGCCCTCTGCCCTCTGCCTACTGCCTACTTCCTTTCACGCCCGCGCACAAAATTTTCGAGGGTCAATTGATAAGGCGGCGCGCGGTCGTTTATACTTGTGCATGCCGAAGAATTTTGAAGCCCGAACAGTTCTGTTGATGAGTGTTCCCCTGTGACAACTGCCTCACAACAAGAGGTGACCAGACTGCTCGTCCGCCTGACGGACGGCGACCGCGGAGTGCTCGATGACCTGCTGCCCGTCGTCTACGGCGAGTTGCGGCGTCTGGCCGGGAGCTATCTGCGCAAGGAGCGCGTCGGCCACACCTTGCAGCCGACGGCGCTCGTCCACGAGGCGTACATGCGGCTCGTGGATCAGACGCAGGTGCAGTGGCAGAACCGCGCGCACTTCTTCGGCGTCGCCGCGCAGATGATGCGCCGCATCCTCGTTGACCACGC
>JBJMGQ010000290.1:0-10651 GCA_045807845.1 Pyrinomonadaceae bacterium | reverse complement strand
CTGGGGCCGACATCCGCCCCGAACGGCTCGCCGACCAAACGGCCGCGCGCGTCGATGAGCTGCGCCGACACAGCGCCGTGCGACGCGGCCTCGCCGAGATACACGTCCACGTTGAAGCGCCCGTCGGCGCGCGCGTCAATCGCCGCCCGGTCGATGAAGGCTGCGGGCAGGGCTTCGAGGTAGACGGGGCGGAAGATGCCGCCGAAGACCCAGTAGTCGGAGCCGAAGCGCTCGGCGCGGTTCACGCTCTCGTTTGCTGAGACTTTGCTGACGTTGACTTCGAGGAGATTCGTCGCACCGAACTTGAGGAGCGGCGTGATGTCGTACTTGAAGCGGTAGAAGGAGCCTTGATGCGTGGGGCCCGCGGACTGACCGTTGACGAGGACTTCGGCGTCGGTCATCACGCCGTCGAAGACGAGGCGGACGACACGTCGGCGCCAGCTCGCGGGGACGTTGAACTGTAAGCGGTACTTGCCCTGCTCGCGCGCGAGCGGGTTCTTCTTCTCGTCGTGCGGCCGGCCGAAGTTGTAGCCGCCGAAGCCTTGCTGCTCCCAGTTCGAAGGCACCGGAATCTTCGTCCACACGCCGCTCCGTCGCCCCGCGGTGCAGTAGAAGTCCCACAAGACGGCGTCGTCCTTCCCAGTGCCGGAGAGATACTTGAACTGCGTCTGCGTCTCTCTGCTCTGCGCCGCGACGCATGTCACGAAGACCCGCGCGCCGAGCAGGAGGCAGGCGACTGCGCACAGGAGTCTGGTCGTCTTCATTGTTCAGTCGAGCCGGAAGAAGCGCCTGATTCGGGAGAGGAGCCCGTCGGAAGTCTCTGCGTCGCCGCTGGGGGCGGAGGCGTTGGCGAGGAGTCCTGCGCGCCGCTCGTTGATGGCGAGGCCGAGGGCTTCGACGAGGTCGGGGTTGGTCTGGAAGAGACTCCGCATCGCGTCGTGGCCGATCTCAAGCACTTCGGTCTCTTCGGCGGCGACGACGTTGGCCGTGCGCGGCTCGCCGGTGAAGAGAGCCATCTCGCCGAAGAAGGCGCCCTCGCCGAGCCGGCTGATGGTGCGCGGCGTGCCGTTCGAGTCCACGCGCACGTCCACGCCCCCGCGGCTGACGACGAACATCGAGTCGCCGTCGTCGCCCGCGCGGATGATCGTCTCGCCGGGGGCGAAGACGTGGTTGGCTGAAGAGGCCGCCAGCGCGTTCAGCTCGTCGGGCGTGAGCGGCGAGAAGATGTCCACGGCCGAGAGCAGCGCGGCGAGCGTCTCCGCGTCGCGGCCGTTGCCGTCGTGCGCCGAGGGCTGTTCGATGTGGATGAGGCGCGTGGGGAAGGGGAAGGTGAAGCCGTTGCGGCGGAAGGCGTACCAGATGCGCTGGCGGACGAGCGCGTCCGTGTCGTTGTAACGCGAGTAGTCGGAGAGCCAGTACTTGACCTCGTACTCGACGCCGGAGTCGCCTAAGTTTCGCATGCGCACGACGGGCGTGATGAAGCGCAGGACGTTGTCGGCCTCGCGCACGGCTTCGCGCACGGCGTGGATGACCTTGACGGGCGAGTCGTTGTAGGCCGCGCTGAAGAGGACGTAGCGCGCGTTCTGGCCGTTCTGCGGGCAGACCTCGATGGACTCTTTGGCGATGCTTGAGTTGCTGACAAGAACGATGTGGTTCGAGAAGGTCTTAATCTTGACGGCGCGCCACGTAATCGACATGACGGCGCCCGTGTGCTTGCCGACGGTGATCACGTCGCCCACCTGAAAGGGCTTGTCGGCGTGCAGCGAGATGCCCGAGAAGAGGTTGCCGAGCGTGTCCTGCAAGGCGAGGCCGAGGATGATGCCCAGTAGCGCCGAGCCCGGCAGCAGCGCTGCGAACGAGAGGTCGAGCGTGTAACGGAGGATGACGGCGCCGGCCGTCACGTAGAGCACGAGCGAGAAGAGGTCGCGCATCAGCGCGGGCGCCTCGTAGCCCTTGCGCTTGCGGAAGAGGAGGAAGGCCAGCTCGTTGAGCGCACGCACGGCCACGAGTGCCGCGCTCATCAAACAGGCGACGACGACGGCTTTGCTCGCCCACCAGTTCGCCGCGTGCGACATCCGCTCCTGCTCGTTCGCACCCGGCGTCAATTCCCAACTGAAGCGGTGGAGCAAGTACCACGCCAGCCCGAAGACCGCCGCCAATACGAGCGGCACCGCGACCTGCTTTTTGAGCGGAGGACGAGTCATGGGATGAGAGTAGGCAGAAGGCAGATGGCTGTAGGCAGTTAGTCGTTAGCGAAAGTTGGTTGTTGTCCTATGACAAGCCGCCGGAGTCAAAACAAGAACGTTCTCAAGTTTAAGGCTCCGAACTGCCTACTGCCATCTGCCTACTGCCTACTTAAAAAAACCGGCTCGCGATAAAGAGCAGCGACAGGGCGGAGACGACCAGCACGGTCAGCCACGAGGCCGCATTATAGACCCGCCCGTTCGCGTGCGCACCCATCAATTCACGGTCGGAGGCGAGCCGCAGCACTGAGACCAGCAGGACGGGGAGCAGCAGCCCGTTGATGACCTGCGTCGCCAGCAGCACGCGGAAGAGCGGCACGCCCGGAATCATGGCGACCAACCCGCCGACGACGATCAGAAACGTGAAGATGCCGACGAAGATCGGCGCTTCGCGGAACGTGCGCGAGACGCCCTTCTCGAACCCCAAAGCCTCGCTGATGGAGTAGGCCGTCGAGAGCGGCAGCACCGCCGCCGCCAGCATCGACGCGCCGAAGAGGCCGACGCCGAAGAGCGTCCGCGCGTAAGGCCCCGCGAGCGGCTCCAACGCGCGCGCCGCGTCCTCGGCCGACTCGATGTGGACGCCCACGCGGTGGAGCGTCGCGGCCGTCGCCACCGTGATGAAGAAGGCCACGGCGATGGCGAAGACCGTCCCCGTCCACACGTCCACGCGCGTCAGCGAATAGTCCTCCTCGGTCACGCCCTTCTCGACCACGGAGGATTGAACGAAGACCTGCATGTAGGGCGAGATGGTCGTGCCGATGAGCGCGACGACGGTGAAGAGATAGCCCGGGTTGAAATCGACCTCGGGTCGCACGAAGCTGCGCGCCACCTCAGTCCACTCCGGCCGCGCGAGGAAGGCCGAGACGACATAAGCGAGGAAGACGAGCGACATCAAAAGAAAGACGCGCTCGACTCTTCTATAAGAGCCCTTCACCACCAGCCACCACACGGCGAAGGCCGCGACCGGCACCGAGACGAAGCGCGGCACGCCGAACAACTCGGTCGCCGCCGCGATGCCGACGAACTCCGAGACGGTCACGCCGCCGTTGGCGACGAGGAGCGCCAGCATCACCAGCACCGTCCAGCGCACGCCGAACTGCTCGCGGATAAGGTCGGACAGTCCCTTGCCCGTCACCGCCCCCATCCGCGCGCACGTCTCCTGCACGATGCCGAGCGCTAGGACTAAAGGGATGAGAGTCCAGAGGAGGTTGTAGCCGTATTCGGCCCCGGCCGAGGCGTAGGTGGCGATGCCGCCCGCGTCGTTACCCGCGTTGGCGGCGATCATTCCGGGGCCGATGACGGCGAGATAGGCCAGCAAGCCACGCCGCGACGCCGCCGCGCGCTGCACGCGCCGCGAGCCGCGCCGCCACAAACGGCGACCCGCGTCCCGCACACTCTCTGCGCGCGTCGAAGCCACTCGGAGGTTCCCCGTCAGCGGTCATAAACAACTTGTCAGCTATCGCCCGCCGACTCGCGTTCGCGGCGCCGTAGCCCCTTGTTCTCGTCCCGGCTCTCTTTAATCTCGCGACTCAACTCCTGCAAACGCCGGACGATCTCGACCTTCTCCTCATAAGTCAGACGCGCCAGAGCCCGCCTGCGCTCGGCCTTTTGCCAGAGTATCTCTGAGATGTCTATGTCCATCGGCAAAAAATGTCAAAGCGGTTCGCAGTAGAAGTCTAACCAAACACGCGCGGAAGGCGCGGGCGCCAGTCTTTGGGGAGGAGGTATTCCATGGCGTCGTCTACAGTGACGATGCCGGCGATGTCTCCGGCGTCATCGACGACGGGCAGCGCAAGGAGGTTGTATTCGGCGATGGTCTCGGCCACGTCGCGTGCGGGGTCTCGGGGGTGCGCGAACTGGAACTCGTCGCGCATGACCTGCGAGAGCTTGTACTCCGGGTCGGCGAGGATGAGGCTGCGCAGGGCGATGACGCCGCAGAGCCGCCAAGAGTCCTCATCTTCGACGACGTAGAGGTAGTAGATCATGTTCGGCGTCTCGGCCATCTCCCTGAGCCGCGCCAGCGCCTCGCCCGCCGTCAAGTGCTTCGGCAACACGACGAACTCGGTCGTCATCAGGCCGCCGGCCTCGTCGTCTTCGTAGGGGAGAAGCTCCTGCACGTCGGCCTTCTCCTCGTGCTCCATGCGTTCGAGCAGGTCTTCGGCGATGTGCTCGGGGAGGTCTCCTAAAACGTCCGCCGCCTCGTCGGGCGACATGTGTTCGAGGATGTCCGCGGCGCGCTCCTCCTCCATGTCGCCGATGATGCGCGCCTGATCTTCGGCGTGCATCTCTTCCAAGGTCTCGGCGGCCGTCTCGTCGTCGAGCGCCTCGATGACCTCCGAGCCGTGGTGGCGCGACAGTGCCTCTGCGAGCCGCGCGATCTCGACGGGGTGGAGGCGCGCGAGCTTGTCGCGCGACGACTTGAGCTGGACGGTCGCGGCGTCGGTCGCCAAGTAGCCAACGTCGGCCCAGTCGATGACTTCGACGGGGCGGTCGGTGCCGATGAAGTTGTGCGGGGTCAGGCGCCGCCACAAGCCCGCGAGCGTCACGTCCGCACCCGTCACCAGCCACTCGCCGCCCGTCTCGATGAGTTGCACGTCGTTGACGCGCACGACGCGCTTGCCGTCCACGTCGATGAGCTGCTTGTCGAGCACGTCGCGCGCGAGGAGCACCTCGCCCTCGCGTCGCGCGAAGCGGCGCAGGTCGAGGATGTCGGAGTTGAGCCGGACGCCCGAAACGTCGATGCGCGCGACGCGCGCGCGCGGGACGAAGAAGTCGCGGCGGCGGTAGCGCGCCACGAGCCCCGTCACCGGCGGATGGTCGCTGCCCAGACGGACGATCACGTCCTTGAGCGTCGCCACCCGCTCGCCCTCGACCTCGCGGATGGGCCGGCCGAGCACCTGTGAGAGATAGAGCATAGTCGTTTAGAAGTGCTTTCCCGGAGTTCCCGGGCCGGATGATAGCACGGCGCGCGGGCAGCCGGGGCGGCAGTTGAACAAAAAGCTTTCGCGCGCGCCCCCCGTGTGGTAGAGATAGCGCCGGCCGCCGCGTTCGCCCGGGCGGCTTCACAAAACACCGCACACGCTCCACCGTCTCGGAACTGCGTCTCGGGCAAGATGTTCAGGCTTCGATGTACTCGAAATGTTTCGACCGGCGGCCTCATATCTTCGTGAGGCCGTCCCCCGGACAGACCGCAGCCCCAATCACAGCCCGACCCGGCGCGGAACCCGCTGCGCCCTCCGGCACTCGCCGGGTCGGGCTCTCACCATGAAGAGGAAAGCCATGAGCCAGTCGCCCCCGACCGTCACCGTCGAGAAGACCCGACCGGCGGTTGAGTACACACAGGAAGTCCGTTTCGCCGTCGTCATGTACGGCGGCTCCTCGCTCGCCATCTACATGAACGGCGTCGCGCAGGAGCTGCTCCGCCTCGTGCGCGCCACCGCCCCCGAGCGAGCGCCGGTGCCGGGGGGCGTCCCAAGGTTCGCACACCTCTCCAATGAAGAGCTTGAAGGCAGCACGCGCGTCTATCGCAAGCTCGGGCAGATTCTCGCGCGGGGCGAGCCGCTGCTATCGCTCGACAAGGTCGAGGAGGGGAAGAACGCCCCGCTGCAAACGCGCTTCATCATCGACATTCTCACGGGCACCTCGGCCGGCGGCATCAACGCCGTCTATCTCGCCAAGGCGCTCGCCAACGATCAGTCGATGGACGAGCTGAAGAAGCTCTGGGTCAGAGAGGGCGACATCGGCGTGCTCCTCAACGACGGCAAGTCGGACGAGCACCTCGGCCTCGGCGGGCAGAAGCCGCCGCGCGCTCTGCTCAACGGCCGGCGCATGTACCTCAAGCTGCTTCAAGCCCTGCGGGGCATGGACAACCCGGAGCCCGACGGCCGGAAGAAGGGCGCGGCCGTGGCGCCGAACGAGGAGCGCGAGAAGGAGTCGCCGCTCGTGGACGAGCTCGACCTGTTCGTGACCACGACGGACATGAACGGCCGCGTCATTCCTCTGCGGCTCGCCGACGGCGTCGCGCACGAGCGCCGCCACCGGAACGTCTTCCGCTTCCGTTACTACACCAAGACCGTCGGGGGCGAGTATCGCAACGACTTCAGCTCCCCCTACAATCCCTTCCTCGCCTTCGCCGCCCGCAGCACCTCCGCCCATCAGGCCGCCTTCGAGGTGATGCGTTTCAACGACATTAAGCCCGCGGTCAAGAACTTCCCGCCGGACGGAGGGGCGGTCGAATACCCGGTCGGGAGCGACCACCTGAAGAAGTTCTATGAGGAGTACCTGCCGCGCGCGGGCGGCGATGACGGCGCGGCCACAGCGGACGGGGCGGGGAGACAGGTCGTCTTCGAGGAGCGCTCCTTCAGCGACGGCGGCGTGCTCGACAACAGCCCCTTCAGCTTCGCCTCCGACGCGCTCCCGTTCCGGCACGCCGACGCGCCCGTTGACCGCAAGCTCATCTACATCGAGCCTTCGCCCGAGCATCCCGAGGACGAGGACGAGTTCGCACAGAGACCCGACTTCTTCAAGAACGCGCTGATGGCGCTGACGACGCTGCCGCGCTACCAGACCATCGTCGAAGACCTCGTCCGCGTGCTCGGGCGCAATCGCCTCATCGAGCGCGTCGGCCACATCCTCAACGGCCTCGAAGACGACCTGAAGTGGAGGAGGGAGCACGACCCGAACTACAAGTATCCCCCGAGCCTGCGTGAGCTGCTGGACGACCCGGTGAGACTCCGCAAGTGGGCCGAAGGGAAGCGGAGCGACATCTCCTGGGGCGGCTACCAGCGGCTGCGCGTCGCGGAGGTGACGGACGACCTGACGCTGCTCGTCGCGCGCGCCGCCGGGTTCGACGAGGACTCGGACGAGTTCACCGCCGTCCGCTACCTCGTGCGCCAGTGGCGCACGGACAACTACGCGGTCGAGCCGCAGCACGGCGAAAAGTACGAGGCCGAGTTCCTTCTGCGCTTCGACCTGATGTGGCTCGTGCGGCGCGTGAAGTTCGTGCTTCAGAAGATTAACCAACTCTCATGCTTCGACGAGCGCGCCCGCGAAGTGCACGAAGCCGCGCAGGGCGGAGGCACGCAGGAGCTTTGGCAGGAGGCGTCGCGCCGCGAAGCGCGCGAGGCGCTGTCGGAGATCAAGCGCCGTGTGGCCCGAGCCTTCACGGGGCTGCGCGTAGCGCGCAACCGCCTCTGGTCGCGCGCCGCAGACAACATCTTCCGCACCTTCGTCGCCGCCCTCGGCGTCTCCTCCGCAGACCTCCTCGAACTGCTCAAGGAGCCGACGGACAAGGCCCGGCGCGACTACGCGAAAGAGCTGCTGAGACGACCGCTCGGCGCCGAGGCGTTGACGCAACTGCGCGCGGCGGTGGACAAGCTCGACGCGGGCGAAGAGAAGAAGCGTCTTGAGCAACTGCTCGCCGCGCCCGGCAGCGCGCCGGCCAGTGAGGACGCGGTGAAGGCGCTCACGGAGAAGGTGTGGCAGGAATTGCAGAGGGCTATCAACAGGGCGCGCGCCCGGTGCAAGAAGGCGCTCGACCCGTCGCAGCCGCGCGCGACAGTCAAGCACGGCCGCGCCGCCCCGAGCCGCTTCGACGGGGTGCTCCGCTACACGCTCTGGTACTACTACCGCCACTTCGACGACTACGACTTGATCTCCTACCCGATTCTGCACGCCACCGAGGTCGGCGACGAGCTTGACCCGGTCGAGGTCTTTCGCATCAGCCCGGAGGACGCCGTCGCCCTCGTCGATGAGAAGAAGCAGAAGGTGCAGAAGCTGGCCGGGACGACGCTCGGCCACTTCGGCGCCTTCTTCGAGAAGCGCTTCCGCCAGAACGACATCATGTGGGGTCGTCTCGACGCCGCCGAGCGCGTCATCTGCGCGCTGCTGCCGAACCAAGCGCACGCGAAGCTGCGCGACGAGCTGATTGAAGAGGCGCACCGCGCCATCATCGTCGAGGAGTCCGTCGAAAGGCTCCTTGAGCCGAAGGACAAGGCGGAGCTGCGCCGCCTCGTCGCGGAGGAGTTGAAGGCCGGGGTGAAGGACGATGGAACGACGTTGGCCGCCAAGCTCGTCGCGAAGCTGGAGGGCGCGAACATCAATCCTTCGCTGAAAGGCTTCCTCCACTCCTTCCTCGAAAAGGAAGACCCGCTCGACAAGTTCAAGCGCGACTTTCAAGAGAACTACGACGCGGAGCGCGCCTTTACGCCGCGCGACACGGTGCTCAACGCGGGGCGCGCCAGCCGCATCTTCGGGCGCATGGTGGACGGCATCGCGGCCGAGCGCAGGCGCGGCGGCCGGTTCGTGCTCTGGCTCGTGCGGCTCACGCGCTGGGTCTGGGGGCTGGCCGAGGTCGCCGTTCCGGGCAGCCTCTCGAACCTCTTCACGCTCCATCTGCTGCGAGTCCTCTACTTCTTCGAGGCGGCGCTCATCGCGCTCGGCATCATTCTGGCGTGGAAGGAGGTGCAGCGCTTCGGCCTCATCGCGCTCGCCATCACGGGGGGCCTGCACGCCCTCATCCTGTTCGTCGGGGACTTCATACTGGGCGGCCCCGTGGGCGGAGGTCGGCTCCGGCGCTGGGTCAAGTTCCTCCTGCGGCTGGGGCTCGTCATCGCCATTGTCGGCGTGCTGGCGTACCTGCTCTTCATAACAAACAATTCGTGGCTGCCGTGGCTGCTGGGAGCGGCCAGCGATCAGCTCAAATGCTGGCAGGATGGGTTGTTGGGCAAGCCGTGTGCTCCTTGAAGTCTTGCGTTGATGGTCGGCGGCGCTCTATTCGTGAGCGCGCGGCGGGAGGAATTCGACTATCCACTTGGAAGTGTCGTGGGTCGAGACTGCTTTTAGAACGACGCCCGGGCGGGCGGCTTGCAGCTCCGCGCAAGAAGGGTATTGCAAAGGGTCGTCTCTTATCCTATTCTCGCACGCGTTCAGTTCAGGCCAGACACAGCCGCTCTTGTCGTTCTTCTCCAAGCCATGTTGACTGTCGGGACGGAATGGCTCATCGAGGCGTCGGGGTGTGACGCCGAGGCGCTGCGCGACGTGGAACGTCTGCGCGGCGTCTTCGCGCGTGCTGTTAAGGAGCTGGGGCTGTGCGTCGTGGGCGAGCAGCTCTGGCACAAGTTTCCCGGCGAGGGCGGCGCGACGGGGCTCGCCATGTTGACGGAGTCGCACCTCGCCTGCCACACGTACCCCGAGTTCCGCGTCGCCACCTTCAATCTCTACTGCTGCCGCGAGCGCCCCGAGTGGCCTTGGGACGAGCGGCTGCGCGAGATGCTCGGCGCAGAGGAGGTGTGCGTGCGCAGCATCAGCCGCTCCGCCGCCGAAGCGCAAGCACAAGCGAGCGGGGGTGACGGCTGATGGCGCTGCGCGCGAACTGCCCCGCGTGCGGCGCGGAGGTTCTGTTCAAGACGGGCTCGTCCGTCGTGGTCGTCTGCGAGTTCTGCCGCTCGGTCGTGGCGCGCACCGACCGCGGAATCGAGGACGCGGGCAAGGTCGCCGACATCGTCGAGTCCGGCTCGCCGCTCGAAGTGGGACTCGGCGGCGTCTATCTCGGCGTCGCCTTCGAGCTGACGGGGCGCGCGCAGTTGCAGCACGCGGCCGGAGGCTTCTGGGACGAGTGGTACGCGGCCTTCGCGGATGGTCGCTGGGGCTGGCTCGCGGAGGCGCAGGGTCGCTTCTACCTCACCTTCCAGATTCAAGTCCCTTCGCCGAACGCGCTCCCCACGTTCGACTCGCTTCAGTTAGGTCAACAGGTCTGGGCCATCCCCGCGCAACAGCCTCCCGTGGTCGCGGAGAAGGGCACGGCGCGCATGCTCGGCGCGAAGGGCGAGATTCCGTATCTGCTCACGCCGGGAGAGACCTACGCTTACGCAGACCTCTCGGGCGCGGGCGGCACCTTCGGCACGCTCGACTACGGCGAGCAGCCGCCGCTCGTCTTCGTCGGCCGCGAGACGAACCTGGGTGAGCTGGGACTCGCGCACGCGCAGCGCACGGAGGAGCGCGAGGCGCGCGCGGTCGCGGTGACGCAGGTGAGCTGCCCGAACTGCGGCGGGCCTTTGGAGCTGCGCGCGCCCGACCGGACGGAGCGCGTCGGGTGCCCGAACTGCGGCTCGCTGCTCGACGCGAGTCAGGGACGGCTCCGCTACCTCAAGACGCTCGAACCCAAGGGCTGGGGCAAGTCCATTCCTCTGGGCGGCACGGCCGAGTTCGAGGGGCGTGAGTTCACCGTCATCGGCTACATGGTCAGGAGCGTCGAGTTCGAGGGCGTGCGCTACTTCTGGCAGGAGTATCTGCTCTACAACCCCGCGGTCGGCTTCCGCTGGCTCGTCGAGTCGGACGCGCATTGGAGTTACGTAACAACGGTTCCGCCGGGTGAAGTCTTCGAGTCGGGCGCGCGTGCCACGCACGCG
>JBJMGQ010000289.1:0-24508 GCA_045807845.1 Pyrinomonadaceae bacterium | reverse complement strand
CTCATACTCGGTCAAGCCTTCAAAGAGCGCACGCACCGCGTCCGTGTCCGGTGGCGCGGCGGCGCGCGCCGGGTCGAAGACTTTCGGCAATCCGCCGTCGCTCCAACGAAACTCCTGTGCGGCCGGAACCTCGACCTTCCCGTAGAAGCGCTCGCCCTTCTCCTCTCTGAAGCACCCGCTGAGCATGAGCGTGCCCGACACGACGAGCGACAGCCACAGCCTCAAGCCGCGCGCAAACCTCACGCGCCTCCGTCCCGAGATTTTTTGCCCGACGACTTTCATCAATCACTCAGCGCTTGGCCGCGCCCTTATCCGCGAGACGGCGGAGCGCGGCGTAGACCTCCTCGGTCTGCCTGCGCGCCTCTTCGAAGCTCGCCGAAGTGTCTATCTTAAAGTCCGCGTGGCGCAGCTTCTCCTCCTGCGGCATCTGCGCGGCGATGCGCGCGACCGCCTCCTCGCGCGCGAGACTGTTGCGCAGCATCAATCGTTGGAGCTGCACCTCCGGGCGACAGTGGACGACGATCAGCTTATCGAAACGCCTATGCCCGCCCGACTCAATCAACAGCGCCGCGTCCACCACCCCGACGCCGCGCGGGTCTTCGCGTTCCCAGCGACGCAGCAGCTCATCCTGCTCCGCGATGATGAGCGGATGCAGCATCGAATTGAGCAGCTCGCGCTTCGCCTTGTTCTTAAAGACAATCGCGCTGACCCGCGTGCGGTCGAGCGTCCCGTCGGGTCGCAAGACCCATGCGCCGAACGCCTCGACGATTCTGCGTAAGCCCTCCGCACCGGGCGCCACCACGTGCCGCGCCACCACGTCCGCATCCACGACGTGACACCCCAGCTCCGCCAACACGCCGGAGACGAAAGATTTTCCAACCGCAATCGACCCGGTCAGCCCGACTCTCAACATAAGTAAGCGATGACAGATGGCAGTAGGCTGTTGCTTCTCTTAACGGATGTGAGAGGTTATCCCAAAGCATACGATGGCACAGGTTTTAACTGCCTACTGCCATCCGCCTACTGCTTGCTGCCTTTCAAATTCCTCGACGGAGGCGCGCGGCCTTGACGGTGTTCTTCATGAGCATCGCCACCGTGAGCAGGCCGACGCCGCCGGGGACGGGCGTGAGCCGGCCGGCGACGCGCTCGACCTCGGCCGGATGCACGTCGCCGACGAGCGTGTAGCCGCGCTCGCTCAAAGTCTTCAGACGACGCGGCGCGTCCTCGCCGAAGAGCGCCTTGACCTCGTCTGCATCCGTCACGCGGTTCATCCCCACGTCGATGACGGTCGCGCCGGGCTTCACATGCTCGCCGCGGATAAAGCCCGCGCGGCCGATGGCGACGACGAGAATGTCTGCCTCCCTCGTCACCTCCGGCAGGCAGCCCGTCCGCGAATGGCAGATGGTCACGGTCGCGTCCCTTTGCAGAAGCAGCTCGGCGACGGGGCGCCCCACGATGTTGCTGCGGCCGACGACGCACGCGCGCGCGCCCGCAATCTTCACGCCCTCGCGCACGAGCAGCTCGACGATGCCCGCGGGCGTGCAAGGCAGAAGCGTCGGCCGCCGCTGCATCATCCGCCCGACCGTGACGGGGGTGAACCCGTCCACGTCCTTCGAAGGGTCGATGGCCTCGATGACGGCCGCTTCGTTCATCTGTTTCGGGAGCGGGAGTTGTACGAGGAGGCCGTCCACGTCTTCGCGCGCGTTGAACTCCGCAACCATCTCAAGCAGGCGCGCTGCGGGCGTGTCCGCGGGCAGGTGATGGTGCTCTGAGGCGAGCCCGAGCTCCTCGCACGTCCGCACCTTGTTGCGGACGTAGACGGCCGAGGCCGGGTCGTCGCCGACAAGGACGGTCACGAGCCGCGGCGTAACGTTCTGCTCACGGCGCAGAAGCTCGACCTCTTCGGCCACCTCTCGCTTTATCTCTGCGGCCACGCGCGAGCCGTCGAGCCTGCTCGCCTTGGCCTGTACGTTCGACTGTGCTGTTGTTTCCATCGGAGGTTGCCCGACATCCTAGCACATCTCGCGCGGCGCACGTGAAAGTGACCCCTGCGCGCACCGGTACGGTTGCGCGCGGCTGCGCGGCTGCGACACAATCGGCGCATGAGCCACTGCCCCCGCAGACTTCGCCGGATACTGTCGGCCGTCCTCTTCGCGTCCCTCCTTCTTCAAGGTTGTTCACCAAAAACTGTGAACGAGAATCGCTATGAGCTGAAGGGTAAGGTCATCTCGGTTGACCGCGCGAAGGGTGAGGTCACGGTCGAGCATGGAGACGTGAAGGGCTACATGCCTGCCATGACGATGCACTTCCCTGTGCGCGACGCAGAGGCGCTCAAGGTCATGGAGGCGGGCGACCAGTTGCAGGCCGCGCTCGTCGTCACGGACGAAGGATACTGGCTCGACTCGCCCGTCATTACGAAGGGACTCCCCGGCAGCAGTCCCAACACGCCAACGACCGGCGCGAACGAGCCGCAGCCCGGTGCGGAAGTGCCCGACGTGAAGCTCGTCAATCAAGACGGGCGCCCCTTGAGCATGAAGCAGTTCAAAGGCCGCGCGCTCGTCGTCACCTTCATCTACACGCGCTGCCCACTCCCCGACTACTGCCCTCTGATGAGCGCCAACTTCGCGCGGCTCAACGCAGCCATCATTGAGGATGCGTCGCTGCGAAAGAGCGCGCACCTGCTGAGCGTGACGCTCGATCCGGAGTATGATCGCCCGCCGGTGCTCAAGGCATACGGCGGAACTTTCGCGGGCGGCAAGTTCGATAACTGGGATTTCGCGACCGGAGACCCGGCCGAGGTCAGGCGACTGGCGGAGTTCTTCGGGTTAACCTACAAGGCCGAAGGCGATCAGGTCATTCACTCGCTCCGCACGGCCGTCGTCACACCCGACGGCAAGTTGTTTAAGATATATCGCGGGAACGAATGGAAGCCGGATGAGGTGTTGAGCGATTTAAAGAATCTGCCGGCGTCGTAAAAGTTTTTCACCACGGCAGAGACAGAGACACGGCTTGCAGTCTTATCAACTGCAAGCCGTGTCTCTGTCTCTGCCGTGGTGAAAGCTCAGCCCTTCAGCTTCTGTATCTCCTCCGTCAAAGTCGGCACGACCTCGAAGAGGTCGCCGACGATGCCGTAGTCGGCGATGTCGAAGATGGGCGCCTCGGGGTCTTTGTTGACGGCGACGATGGTGCCCGCGTTCTTCATCCCGACGAGATGTTGAATCGCTCCCGAGATGCCGAGCGCGATGTAGAGCTTGGGCGCGACCGTCTGCCCCGACGACCCTATCTGCCGGTCAATCGGCAGCCAGCCCGCGTCGCAGATGGGACGCGACGCGGCGAGGTCGCCGCCGAGCATCTCCGCCAGCTTCTGCGCCAGAGCGATGTTCTCCTGACTCTTGATGCCGCGGCCGACGGCGACGATCACGTCCGTCTTCGACAGGTCAACCGCCTGCTTCACCTCTTGGAACGGCGCCTCGGGCTGCATGCGCACTTCGCCGACCTCGACCGGCAAAGACTCTACCTCAGCGCCCTCGCCCCGCTCAGCCTGATCGCCGCGGTACGCGCCCGACTGGAAGGTCGCGAAGACAGCGCCCTCGCCCCGCGCCGAAACGTCCGCGTCCATCTTGCCCTGAAAGAGACGGCGCGTGAAGACGACGCTGCCGCCCTCGGCCTTCATGCGGATGCAGTCGCTCACAAGCCCCTTGCCGAACCGCGCGGCCAGCTTCGGCGCGAAGTCGCGCACGAGATACGTGTGCGGGAAGATGACGTACTGCGGGTCGCGCGCGCGCACGACCTGCTCGAAGGCGTCGGCATAGGCGTCGGGCGTGTAGTCGGCCAGCTTCGGATTCTCGGCCGACACGATGCCCGCCAGCTTGAAGCCCTTGACCTCGTTTGCCAGAGACGCGTCCGCGCCGAGGACGACCGCCGACACCTCCTGCCCTACACCAGCGCCCAACTGCTGCGCCGCGGCCACGGCCTCAAACGAAGTCTTGTTAATCGCACCCTGCCGGTGCTCGATGAAGACGAGTATTCCGTTGCTCATGATTTCAGATGACTCTCGCTTCGTTGCGAAGCTTCTCGGCGAGTTGCGCCGCGCCGCGCTTGGCGTCGCCGTCGCCGAGGAACTGCGTCTGCTTCTGCTTGAGCGGGAGGTAGACGCGCTCGACCGTTTGGAACTCGCCCTCGCCGGAGGAGATGGCAGGTTGCACTTCGCGTATCTCCTTCTTCTTCGCGGCCATGATGCCCTTGAGCGTGGCGTAGCGTATCTGGCTGATGCCCGACTGGATGGTCAGGAGCGCGGGCGTCTGCATCGTGTACCACTGATACCAACCGCTCTCAAGCTCGCGCTTCACACGCAACTGCTCGCCCGAGTAGTCAACCTCAATCACGATGGTCGCGTGCGGCAGTCCCAAAAGCTCGGCGGCGATAACGCCCGTCTGGCCGAAGCCCTGATCGTCGGACTGGAGGCCCGCGAGCACGAGGTCTGGCTGTTCGGGACGCACGGCCTCTGCGAGCACCTTGGCGACGGCGAACGCCCCCGCCTGCCCGAAGTCGTCCGCGACGACGTGGATGGCGCGGTCGGCGCCGCGCGCGAGCGCGTCCTTGATGACCGCCTTCGCGCGCTGCGGCCCGAGCGTGACGACGACGACCTCGCCGCCCTTCTTCTCCTTCAAGCGCAGAGCCTCTTCGAGCGCGTACCCGTCCGACTCGTTCACCTCGAACGAGAGGTCGCCCTCCTCCACCCACTTCCCGTCCCCGCGCACGCGCAGGACGGCGTCCTTGTTGGGGACTTGTTTCATTAAGACGACGATTTTCATGGTAATCAGTAGGCAGTAGGCGGAGGGCAGTAGGCAGTCGCTCCGCGTGACGGACGTTGAAAGATTAATCCAAAGTTCTTGACAGCGGCGCTTTCAACTGCCTGCTGCCATCTGCCTTCTGCCTACTCTCCTTCATAGCGTTTGAAGAGCAGCGCGGCGTTGGTGCCGCCGAAGCCGAAGCTGTTCGAGAGCGCGTAGTCGAGACGGGCGGGGCGCGGCTCGTTGGGGACGTAGTCGAGGTCGCAGTCGGGGTCTGGGTTGACGTAGTTCATGGTCGGCGGCAGAATCCCCTCTTTGATGGCGAGGACGGAGAAGACCGCCTCGATGCCTCCGGCGGCGCCGAGGAGATGGCCGGTCATCGACTTCGTCGAGCTGACGGCTAAGCGGTAAGCATGTTCGCCGAAGGTCTTCTTGATGGCGAGCGTCTCGAACTTGTCGTTGTAGGGCGTCGAAGTCCCGTGCGCGTTGACGTAGCCGACCTGCTCAGGCGTGACGCCCGCGTCCCTCAAAGCCATCGTCATCACGCGCACCGCGCCCGACGCGGTCTCGTCCGGCATCGTGATGTGGAAGGCGTCGGCCGTCATGCCGTAGCCGACCAGCTCCGCGTAGATCCTCGCGCCGCGCGCCTTCGCAAACTCCAACTCTTCGAGAACCAACAGCCCCGCGCCCTCGCCGATGATGAAGCCGTCGCGGTCGCGCTCGAACGGGCGCGAGGCGTGCTCCGGGTCGTCGTTGCGCGTCGAGAGCGCGCGCATCGCGGCGAAGCCCGCGACCGACATCGGCGTAATCGCCGACTCGGCGCCGCCGCAGATCATCACGTCGGCGTCGCCGCGCTGAATAATCTTGAGGCTGTCGCCGATGGCGTGCGCGCCCGCCGAACAGGCCGTCGCCGTCGCGGAGTTCGGCCCCTTGGCGCCGAAGCGAATCGAGACCTGCCCGGCGGCGAGATTAACGATGGACGAGGGAATGAAGAAGGGCGAGACGCGGTGCGGGCCCTCTTCGAGGAGCTTCGAGTGCTCGCGCTCGATGGCCCAGAAGTCGCCGATGCCGCTGCTGATGTAGGTGCCGATGCGCCACGATGTCTCTTCGCCGTAGCGGTCGTAGAGTTTCTGCCCGCGCTCGACGAGCCCCGCGTCGTAGACTGCCTCGTCGGCGGCAGCGACGGCGAAGTGGATGAAAGTGCCCATCTTGCGGGCCTCTTTCTTCTCGATGAACTTGAGCGGGTCGAAGTTCTTGACCTCGGCACCGATCTTGACGGAGAACTTCGAGGTGTCGAACTTCTCGATATAGCCGACGCCGCTCTTGCCCGACATCAGCGCCGCCCACGTCTCCCCGACGGTATGCCCGCAGGGCGTGACGCCTCCCATGCCCGTAACTACTACGCGACGTTTCAAAGCTTCTGCTCCTCCGAAGGAGTGCGGACTGCGGCGCCGGCTCGCGGCCGACACGCGCGCCCCCGCGTGACGGTTCGCGCAGGGGCGAATCGGCCACGCTCAACTTAGCGCGGCCGGTTGCCGCGCCGGGGACTTATCTTTGACACCCGGCGCGGGGCCGTGAAGGCTTCGGGGCTCCTAGCCCTTCGCCTTGTGCTGGTCGATGTAGTTGTATGCGTCGCGGACGCTCTGAATCTTCTCGGCGTCCTCGTCCGGAATCTCGATGCCGAACTCCTCCTCGAAGCGCATGACCAACTCGACCGTGTCGAGCGAGTCGGCGCCGAGGTCGTCGATGAAGCGCGCGTTCGGCGTGACCTCGTTCTCGTCCACACCCAGCTCGTCGATGATGATCTGCTTAACCTTATTCTCGATCTCCTGATCGGCCATTAGTCCTGCTCCTCTGCGTCTGAAGTTGGAAAACCCAAAAACTTAATCGCCCGCGGCGGCACGGCTTCCGCCCTGTTCGCGCACGGCCGCGATTGCCGCCGCGAGGCTTGCCGCGTCCTCGACATTCGCCGCGCGCGCCTGCGGTGCCGTCTGTCGCACGAGCCCGCTCAAGACCTTCCCCGGCCCGACCTCTATGAAGGTACGGACGCCCTCGCGCGTCAACAACTCTACCGACTCGCGCCAGTGCACGGGGCTTGAGACTTGACGGACGAGCGAGGCGCGCGCCTCTGCGCCGGTGCGTATGACCGCGGCGTCCACGTTCGTGACGAGCGGCACGCTCAAGTCCCTGAACTCGATGGCGTCGAGGTCGGCCGCCAAACGCTCCTGCGCGGGCAGCATCAAAGCGCAATGGAAGGGCGCGCTCACCTTCAAAGGTATCGCGCGCTTGGCTCCGCGCTCTTTCAAGATGGGCAGCGCACGCTCGACCGCGGCAGCGCTCCCGGCGATCACGATTTGCCCGGGCGAGTTGATGTTCGCGGCGGAGCAAATCTCGCCCTCATGCGCGACCTCACGACATACGGCCTCGACCGTCTCGATCTCTGCGCCGAGGACTGCGGCCATCGCGCCCGCGCCGACGGGGACGGCCTCCTGCATGTAGCGCCCGCGCTTGCGGGCGACCGACACGGCCTCTCTCAAGCTCAACGCGCCCGTCGCCACGAGGGCCGAATACTCGCCGAGGCTGTGCCCGGCCACGAAGGCCGGCCGCGGCAACCCTTCACTCTGCGCCGCACGCAACGCCGCAATCGAGGTCGCGAGAATGGCCGGCTGCGTGTTCTCCGTCAACTGCAACTCTTCCGCCGGCCCTTCAAAGCACAGCCGCGACAGAGCGAACCCCAAAGCCTCGTCCGCCTCTTCAAAGACCTCGCGCGCCGCCGCGTGCCGCTCAGCCAGCTCGCGCCCCATACCCGGCGCCTGCGAACCCTGACCCGGAAAGATGAAAGCTACCGACATAGTTTTCAGTTTTCAGTTTTCGGTTTTCAGTCAGCAGAATTCAGCTCGTTGCTTTAGCTGAAAACTAAAAACTGAAAACTGACCTACCACTTAATCAGCGCCCCGCCCCACGTGACGCCGCCGCCGAAGGAGGCGAGCAGCACGAGGTCGCCCTCGGAGACCATGCCCTTCTCGATGCACTCGTCGAGCGCGATAGGCACGGAAGCGGACGACGTGTTGCCGTGGTAGGCGATGTTCGAGTAGACGATTGAGCTGTCCACGTTCAGCCTCGACGCCACGGCGTCCGTGATGCGCTGGTTCGCCTGATGCGGGATGAAGAGCTTCACATCTTCGGGCTTGTAACCGGCCTCGCTCAAGACCTCGACCGACACGTCGGCCATCGAGCGCACGGCGATCTTGAACAGCTCGTTGCCCTTCATCTTAAAGTAGTGGAGCCCCTGCGACAGTGTCTCGGCCGTCGGCTTGATGCGCGTGCCGCCACCGGGCGAGTAGAGCTGTTCGGCGAAGCGCCCGTCGGAGTAGATGCGCGTCGAGAGAATGCCGCGGTCGCCCTCGGCCGCGCCCATCACGGCCGCGCCCGCACCGTCGCCGAAGAGGATGCAGGTCGAGCGGTCTGTGAAATCGACGTAGCGCGACAGAACCTCCGCGCCGATGACCAAGGCGTAGCGCACCTGCCCCGTCTTAATCATCTTGTCGGCCATCGTCAGGCCGTAGACGAAGCCGGAGCAGGCGGCGGCGAGGTCGAAGGCCGCGGCGCGGTGCGCGCCCAACTCGGCCTGTATCAGACAAGCGGTCGAAGGAAGAATCTGGTCGGGCGAGACGGTGGCGCAGATGATGAGACCGATGTCGATGGGGTCGATGCGCGCGCGCTCGATGGCCTTGCGCGACGCCTCGACCGCGAAGAGAGAGGTGTATTCGGCCTCCGAGGCGCGGTGGCGCTCCTTGATGCCCGTCCGCGTGGTGATCCACTCGTCCGAGGTCTCGACCATCTTTTCGAGGTCGGCATTCGTCAGGATGCCCTGCGGATAGGCGCGACCCGTGCCGAGTATTGCCGATCTGACTTCTGCCATCAACCTGCCTGCTTTCTCTGAGTCTGCCAGAACATACCACAAAGAAACTAGGAAGTATGAACGATGAACGATGAACTGAAAGCTCAATGCCTTCAGTTCATCGTTCATACTTCATCATTCCCATGTACCGCGACCGACTCGCGCGCGTTCGTCTCGGCGATGCCGCGCTCGATGCGCTCCTGCGCGCCGTGCTCGGAGAACTCTTTCACGCTGCGGATGGCGTTGCGGACGGCGCGCGCGTTCGAGCTGCCGTGGCCGACGACCACAATCCGCCGCACGCCCAAAAGCGGCGCCCCGCCGTACTCGGCGTAGTCGAGCCGCTTCTTCAAATTCTGAAACGCGGGACGGGCGAGCACCGCGCCCGTCTTCGTGATGACCGACGCCGACAGCTCGCGCTTAATCAAGGTGACGACCGCGTCCTGCAAGCCTTCGGAGAGCTTGAGGATGACGTTGCCCGTAAAGCCGTCCGTCAGAATCACGTCCACCTTGCCCGAGAAGACATCGCGCCCCTCGACGTTGCCGACGAAGTTCAAGCTCTTCAGCTCGCGCAACAGAGGGAACGCCTCTTTCGTCAAGTCGTTCCCCTTCGCCTCCTCTTCGCCGATGGACATCAGGCCGACGGTCGGCCGCTCCGTCCCCAACACCGAGCGCGAATAAGCTTCGCCCATGATAGCAAACTGAGCGATGTGGTGAGCCTTGCACTCGGCGTTGGCGCCCACGTCGAGGAGCAGCGTCGGGCGCCCCGACTTCGTCGGCAAAAGCGCCGCGAGCGCGGGACGGTCAACGCCGGGCAGCATCCCTATCACCATCTTCGCCGTCGCCATCGCCGCGCCGGTGTTGCCGGCCGAGACGAAGCCGTCGGCGTGCCCGTCGGCGACGAGGCGCGCGCCGATGCGCATCGAGCTTTTGCGCTTGCGCCGGACGGCCGTCGCGACCGGTTCGTCCATCCCGATGAACTCCGCGGCCTCGACGAACCAGATGCCCTTGTCGCCGTCCTTGCGCCAGCCGCAGCGGCGCAACTCCTTCTCGACAACTTCGCGCTGGCCGACGAGCGTGACGCCGACGCCGAAGTCTCGCGCGGCGGCGAGCGCGCCGTCAATCTCCGGGTGCGGCGCGCGGTCGCTGCCCATCGCGTCGACGACGACTCGGCCGGTCGGTTTGAACTGTCCCATCAAAAAGGTCTCGCGGCGCACGCGCCGGAGCGTCTACGCCTCCTGCTCGACCTTCAACACTTGACGGCCGTCGTAGAAGCCGCACTTCGGGCAGACGCGGTGCGACTGGCGCGGCTCCTGGCAGTTCTCGCACAGGACGGTCTGCGGCGCGCGCAGCGCGTCGTGTGCGCGGCGCTGGCGCGTGCGCGACTTGGAATGGCGTCGTTTCGGATTAGGCATTTTATAACTCCTTCGTAGATGAAAACCGTTCTTAACTGGTCACGGTTCACGGTTCACGCTTTTTTAAATCCGCGAGCGCCGCCCAGCGCGGGTCAACCTCGCCCTGCTCGCACGAGCAGTGTTTGTCGTTCAAATTGGCGCCGCACTTCTGGCAGAGCCCCTTGCAGTCCTCGCGGCAGAGGTGGCGCGAAGGGAGCGCGAGCAGAATCTGTTCGCGCACCAGCTCGTCAAGATCAACCGCGTCGCCTTCGTAGGCCGAGAGGATGAGGTCTTCGGGCAGCAGCTCGACGTTCTCCTGCTTCCCTGCTTCGACCTCCTGCGGGATGAAAGAGGTGTCGAACTCGACCGCGAGCGGCGCTGTCTGTGGAGCCGCACAGCGGTCGCAAAGCAACTCGACCTCCGTCCGTATCGTGCCGCGCAGGCGAACCTGTTCGCCCTTGCGCGTGGCGCTCCCCTCGACGGCCGCGCCCGAGACGAGACGCGCGCCCTCCTCTTCCAGCTCGACCTCTTCGGGGCGATACGTGTGCGCGAAGGGACTGGCCGTTGCCGACAGATTCTCGACCTCGATTCGCATGAAAACACCCCCCGGTCAGCGACAGCCCTTTAAGGCGCACTCGCGCAAAAGTTGTAATTATAACGGCTTAAGCGAAAGTGTCAAACCAGCCCGGTCGAACTCTCACACGCCCGAGGCTTGGCCCAGCGCGTCTTCGCGCAGCGCCGAGGCCAACCGCTCGTCGCCGCTCGTCAGAAGCTTACGCCGCCCGCGACCCTTCGTCTCGAAGAGCGTGGGGGCGACGGCCGCGTCCGGGTTCGCAAACGCATCGCGGTAGCGTTGCACACCGGGCCGCGCAATTACGATCACCTCGAAATTACCGCGCGCCTCTTTGCGCTCGCCGAGCCGCAGCAGGACTAGCCCGAGCAGGTAGCGTGCCTCCGGGTATATGGCGTCGAGCGTGATGGCCCTCTTCAACTCGCGCCGAGCAGTCTTGTCACGCCCCAGATGAAAGTTAGCGAGCCCGAGCAGATAGTGCGCCTCTGCGCCGGGGCGCGTCGCCTGCGCCAGCTTGAACTCGGAGAGCGCGACCTTCCAGTTCGACTCAAACGCCGCCAGACGGCCCAAGGCGTAGTGCGCGGAGAAGGTCGGGCCGCTGAGGATGACTGAATCCTTCAGGAGTTGCCGCGCGCGCTCCGTCTCGCCCTCGTCGCCGCAGGCCAGACCGAGCAGCAGGTGGAGCCAACCGTTATTCTTGTCCGCGGCCAACGCGCGCTCGAAGTAGTCGCGCGCGGGGGCGGTGCGCCCCTTGCGATAGAGCTGCACGCCGAGAAAGTGGTTGAGCGGGCCGTTCCCCGGCGCGAGCGCCGCCGCGCGTTCGAGCCGGCGGAGCCCCGCCGTCAAGCTCCCCTTCTCAATGACACCGAAAGCCTCGCGGACTATCTGCTCGAACGGCTCGCGCTCGTCACCCGCGTAGTGTTCGAGCACGACCTCAATAATCTTCTCGAAGCGCGGTCGCTGCTCCGTCTCAACTTCGGCTTCCGTCTGGCCCGGCTCCTTCTTCCGCCGCTCGCGCCAAAGCTCCGCGAGGCGCTGCCGGCTGATGGCGCCCGACTCGCCGAGCACGTCGATGAGCGTGTCCAGAAGCTCGTGGTCGAAGAAGGCCGAGCGCGACTGCTTGAGCATCAGCTCGGCCATCTTCTCCATCTTGTCGATGACGCGCGAGATGTGTGTCTCGATGGCGGTGACGCGCTCAAGCAGATGCTCCTCCATCCCGCCGCCCGTGCCGCGGGTCTCGAAGCGCGCGCCCGAGGGCTCGACCAGAAGCATCAGGCGCGTCCCGCACTGGCCGCACGAGTCCTCGCCAAGCTCGTTGGGCGACTTGCAGCGCTGGCAGAAGATTTTCCCGCGTACGTTCGACATAGCCTTCAACAACAACGCGCGCGAAGTCCCGTGTGACTTCGCGCGCGCCGTCAGTCGTCCTTAATACTCGTAGAAGCCGCGCCCGCTCTTGCGCCCCAGCCAGCCCGCGTCCACGTACTTCCTGAGCAGAGGGCACGGGCGATACTTCGGGTCGCCCAGCTCCGTATGCAGCACGTTGAGAATGGCGAGGCACACGTCCAAGCCGATGAAGTCCGCGAGCGTTAGAGGCCCCATCGGGTGATTCATGCCGAGCTTCATGATGCCGTCGATGGACTCGCGCGTGGCAACATTCTCGTGGAGCGCGAAGACCGCTTCGTTAATCATCGGCATCAGCACGCGATTCGAGACGAAGCCGGGAGAGTCGTTACACTCAAGCGCCGTCTTCCCCATCCGCTCGGTCAGCTCGCGCGTGCGCGCCCAAGTCTCGTCCGAGGTGGCGATGCCGCGGATGACCTCGACCAGTTTCATCACGGGCACCGGATTCATGAAGTGCATCCCGATGACCTGCTCGGGCCGCCGCGTGGCCGCGCCGAGTTTGGTGATGGAGATGGAAGAGGTGTTCGACGCGAGTATCGCGTCTGCGCCGCACGTCTCGTCCAGCTCGCGGAAGACCGTCTGCTTGGCTTCGAGGTTCTCGTAGATGGCTTCGATGACGAAGCTCGCGCCCGACAGGTCGGAGAGCGCGGTCGTCGCCCGAATCCTGCCGACGATTGTACGCTTCTCCTCTTCCTTCAGGCGCTCCTTGTCCACGTCGCGTTGGAGGCTGCGGTCGATGGCCTTCATCCCGCGCTCAAGGAACTCTTCCGTCACGTCGCGCAGCACAACGTCGTAGCCGGCGCGCGCCGCGACCTGCGCGATGCCGTTACCCATCGTCCCCGCGCCGACGACTCCAATCAATTCAGACACGTCTCAAGCTCTCCGAAAAATTTTCTATCCGCGCCAGTCGGGCGGCTGTGGGGGCGGCGCGTACTCGCGCGGGCGGCTCGACTGCGCGGTGCGCTGCGTCTCCCAGTCGTAAGCGCTGCCGTCGCGCAGAGACCCGCGCCAGTCCTGCGGCGCGGAAGCACCGCCGCCGCGGTGGAAGTTCTCGCCCTGCTGCCCGAAGAGGAACCACATCGTGTAGACGCACAGCGCCGTCCCGAACGGCATGCTGAGCGCCTCGAAGCAGGCCGCGATGACGCCCATCGTCTTCGCCCAGCTCTTGCGCTTGAGCATCGCGTAGCCCGCGAGCAGCGGCGGGATGCTGAAGATAAGCGTGAAGATGACGATGAACGCTCCGAAAATGCTGAAGATGGTCTTGAGTTCGGGCGGAGCGGTCGGGTCGCTCCCTATCGGGCCCAACATGAGGATGATGAATGGAATCATAAAGACCATCATCAGTGCGTTGAAGCCGCCCCAGATGAGGTGCATGATGCCGATGACTTTGTTGTGGTCTTGAGGGGTCATGTGCGACTCCGTTCTTCTCGTCTGACTTTAGCGGTCGACCGCCAGCGCCACGGCGTTGCCGCCGCCGAGGCAGAGTGCGGCCAGCCCGCGCCGCGCGTCCCTGCGCCTCATCTCGTAGAGCATCGTCGTCAAAAGGCGCGAGCCCGACTGCCCGATGGCGTGGCCGAGCGCGACCGCGCCGCCGTTGACGTTGACCTTCGCGGGGTCAAGCCCCAGCTCGCGGATGATGGCGATGGCCTGCACCGAGAAGGCTTCGTTGAGTTCAATCAAGTCCACCTCGTTGAGCGACCAGCCGGCCTTGCGCACGACCTTCCGGATGGCCTCGACCGGCGCCATCATCACCAGCTCGGGCTGTATCCCCGACGTGGCCTGCGCCGCGATGCGCGCCAGAGGCTCGACACCCAACTGCCGCGCACGCTCCTCCGACGTGACGACCAGCGCCGACGCGCCGTCGTTGACCCCCGGCGCGTTGCCCGCCGTCACGGTGCCGCCCTCCCTGAAGGCGGGCCGAAGCTTGGCGAGCGCTTCGAGCGAAGTCTCTTCGCGCACGGACTCGTCCGTGTCGAAGACGAGGGCTGCGCCCTTCTTCTGCGGAATCTCGACGGGCAGGATTTCGTCTTTGAACTTGCCGGCCTTGATTGCTGCCGCGGCCTTGCGGTGCGAGTTCAGCGCATACTCGTCCTGCTCCTCGCGCGTGACGCCGTAACGCTCGGCGACGACCTCGCCGGTGTTGCCCATGTGGTAGTTCTCGAACGCGCACCAGAGCCCGTCGTGAATCATCGAATCGACGAGCTTGCCGTCGCCCATCCGCAAACCTTCGCGCGCCTGCTTCAGAAGATACGGCGCGTTCGACATCGACTCCATCCCGCCCGCGACGACGATCTCTGTGTCGCCGAGTTGTATCCCCTGTGCGGCCATCATCACAGACTTCAGTCCAGACCCGCAGACCTTATTGATCGTCACGGCCGAGACGCCGAAAGGGATGCCGCCGTGCAGCGCCGCTTGTCGCGCCGGGTTCTGACCCAGACCGGCCTGCACGACGCAGCCCATGATGACCTCGTCCACGTCTTCAGGCGCCACGCCCGCGCGCCGCACAGACTCGCGCACCACCAACGCGCCGAGCTGTGGCGCCGCGAACCCTTTCAGCGAACCGAGGAACTTGCCCGTCGGCGTCCGCGCGGCGCTGATGATGACGGCCTCTCTTCTGTCGGCCATGATTACTTCGCTTCCCTTCCGCGCCGAGTCGGGCGCGCATCATTTAAAACTTAAGTAGTATGAATGTTTAGCCCAAAGAGCGATTATACGTTGGCTCAAGGGGGTGTCAAGCAAGAGGTTTGAGGCCGCGCGTGCTCGTCGTTGAAAAGCATCTCGACGCGGTGTTAGACTCTGCCGCGCCGACGATTTCGATATGCAAGCTCTCATACTCGCAGGCGGCAAGGGGACGAGGCTCAGGCCGTTGACGGTCTACACGCCGAAGCCGGTCGTGCCCGTCTGCAACCGCCCGTTCCTACTCTACCAGCTCGACACGCTGCGCCGCGCCGGTGTCAACGACGTGACGCTCTCGCTCTCCTACCAGCCGCACAAGATCGAGCAGCAGCTCGGCGACGGCTCCGACTACGGCGTCAAGATTAGTTACACGGTCGAGCCGCAGCCGTTGGGCACGGCCGGCGCATACAAGTTCGCCGGTGATCTCCTGCGCGAGCCGACGGTCGTCCTTAACGGCGACATCGTCACAGACCTCGACCTGCGCGCCGTCATCCGCGAGCACAACGAGCGCAAGGCCGTCGCGACGGTCGTCCTCGCGCCCGTCGAAAATCCAACTGTGTATGGTGTGGTCGAGACCGAGGAGGACGGCCGCGTCCGCAGCTTCTCCGAGAAGCCGCGCGCCGACGAGATAAGCGTCAACACCATCAACGCCGGCACGTACATCCTCGACCCCAAAGTGCTCGACATGATTCCTGCCGACGAGAGCTATTCGTTCGAGTACAACCTCTTCCCTGACCTCTTGCAAAGAGAAGCACGTTTCTACGCGCACGTCCCCGGCGGCGCCTACTGGCTCGACATCGGCACCCCCGCGCGCTACCTGCAAGTCCATCAAGACATCCTCGGCGGGCGCGTCCGCGGCATACGTTTGCAGAATCGCCGCGGCGAGTGCGACCTCGCGACGGCCGCGGAGATTGACGAGCTTTCACTCCTCGCCGACGACTGCACCATCAAGCCGGGGGCGCAGATCATCAACTCGGTGCTCGGCGAGGGCGTGCACGTCGAGGAGAAGGCGCGCGTCGAGAACTCGGTCGTTTGGCCGCACACGCGCATCGGCGCGGGCGCGCATCTGTCGAGCGCGGTCGTCGGCCGCGGCTGCCACATCGGCCGCTCGGCGCTGGTCGGCGCGGGCGCCGTGCTCGGCGACAAGACGAGCCTCACCGACTACACGCAGACCGGGGGCGCGCTGTGACCGGGCGTCGCGTACATCCGACGCCCATCCGCTTCGGAACCGACGGCTGGCGTGCCGTTATCGCCGACGAGTTCACCTTCGAGAACGTCGAGCGCGTCGCGCAGGCTTACGCCGACTTCATCAACACGCCGCCGCGCGTCGAAGCATCACTGGCTACGTTCCGTGGAGGCGCGCGCGAGGTCGTCGTCGGGTTTGACCGGCGTTTCATGTCTGACTCGTTCGCGTCGTGCGTTGCGCAAATCATCGTGGGTAATGACCTCGGCGTCTCCGCGTTCACGGAAGACGTGCCGACGCCGCTCATCTCCTGGACTGTGCGCGACCGGGGCGCGGCGGGCGGCGTCGTCATCACGGCCTCACACAATCAGTGGGGATTCAACGGCTTCAAGATCAAGTCGCCCTGGGGCGGCAGCGCGACGCCTGAGACCACTTCCGGCGTCGAGGCGCTCATCGACGCCAACGCGCCCCGTCGCGGCGACGCGCTCAAGATCAATACCGACCTCGAAACTTCCGTCGAGAGCTATCGCGCGCAGGTCGCCGCTTACGTCGATCTTGAGAGGCTGCGCGCTTTGGCCGGGGCCGTCGTCATCGACCCGATGCATGGTGCCGGCGGGCGCTGGGTCGAGAGCTTCCTGCGCGGGGGGCGGCTCGCCGTCGAGACCATCCGCGCGGAACGCGACGTGCTCTTCCGTGGGATGATCGCGCCCGAGCCGATTGACTTGAACCTTCAGCCGCTCAAGCAGCGTGTGCGAGAGCGAGGCGCGCTCGTCGGCCTCGCCACCGACGGCGACGCCGACCGCGTCGGCGCGGTCAACGAGCTGGGCGAGACAATGACGATGCACGAGGTCGTGCCTCTCATCCTCCTGCACCTTGCGCGCGTGCGCGGCCTGCGGGGCGGCGTCGTGCGCACCTTCTCTCAGTCAGTACTGCTGAAGCGCATCGCGGCGGCGCTCGGCCTACAGCTTCACGAGACGCCTATCGGCTTCAAGTACATCGCCGACCTCATGCTGCGCGAAGAGATACTTATCGGCGCAGAGGAGTCGGGCGGCATCGGCGTGCGCGGCCACATCCCCGAGCGCGACGGCATACTCAATTCGCTGCTCTTCCTTGAGACGGTCGCGGCCTCGGGCCGGACGCCGACCGAGCTTGTGCGCGAGATGCACCGCGAGTTCGGCGAATTCTATTTCGGTCGCCGCGACTCTCAGATGGAGGTCGCGCGCGGCCTCGACCTCGTCGCGTCGCTCGGCGCAAAGCCTCCGGCCGTGGTCGGAGCGTACGCGGTCGAATCGGTCGAGACGCTCGACGGCACAAAGCTCATCTTCGGCGACGAGTCCTGGCTCCTCTTCCGGCAGTCCGGCACCGAACCCGCCCTGCGCGTCTACTCCGAAGCAACATCCGTCGAGAAGATGAACGCACTGCTCGACGAAGGCTGTCTTCTCGCAGAAACGATGAAGTATGAACGCTGAACGATGAACTGAAGACTGCTTGCCTTCAGTTCATCGTTCAGCGTTCATACTTCATACTTCCGAACATATGCCCGAGCTACCCGAAGTCGAACTCGTTGCGCGCTCGCTCGACCGCCTTCTCTCCGGCCTCCGCATCGAGGCGGCGAAACTCATTCGGCCGGGGCTCGCGCCCGAGAACACGCCGCGCGAGTTCGCGCGCACCTTGCGCGGGGCGAGTTTTCAAAAGGTGGGACGGCGCGGTAAGCACATCCTTGCGGAGCTGGACAACGGTCACGTCCTCATCACGCACCTGCGCATGACGGGCCGCTTCCTTCTGCTCCCCCCGCGTAAGGCGCTCCCCAAACACACGCACGCGCTCTTCCACCTCGACGACGGCCGGCGCCTCGCCTTCACAGACCAGCGCCACTTCGGCTTGATGAAAGTCGTGTCGGCCGAACGTCTCAACGACGCGCGCGAGCTGCGCGGCCTCGCGCCCGAGCCCTTCTCCGAAGAGTTCACGCCCGCGTACCTCTCGGCCGTGCTCGCACGCACCAGCCGCGCGCTCAAGGATGTGCTCTTAGACCAGACGAAGGTCACGGGGCTCGGCAACATCTACGCCGCCGAAGTGCTCCACCTCGCACGCGTCAATCCCTTCTCGACGGCTTCGAGCTTACCGCGGCGTCAAATCACACTGCTCCATCGCGCCATCCTCAACGTGCTCGGCGAAGCACTCGCGCACGGCTCCACCATAAACGTTGACCCCGAGAACATCGACGGCAGCTACTTCGGCGGCGGCGGCTACAACAAGCGCTGGCGCGTCTACGACCGCGAAGGCGAGCCCTGCCCCAAATGCCGTGACCCCATCCGCCGCGTCACACACGCCGGCCGCTCGACCTACTTCTGCGGGCGCTGCCAGCTTGGTTGACCGTAGGGCTAAACTTGACAGACGCGCACGGTGCGGCGTATAAGCGCGTGGACAAGACGTGGTGAGTTAAGGCGACTTGCGGCCACGTAAAATAAGCAGCTAAACAGCTCGGCGCTTCCAGCGTCGCTAACTTCTTCGACCAGAAGTCCCGCGTTGTTTGGCGCGGGATATTTTTTTGAGCGTTCAGTTTCCCATGATTACTTTCAGAGAACTGCTTGAGAGCGACCACGTCACCG
The DNA here is from genome assembly GCA_045807845.1 of Pyrinomonadaceae bacterium. Classification (GTDB taxonomy): domain Bacteria; phylum Acidobacteriota; class Blastocatellia; order Pyrinomonadales; family Pyrinomonadaceae; genus QHXN01. The sequence continues at coordinate 5,983 of JBJMGQ010000289.1, read as the reverse complement.
TCTTCGACGGGGCGATGGGGACGCAGTTGTATGCGAAGGGCGTCTACATCAACCGTTCGTACGACGAGCTGAATTTGACGCACCCGGATTTGGTGCGCGCCGTCCACGAGGAGTACGTGCGCGCGGGCGCCGAGGTCATCGAGACGAACACGTTTACGGCCACCGCGCACAAGCTTCAGCAGTACGGGCTCGAAGGCCGCCTGCAAGAGATAAACGCGACGGCGGCGCGTCTGGCGCGCGAGGCGGCGGGCGGGAGTTGTTACGTGGCCGGTGCGATGGGGCCTCTGGGTCTGCGCATCGAGCCGTACGGGCCGACCTCCTTCGACGAAGCGAAAGAACTCTTCAAGCAGCAGGCCGAGGCTCTGCTTGAGGGAGGCGTTGACCTCTTCATCCTCGAAACCTTCTCCGACGTGTCCGAAGTGCGGCAGGCCATCCGCGCCGTGCGCGAACTCTCCGACCTGCCCATCATCGCGCAGATGACCATCTCGCTCGACGGCAACACTTCGTTCGGCACGACGCCCGAGGTCTTCACCGCGCGCTTGGACGAGTGGGGCGCGGATGTCATCGGATTGAACTGCGGCGTCGGCCCCGTCACGGTGCTGACGGCCGTCGAGAAGATGCGCCTCGTCACAACGAAGAAGCTCTCCGCGCAGCCGAACGCCGGTCTGCCGCGCGACGTGCAGGGTCGCCAGTTCTACATGTGCTCGCCCGAGTACATGGCGAAGTACGCGAAGCGTCTCATACAGGCCGGCGTGCGCTTTATCGGCGGTTGCTGCGGCACGACGCCCGCGCACATCAAGCTCATCTCCGACGCCGTCCGCCCGCTCTCGCCGCGCCACACAGGGCTCACGGGCAAGCTCGCGGGCACGGCCGCCGCGCGCGTTGTGGAGATTAAAGAGGAGGAGATTCCCGTCACGCCGCTCGAAGAGCGCTCGAACTGGGGCCGTCGTCTCGCGCGCGGCGAGTTCGTGACGACCGTCGAGGTGCTGCCGCCGAAAGGCTGCGACGCGACGAAGACCTTGGAGAGCATCCGGCTCCTGAAGCAGGCGGGCGTAGGCGCCGTCAACATCCCCGACGGCCCGCGCGCGCAGACGCGCATGAGCGCGCAGGCCACGGCCGTTTTAGTTGAACGCGAGATCGGCCTTGAGTCGGTGCTGCACTACTGCTGCCGCGACCGCAACCTGCTCGGGATGATGTCAGACCTCCTCGGCGCGGCGGCGCTCGGACTTCGCAACCTCCTGCTCATCACCGGCGACCCGCCGAAGATGGGGCCGTACCCGGACGCGACGGCCGTCTTCGACATCGACTCTATCGGCCTGACGAACATGGTCAACAAGCTCAACCACGGGCTCGACCTCGGCAACAACCCGACGGGCACGCCGACCTCCTTCTGCATCGGCGTCGGCGTCAACCCCGGCGCGGTGAATCTGGACGAGGAGATCAAGCGCTTCGAGTGGAAGGTCGAGGCCGGGGCCGAGTTCGCCATCACGCAGCCGGTCTTCGACACCGAACAACTGCGCGACTTCCTCCGGCGCATCGAGCACGTCCGCGTCCCCGTCGTCGCGGGCATCTGGCCGCTCGTCTCCTACCGCAATGCCGAGTTCCTGCACAACGAAGTGCCCGGTGTCCGCGTCACCCCCGCCATCATGGAGCGCATGCGCCTCGCTTCTGAAAAAGGCAAAGACGCCGCCCGCGACGAGGGCTTAGCCATCGCACGCGAGTTGTTGCTTGACGTGCGCGACGCGATTCAGGGCGTCCAAGTCTCCGCCCCCTTCAACAACGTCAAGTACGCCCTCGAAGTCTTCGAAGCCCTGCCCGAGTTCTCGCGCAACGCAGCGACGGGCGAAGCGGTGGGCGCGGCCACTAAATCCACTCCGGCGATTTAATTCGGAGGGGAGATTGCGAAGGCGAGGGCGCGGCTGACTCAACCAGCCGCGCCCTCGCCTTTTATCTTTAATCTCTTAAAGCACGCCCTGCCTTCTGGCGGGGCGAACGCAACTCAGGGCTGCTCTTTGGCCTTACGCTTCTGTCTGATCTTGTTCGACTCGGTCTCGATCCGAGGCCCGAGGTCGGCGCTGAGTTCGAGGGCCTTCTTGAAGTCCTGCTCGGCCGCGGCGTCCAAGCCTTTGCGGAGTTCGGCCAGCCCGCGGTCGGCGTAGGCCGCCGCGAAGCCGGGGAAGAGGGAGATGGCCTCATTGTAGTCGGCAAGCGCGGCGTCGGCGTCGCCCTTCTGCTCGCGGGCGTTACCGCGGTTGTGGTAGGCGGGCGCGCTGCCGGGCCTGAGTTCGATGGCACGGCTGTAGTCCGCGATGGCCTCGTCGTAGTCGCCCGACGCCGCACGAGCGATGCCGCGGCTGATGTAGAGCTCCGCGATGTTGGGTTTGGCGGCGAGAACCTTGTCGTAGTCGGAGATGGCCCCGGCGTAGTCGCCCCGCTTAGAGCGCAAGCCGGCGCGGCTGCCGTAGGCCGCCGTGTCTTTCGGGTCGAGCGCGATGGCCTTGTCAAAGTCGGCGAGCGCGCGGTCGTTGTCGCCCTTCCGGATGTAGGCGAGGCCGCGGCTGTAGTGGGCGCCGGAGTTGTTCGGGTCGAGCGCGATGGCCTTGTCGAAGTCGGCGAGCGCACCGTCGAAGTCGGCCTTCGTGGCCTTGAGGGCGCCGCGTTTGTAATACGCCCGGCCGTCGCCCGGGTTGAGGAGAATGGCCTTACCATAGTCGTCCATGGCCGCGTCGAGTTGAGCCTTTTTCGCGCGCTCGACGCCGCGGTTGAAGTATTCGTCGGCCGTCTGCGGCTCCTTCTCTTGGGCCGCGGCCGTGCCGCAGAGCAGCAGCAAGATGGTCGCAACGTAAAATAGGCGGCGTATAATCATTCATTTCACTCCCCGGGATGAGATAAGAGCCTGCGTCCGTCCGCGTCTCCGCGGCCTCGTCCGCCAAATTCGACGCCGTGATTATAGTGCATCCTTCAGCCCCTTCAAATATTCCTTGCCTTTCGCGCGCGAAGTTGTAGAATGCCGCGCCATTGGGTCAGGTCAACTCACGGCTTCGACCCGTCCGCTTCGCGGGAAGTGCCCTTCGGACATTAGCCATCAACATTTGATTTAGTAAGTGGCCCGCCAGCCTCTTCGTTTCGCAAAGGAGGTCGGGCGTGCCCTCACTTCTCAGGCGTGCGGCTGTAGTCGTTCTCTTCTCCGTCTCCCTCTGCCTGTTGGCCGCGCGCGTCAGCTCGCAAGGCGTCGGCGTCAGCCGCTTGACGCACACGCCGCCGGGGACGCTCAACCTTAATCCGTCGATGAGCGGCGACGGCTCGCGCATCGCCTTCGAGACGAGCGCAGACCTCGGCGCCGCCAACACGGGAACAGGTCTTCGACTCGTCTCGGCCGACGCCGCGCAGTCGCCGACCTTCAGAGAACTGGCGCTGTCACGCGCGCCCGCGCCCGCGCTCTCGCAGGACGGCACGCGCGCGGCCTTCGCCTCCAACGCCGACCCTCTGGGCGAGAACCGCGACGGCGACTCTGAAATCTTCTTCCACGACGGCACACGTCTCAGGCAGTTGACACAGACCACGCCCGACGAGCCCGCGCGGCGCGCGGAGCAGGGCTGTCTCCTGCCCTCGATCTCCGACGACGGCCGGCTCGTGGCCTTCACCTCCGACCGCGATCTCTCCGGGCAGAACGCCGCTCTCGCCCGACAGATTTTTCTCTTGGACACTTCGACGCAGAAGGTCTTGCAGCTCACGCGCAACGGCTTGGGCGCTTCAGCGCGTGCCGCGAAGATGAGCGGCGACGGTTCGCGCGTCGTCTTCGTCAACGACCGTGCTCCCGAGAGCGGCCTCAGCGACCTGCTCATCTATTCCGTTTCGACCGGCGAGACATCGCCGGTTGTCTCGGGCTTGCAGGCACTCACGTTGACCATCGGCCGCGCCGTGAGCGACGACGGGCTGCGCGTCGTCTACTCCGCGCGCGGCTCGAACGGGGCGACGCAGGTCTTTCTCCTCGACGGGCGCAACAAACAACTCGTACGACAGTTGACGCAGCTCGGCACACGCGCCTCGGACGTGCCCCTCAATCCGTCCATCAGCGGCGACGGCAACCGCGTCACCTTCGCCACGCGCCGCAACTTCTCAGGCTTTAATTCGGACGCGAGCGTCGAGCTTTATCTCCAAGACATTCCCACAAACACGACGACGCGCCTGACCGACGCCCCTTCACCAGCCAACGCAGAGATCATCTCTTCGCTCGACGACGCGGGCACGCACGTCGTCTTCAACTTTCCGCGCGTCTTGTCAGAGCCCGACGTGCCGGAGCAGTTCGAGAACGACTCCGAGATTTACGTCGCGACCATCCCGCCGCGCGCGCCCTTCACGACCGGCCTGCAACTCTTCAACGCAGCCCTCCCCGCCAAGACGCCGCCCGCGGGCGCGCTCGCGCAGGACTCTCTCGCCATCATCACGGGAAAGAACCTCGCGCTCTCTTCGAACACTCCTTCGAGACTCAACGATGGCACGTTCCCGACAACTGTCGAGAACCTCTCGGTCACGGTCGGCGGCCACGCGGCGCAAATCTTTTTCACTTCGCCGACACAGCTCAACTTCAAACTGCCGGCCGGACTCGGCACAGGCTTCAACGAGGTCGTCATCCACAACCCTGACGGCTTTGAAATCCGCGGCGAGGTCAACGTCGCGCTCACCGCCCCCGGCATCTTCACCTTGAGCGGGACGGGCGTGGGCGAGGCCGTGGCGCTCGACAACTCGACGCTGCGCCCCGGCCCCTTCGACGTGACCGACGCGGCCGGCGACCCACGCCGCCTGATCGTCTTCTGCACGGGCTTGCGCGACGCACAACACGTCGAGGCCCTCGTCGGCGGTCGTTCCGCGCGCGTCGAAGCCGTCGTCCCCTCGCCCGACCTGCCCGGGCTCGACCAGCTACACCTCGCGCTCTCGTCTTCGATGAGAGGCGCGGGCGCGGCTACGCTCGTCGTCCGAGCCGACGGCGCGGAGAGCAACCGCGCGACCTTGACTCTCACGAACGGCGGGCCGCCCGCGCGCGCCGCGCGTGTCGAGGTCACACCGGCTGCGGCACTCATACCAATCGGCGGCGAGCTGCGTTTCAAGGCACGCGTCTTCGACACGCTCGGCGAAGAGATTCTGAACCCTGTCGTCGCCTTCGACACGGAAGACCCGAGCGTCGCCGCGCTTGACGCGTCCGGCCTCGCCGTCGGCGTCAGTCAGGGCATCACGGCCGTCAGGGTCGGCGTCGGAGAGACGACGACTGTAGCGACGCTGCGTGTTGTCGAACGAACGCTCGTCATCAACGAAGTGCTGGCCGACCCGCCCGACGGGGCCGCGGGCGATGCGAATCATGACGGCACACGCGTCGGCTCGGATGAAGAATTTGTCGAGCTGGTCAACGGCTCAACTGAAGCGCTCGACCTTTCCGGCTGGACGATGCGCACGCGGCCTCTCAACGGCTCGACCGAGAGCGTGCGACACACGTTCACACAGGGGAGCCTGCTCCCCGCGGGCGAAGCGCTCGTGCTTTTTGGTGGAGGAAGTCCCGACCCGTTTGATCCCATCTTCGGAGGCGCGCTCGTCTCGAAGGCGAGCACGGGCTCGCTCGCGCTCTCCAACGCGGGACTCACGCTCGTCGTGCGCGACGCCGCTGGGAACCTCGTCACGCAATTCACCTACGGCACCGCGGGCGACAACTTCGGCGGCGACTCGGTCAACGAATCCATCACACGCGCGCCCGACATCAACGGCGCATACGCGCGCCACACCAACGCGAACCCCGCGCGCAGGTTCTCTCCCGGCAGACGAGTTGACGACGGATTCTTCCTCCAACGCGCCGGTCTTCTCACACGCGTCGTGGTCGCGCCCGAGCAAGAGACAATCTTCGTCGGCGAGTCGGCCGCCTTCAAGGCGCAGGCGTTCGACCAGTACGAGCGTGTGTTGAGAGGCGTGAAGTACGACTTCACTTCGAGCGACG
>JBJMGQ010000288.1:0-14134 GCA_045807845.1 Pyrinomonadaceae bacterium | reverse complement strand
GTCTACGCCGAGCCGGTCACGTCCGGCGACCGCGAAGCCGTTGACGACGACTCGGTCTTCATCACGCTCAAGCTCGCCGACGGGTCGAACGGCACGATTGCATACCTCGCCGAGGGCGACCGCGCGCTCCCCAAAGAGCGCATCGAGATTTTCGGCGGCGGTCGCACCTTCGTCATCGAAGACTTTCGCGCGGCCACGCAGTACACGGGAGGCCGCGAGACGCGTACGCGCCTGCGCGCACAGGACAAGGGGCAGCGTGAAGAGGTGCGCGCCGTCTGCGCCGCCCTCCGGCAGGGCGGCCCCGCGCCCATCCCGCTCGAAGACCTCGTCAACACCACGCGCACAACCTTTCGCATCCTCGACTCGCTGCGAACGGGGGAGCCGAAAGAGGTGAATAGTGAATGGTGAATGGATGAAAGCGGCCTCCATTCACCATTGACCATTAACCAACTATGTGCGGCATCGCCGGTCTCATCTCCATCAATCCTGAACGCCGCGCCGGCGCGATGCTGAAGTCTATCGAGCATCGCGGGTACGATGACGAGGGCGTGTGGACTTCCGCGTCGATTGATGAAGAGGGGCGGCGCGCGTGTCTGGCTCACAGGCGTCTGGCGATCATCGATACGAGCAGCGCGGGGCATCAGCCGATGCTTTCGGCCGACGGTCGCTTCACGGTCACCTTCAACGGGGAGATTTACAACTACCGAGAGCTGCGCCGGCGTTTGGAAGGTTGCGGGCACACGCTGCGCACCGACACGGACACGGAGGTCATGCTCGAAGCCTTCGCCGAGTGGGGCGTCGAAGGGGCTCTTCCGTTTCTCAACGGCATGTTCGCCTTCGCCGTGTGGGACGAAGTTGAGAAGACGCTCACGCTCGCGCGCGACCGGCTCGGCATCAAGCCGCTCTTCTACGCAGAGGTGAAGACGGAGGAGGGCGCAGCTTTCGTCTTCGCTTCTGAGGCGAAGGGCGTGCTCGCCTCGGGGTTGGTTCAGGCGGAGCTTGACCTCGAAGGACTCAACCAGCAGCTCACCTTTCTCTGGACGCCCGACCCGCATACCCTCTTCAAGGGCATACAGAGGCTCCCGCCCGCGCACGTCCTTTCGTGGCGCGACGGCGTGATCAACGTGCGCGAGTGGTGGGACGTTTCGTTCGACGAGATAGAAGAGGGCAAGAGTGAAGACTGGTGGCGCGAGCGCCTGTTGGAGACGTTAGAGCGCGTGGTCGAGATGGAGATGGTGGCGGACGTGCCTCTGGGCTCGTTTCTGTCGGGCGGCGTGGACTCGTCGGTGGTCACGGCGTTGATGGCGAAGCGCGGCGGCGGTCGCCGCATCTCGACCTACACGGTCGGCATCGAAGAGGATGACCTGCGCTTCGACATCATCCCGAGCGACGTGCCTTGGGCGCGGAAAGTCGGGCGACTGCTCGACGCCGACTATCACGAGACGATGCTGCGCCCGGACGTGTCGAAGCTCCTGCCGATGCTCGTGCGTCACCTTGAGATGCCGGTCATCGACATGGCTATCTCAAGCTACCTCGTCTCGCGCGAGGCGCGTGAGACTCTGACGGTGATGCTCTCGGGGATGGGCGGCGACGAGGTCTTCGCGGGCTATCCGCGACAGGTGGCGATGAGTCTGGCGGGCGCGCTCGACCCTCTACCTTCGGCGCTGCGGCGGCCCGCGATGCGCGCGGTCGCGGGGGCTCTGCCCGGCGGTCGCCCCGGAAGATTGACCGCGCCGCTCCGCAACGCGAAGAAGTTCGCACGCAGCGCCGCGCTCGACTTCGAGGCGCGCTACATGGGCTTCGGCACGTACTTCACCGACGAGGCGAAGCGGAGGCTCTATACAGACGAAGTGCGTGAAGCGGTGGCGGACGCGGACGCGTACTACCTGCACCGTCGCTACTTCGAGAGGTGTGCGAAAGCGGCGCCGCTCAACCGTCTGCTCTACGTTGACATGAAGACGTTCCTGCCGTGCCTCAACCTCGACTACACGGACAGGACTTCGATGGCGGCGACGCTCGAAGTGCGCGTGCCGCTCATCAATCACGAGCTGGTGGAGCTGGCGGCGCGGATGCCTGCGCGGCTCAAGCTGCGCGGCCTGCGCCGCAAGTACATCTTGAAGAAGGCGGCCGAGAGCCTGCTGCCGCGCGACGTGGTGTGGAGAAAGAAGGCGGGCTTCGGCGCGCCGATTCGCGCGTGGCTGCGCGGGCCTCTGCGGCCGTTGGTGGACGAGCTGCTGTCGGAGGAGGTCGTCCGCGCGCGCGGGCTCTTCCGGCCCGAAGAGGTGCGCGGCGTCATCGAAGCGAACCTTTCGGGACGCGAGGACTTCAACCTGCAAGTCCTCCAACTGTTGACGCTGGAGATGTGGCAGCGCGAATTCCTCGATGCGTAGATGAAGAAGAAGCTCGCCAAACGTCAAGAGCAGACAGAGAGTCTCCCGGCGTGGCTCGACGCCCGGGTGGTCGCGTTGGTGCTGGCGGTCAAGGCGCTGGTGCTGCTCTACGGCGTGCAGGCGTTCGTCGTGTGGAAGAACGAGGGGGTCGGCTCTCTCTACGACTGGCTCGCCATCTGGAACCGCTGGGACGCGCCGCACTATCTCGACATCGCGCGCATGGGCTACGTCTCAGAAGGCGTCGAGGCGCGCTGGATAGTCTTCTTCCCGCTCTACCCTTGGCTGGTGCGCGTGGCCTCTTTCGTGCTGCGCGACGGGCTGCTGGCCGCCTTCTTCGTCTCGGGCGTGGCGTCGGTCGCGGCCGGGCTTCTGCTCTACAGGCTCGCGCGCGCGGACGGAGAGCCGGAGGAGGTTGCGCGCGGCGCGGTCTTCTATCTGCTCGTCTTCCCGACCGCGTACTTCCTGCACATAGGCTACAACGAGAGCCTCTTTCTCGCGCTCGCGCTGGGTGCGTTTGTGTCGGCGCGCTCGCGTTGTTGGTGGGCCGCGGGTCTGCTCGGGTGTCTCGCGGCGATGACGCGCATCAACGGCGCGCTGCTGCTGCCGGCGCTCGCGTTCGAGGCGTGGGAGGAGTACAGGGGCGCGGGTCGGCGCGCGCGCGCCGAGTGGCTGTGGCTGCTGCTGGTCGGAGCGGGCTTCGCCGTCTATCTCTTCATCAACTGGTGGGTCTTGGGCGACCCGTGGGCGTTCATGAAGATGCAGGGTGAGCACTGGTACAAGTCTCTGACGTGGCCGTGGGTCGGCATCAAGGGGACGTTGAGTTCAATCTGGGGACGTGCGCCTTCGGACGCGCAGATGGTCGGGTGGCAGGAGTTCTTCTTCGTGCTGCTGGGGCTGGGGCTGACCGCGTGGGCTTGCCTGCGTTTGCGAGCGTCGTACGCGATGTGGATGACGTGCAACTGGCTGCTGTGGACGAGCACGAAGTTCGTGCTGAGCGTGCCGCGCTACACGCTCGTGCTCTTTCCCGCATACATACTGCTGGCGCGTCTGCGTGCGGCGCGGCCCGTGTGGGGCGCGGCCGTCGCGGTCTGGTCGCTGCTCCTGCTCGCGCTCTTCGCCGCGCGCTTCTCGCAAGGCTACTGGTCGTTCTGAGGGTTTACAAAAAGCTCGGAGACGGAGACGGGCGAGATGGGGGATGTTTGGCGCGCGCGCGTGTGGCATGTTAATTTCCTTCGTTTCGTGTGGGGCGCGAAATGCGCTCTGTGTAGGTCTTCCCCTCGCGGGAGTCGTGCGCGGCAAGTGTCCAAGTGTCGGCGAAGTGTTTCATGGCGGATGAGCGGCAGAGTTTGAAGGAGAGAGTGCGGGCGTTCTGGCAAGAGCACCCGTGCGGGACGAAGTTCGCCGACGCGGAGGTCGGCTCGCGCGTCTTCTTCGATGCGGTCGAAGAGCACCGCTACCGGACGGAGTGGCACATCCCGGAGGCCGCGGGCTTTGATAAAACTCAGGGGCTGCGCGTGCTTGAGATTGGGTGCGGGCTCGGCACGGACGGGGCGAGGTTCGCGCGTGCGGGCGCGATCTACACGGGCGTCGATTTGACGGAGGCGGCCGTCTCGCTCGCGCGCAAGAGGTTCGAGCTTGAGGGCTTGCCGGGTGAGTTCCGCGTGGCCGACGCCGAAGGCTTGGAGTTCGCGGACGAGAGCTTCGACCTCGTCTATTCGCACGGCGTGCTGCACCACACGCCCGACGCGCGCGCGGCCGTGCGCGAGGTGCATCGCGTGCTCAAGCCGGGCGGGCGTGCCGTCGTGATGCTCTATCATCGAGACTCTTACAACTACCGCGTCAACATCGGCGTGCTCCGCCGCGTGGGCGCGCGGCTGCTGCGGACTGAGGGCGGACTCAAACTCGCGCATCGTCTGACGGGCGAGCCCGTCGAGAGTTTGCGCGAGCACGCGGCGCGCTTGAAGGAGGACGCGGCGCAATATCTCTCGGCGGGCGAGTTCCTGAGTCGCAACACGGACGGCGCGGGTAACCCTCTGACGCGCGTCTACTCGCGGCGCGAGGCACGCGCGCTGTTCGGGGATTTTGCACAGGTGGATTTCGCCGTGCACTTCCTCAACAAGCGCTGGCTTCCCCTGCTCGGCCCGCGCCTCCCGCGCTCTGCGGAGGCGCGCCTCGCCTCCCGTTGGGGCTGGCACCTTTGGATATACGCGCGGAAACAGTAGGCAGTATGCTGTAGGCAGTAGGCAGCCGCTCCGCGTGAAGGAATTTAAAAGATAGATTGGAGTCTCAGGTACGACGGCTCTCAACAGCCTACTGCCATCTGCCTTCTGCCTACTGATTATGCGAAACGTTCTGATAACGGGCGGAGCTGGTTTCATCGGGTCGCATCTGGTCGCGCGGCTGCTCGATGAAGGGGCGTGGCGCGTGACGGTGTTGGACGACTTCAACGACTTCTACGACCCCGCTCTGAAGCGCCGCAACGTCGAGCCGCATCTCGGGCGCGAGGAGTTCACGTTGCGCGAGGCGGACATACGCGACCGCGCGGCGCTCGACGAAATTTTTAAAGAGACGCACTTCGACGTGGTCGTCCACCTCGCCGCGCGCGCGGGCGTGCGCCCCTCGCTCGCGGAGCCGGTGCTCTACACCGAGACGAACATCGACGGCACGGTCAACCTGCTTGAGCTGTCGCGCGCGCACGGCGTCAGGCAGTTCGTCTTCGGCTCGTCGTCCTCGGTCTACGGCGAGAACGAGAAGGTGCCGTTTGCCGAGGACGACCCCGTCAACCGCCCCATCAGCCCTTACGCGGCGACGAAGGCGGCCGGCGAGCTGCTCTGCTACACCTACTCGCACCTGTTCGGGCTGCGTTGCGTCTGCCTCCGGTTCTTTACGGTCTACGGTGCGCGCCAGCGCCCAGACCTCGCCATCCACAAGTTCGCGCGGCTCATCTCCGAAGGGCGCCCCGTACCGGTCTTCGGCGACGGCACGACGCGGCGCGACTACACCTACGTGGAAGACATCGTCGCGGGCGTGCGCGCGGCGATGGACTATGAAGCGAGCGACTACGAGATCATCAACCTCGGCGGCTCGCGCACGGTGAGCTTAAGCGAGTTGATATCGCTGCTCGAACGCGAGCTGGGCCGGAAGGCACGTCTCGACCGCCAGCCGCCACAGCCCGGCGACGTGCCCCAAACTTTCGCCGACGTATCCAAAGCGCGCCGCCTCCTCGGCTACGACCCGCAGACGCCGATTGAAGAGGGCCTCCGTCGTTTCGTCGAGTGGTTCAAAGAAGAGGGCGATGAGTAAGGATTCTTTATGAAGATTTATGACGAAGAAGAGACCGTCATTAGCCCGACTGAGGAGGTGACGATGGCGGCGACGTTGGCGGAGCCGGGCGAGACGCCGGAGATTTCGCTGTTCCTGCCCGTGCTGAACGAGGAGCCGAACCTGCGCCCGCTGCACCTGAAGATTGACGAGGCGCTGACGGCGTTGGGCCGCACGGCCGAGATCATCTACGTGGACGACGGGAGCACGGACGGCAGCCTCGAAGTTTTGCGCGAGCTGGCGCGCCGCGACCCGCGCGTGCGGGTCGTCGCCCTGCGGCGCAACTACGGCCAGACCGCCGCGATGGCCGCGGGCATCGACGCCGCGCGCGGCAAGGTCTTAATCCCGATGGACGCCGACCTTCAGAACGACCCGGCCGACGTGACGCGCCTGCTCGACAAGCTCGACGAGGGTTTCGACGTGGTCTCGGGCTGGCGCAAGGAGCGTCAGGACAAGATGGTCTCGCGCAAGATTCCGTCGATGATTGCCAACCGCATCATCTCGTTTATCGGCGGCGTGCGCCTGCACGACTACGGCTGTTCGCTGAAGGCTTACCGCCGCGAGTTTTTGAAGGAGGTCAGGCTCTACGGCGAGATGCACCGCTTCATTCCCATCTACGCCTCGTGGGTCGGCGCGCGCGTCACGGAGATTCCCGTGCGACACCACCCGCGCACGATGGGCAAGTCGAAGTATGGACTCTCGCGCACCTTCAAGGTGATGCTCGACCTGATGACGATCAAGTTCATGGCTTCGTATCACACGAAGCCGATCTACGTCTTCGGCATGTTCGGCTTCGGCGCGTTCACCATCTCGGCCGTCGCCTTTCTCTGGGGGCTCATCCGAAAGATCGGCGGCGAGTCCTTCATCCGCAACCCTCTGTTCAGCGTCTCCATCGTCATGTTCGCCGTCGGCGTCCAGTTCATCCTCATGGGCTTGCTGGCCGAGATGCTCGTGCGCACCTACCACGAGTCGCAGTCCAAGAGCATCTACGCCGTCCGCGAGCGCCTCGGCTTCCGCGACGAAGAGTAACCGTCACGCCCACGAAAATTTTCAAGCGCGCCGCGGCTTTGCCTCACAAGACCCCGTCGCCCCGCGCTGCAATCGCCTTGCCTCACACCTCGCCCGGTGATATAAGACGCCCCGCTCGCCGCAATAGCCCTGAGCTTCAACTTCACTGCCAAACCCCGATAGAGGAGAAAACTTCAATGGCTGATGGTGACGTGCATTTGATCGACCTCGCCGCGCAACTGAAAGACTTGCGTAAGGCTGAAGTACTTTTGCTGACCTGCATGGACTTTCGCTTTTTTGAACAGATCGCGAAGGTCATGAAAGAGGCCGGCCTTGATGGAAGGTATGACCATATGATTCTCGCGGGCGCGGCACTGGGAGCCGTCGTGCCGGAAAAGGAGCACTGGCACGAGACGTTTTTCGATCACCTTGCACTCGCCGAAAAACTTCACTGCGTCGAGACGGTCATTGTTCTGGAGCACAGAGACTGCGGGGCCTATGGGCCGAAGGGGTTCGGTCTGCTGCCGGCCCACCCTACCCGAGAAGAGGAGCGGCGGGTTCATTTCGAGCAGGTGGCGGAGCTGAAGGAGCTTATTCCGTCTCACCTCGATTTCAAGGCTGACCTTCTGGAAAAGCTGGAGAAACAGGATGCGTTGACGTGCGATCAACTGCTATGAAGCGTGGAGCCGTTGACGCTGACGGCACCGGCGCGCCGTAGTCGTTCGGCTCCGCGCGCCGCGGTGTTGTATCTTGGCGGCAATGCCGCAGGAGCTTGAGCGTGTCTATGAAGAGTTGCGCGCGTGGTGTCGCGCGCGCGACCACGCGGGGCACGACCCCTTCGACGCGCTCAACAGTCGCCTCTTCCGCGCCACGCCCCTCAAGCACTCGCGCCTCGCGCGGCTCGCCTGGACGCAAGCCTTCAAACGCTCGCCCGTCAACCTGCGCCCCCTCGCGCTCGTCCCCGTGGGGAGGAACGCGAAGGGCACGGCGCTCTTCGCGCTCGCGGCCGTGTCGCGCTTCCGCGCGACGGGCAGGGAAGAGGAGAGGCTTGAAGCGCGCGCTCTGCTCGACGAACTGCTTGGCGCACGCGCGGAGACGGGCGGCGCGGCGTGGGGCTACAACTTCGACTGGCAGGGACGCGCCTTCTACGCGCCGAGGGGGACGCCGACCGTCGTGCCGACGGCCTTCGCCGTCCGCGCGCTGATCGAAGCAACCAAAGCCCTCGACACACCGGGCGAAGAGGGCACAGTCTCCGAAGGCGTCTGGCCCTACCTGACGGCGGCTACGTCAGCCTGCCGCTTCATCCTCGAACGTTTGAACCGTAGCGACGAGACGGACGAAGAGGTCTGCTTCAGCTACACGCCGCTCGACCGCACGCGCGTCTTCAACGCCAGCTTGCTGGCGGGCGAGGCGCTGGCCGCCGTGGGCGCCGTCACAGGGCCGAAGGTCTGGCCCGCGTATGCGCTGCGCGCCGCGCGCTACGTCGTGCGCCGCCAGCGCGCGGACGGCTCTTGGGCTTACGGCGCCGACTCGTATCAGTCTTGGGCCGACAACTTCCACACGGCCTTCGTGCTGACTTCACTCGTGCGCATACAGCGCGACTGCGCGCCGCAGCTCGAAGCAGATGAGAGGACGCGCGCGGAGATTGATGTCGCCCTCAGACGCGGCTATCGCTTCTGGCGCGAGGGCTTCTTTCTTGCGGACGGCTGGCCGAAATACTACCATCACGACGCGCACCCGGCCGACGCACATTCCGCCGGCGCCGCCCTCGTCGCGCTCGCAGAGCTGCACGAGCGCGAGCCGGACGCACTGGAACTCGCGCACCGCGTCGCCGCTTGGACGGTGCGCGAGCTGCGTGACCCGCGCGGCTTCTTCTACTACCAGAAGCGACGCCTCCGCACCGTGCGCACGCCCTACATGCGCTGGTCGCAGGCGTGGATGGCCTACGGGCTGGGACGATTGTTGGAAGTAGGCAGTAGGCAGAGGGCAGTAGGCAGTTGAAGACCCTGCTGTCGGAAATTTTCGATTCGATAGTGCAACGTGCGTTACGCGGAGCGGCTGCCTACTGCCCTCTGCCTACTGCCTACTGCTCCCCATGCTCATCTGGATCGACCTTGCGAACTCGCCGCACGTGCCTTTCTTCCGCGCGCTGGCGGGCGAGTTCAGGGCGCGCGGGCATGAGGTCGCGTTGACGGCGAGAGAGTTCGCGCAGACGGTCGAGCTGGCCGAGGCCGCGGGCTTGCGGCCGGAGGTCGTGGGCGGGCACGGCGGCGGGCGCCTGTCGGGGAAGGCAGGGAACCTTGTGGGGCGCGCGTGGGCTCTGGCGCGTTGGGCGCGTGGGCGTGGGGTAGGGCTCGCCGTCAGTCACAACTCTTACTCGCAGGTGTTGGCGGCGCGCGCGTTGGGTCTGCGCTCGGTGACGCTGATGGACTATGAGCACCAGCCTGCGAACCATCTCGCGTTCCGACTGGCGTCGCGCGTGATCGTGCCCGAGTCGTTCCCGGCGGAGTCGCTCGAACGCTTCGGCGCGGGCGAGCGCAAGGTCAGGCGCTATCGAGGGATTAAGGAGGACGTTTACCTCGCGGACTTCGAGCCCGACCCGCAGTTCGCCGGACTGTTGATGAAGAGGTTCGGGATAGACGTGAGCCGGGACACGCTGGTCGTCGTCCGGCCCCCGGCGCGCGAGGCGCTCTATCATCGTTTCGAGAACGAGCTGTTCGACGAGCTGCTCACGAGGCTCTTGGCGCCGTCGAACGTCAAGGTCTTACTGCTCGCGCGCTCCGGCGCGCAGCGCGAAGAGATTCTTGCGCGCTTCCGGTCGGATAAACTCTTCGCGCCGCGTGAGGCGCTCGACGGCGCGAACCTCGTCGCGGCGGCAGACCTCGTGGTGAGCGCGGGCGGGACGATGAACCGCGAGGCCGCCGCGCTCGGCGTCCCCGCCGCGACCCTCTACGCGGGGCGCTGGGCGGCTCTGGACGAACAACTCGTCCGCGAAGGCCGCCTCAAGCGCATCGCTTCGCGCGAAGACCTTGAGAGCCTGCGCGTCGAGAAGAAGGGTGAGACGAGCCCGCGCCGCAAGTCGGGCCTCCGCGCCGAGGTGGCTGAGTTGATACTTCATGAGGGCTGAGCGCACGGAGAACGTAAAGGCTTTGGCAGGTGTGCCGCGCGCGGCGGCGCGGGCGCCGGGGTGGGTCGTGCCGGCGGTGAAGGCGGCGCTGGTATTGGCCGATGCTACGTTGGCCGTCGCATGTTTCTGCGTCGCGTATGCGATGCGCGAGGGCGGCGGGCTGCTGGTCGGTTTTAGTCTCGCGCGCGGGTTCGCATGGGAGAGACATTTCGAGCCGTACGCGGCGCTGCTGTGGTTCGTCGTGCTGGTGCGGCTCGTGTCGAACGTCTATTACGACCTGTATCGTCTGCGCGGAGAGTTCTCGTATCTGGACGAGTGCGTGCGCGTCTTCCGCGCGACGGCGGTCGGGTCTCTGCTCATCGTGGCGTGGACGTTCCTCTATCGCGGCGGGTTCGAGTTCCGCGCCTTCTCCTATGCGCGCGGCGTCTTCGTCTTCGACTTCCTGCTCGCGCTCGGAGCCTACACCGTCTTACGTCTCGCCACGCGCGTCGCGCAGAGCGCCGTGCGCCGTCGCGAAGTGAACCTCATCCCGACGCTTGTCGTCGGGCGCGGCGCGGAGGCCGCCGTTTGCGTGCGCGAGATGAGAGCGCGGCGCGAGCTGGGCTATAGAGTCATCGGCGTGGTCGAGACGGGAACGGGGACGTTAGGTGAAGAGTTCGAGGGCGTGCCCGTCGTCGCCGACATCAACAATCTGACCGAGGCCATCCGCGAGACGGGCGCCAACGAGGTCATCATCACAGACCCGACGCTCTCGGGCGACATGCTCTTCGAGGTGATGATGCGCGTGGGGCGTCGCGGCGTCGAGTTCCGCGTCGCGCCGTCGCTCTTCAACTGTCTACCGCGCAAGACGGAAGTCGAACAGATCGGCGTGCTCCCCGTCATCACGCTCTTCCGCGAGCCGCTGGGTCAGGGCGCGCGCCTGCTGAAGCGCGCCTTCGACGTGTTGGCGGCAGCGGCGGCGCTCGTCGTGCTCTCGCCGCTGTGGGTCTTGATGGCGCTGCTCATCAAGCTCGACTCGAAGGGGCCGGTGCTCTACAGGCAGGAGCGCGTCGGGATGGACGGGCGCGTCTTTCTCTTCCTCAAGTTCCGGACGATGCTGACGGGCGCGGACGACCGCGAGCACCGCGAGTATCAGCGCCGCTACATCGAAGGGCGCCCCGAGACGAACCTCGGCGACAGCCTGCGCCCCGTCTACAAACTCCACGCCGACCCGCGCGTGACGCGTACGGGGCGCTGGCTCCGCCGCACGAGCCTCGACGAGCTGCCGCAACTCCTCAACGTCCTGCGCGGCGACATGAGTCTCGTCGGCCCGCGCCCGCCGATTCCTTACGAGGTGGAGGCGTACGCGCTCTGGCATCGCAAGCGGCTCGACATGAAGCCCGGGATGACGGGACTCTGGCAGGTCTCGGGGCGCAACCGGCTCTCGTTCGACGAGATGGTCAAGCTCGACCTCTTCTACATCGAGAACTGGTCGCTCTGGCTCGACCTCAAGATCATGCTCCGCACGCTCCCGGTTCTTTTGCGTGGAGAGGCGTATTAGGGAAGGTGAAGATGAACGATGAACGATGAAGTGAAGACAGCCGGGCGTTCATCGTTCATCGTTCATCGTTCATCGTTCCCGTCGTGGCTTGAGCGCGCGACGGTGGCGTGCCTCTTCCTGTACGCGACGGCGGCGCCGCACTCGATTGCGGCGACGCAGACGGCTTGGCTGCTGGCGATGCTCTGCTGGGTGCTGCGGCTGTGCATGAGGCCGCGCCCCTTGCTCTTTCGCACGCCGGTTGACCCGTGGCTGTTGGGCTTCTTCGTCCTCACCTTCCTGACCGCGCTCACCTCTTACAACCCCGAAGTCTCCATCGGCAAGCTGCGCGCGGCGAGCCTGTTTACGATTGTCTACTTGGTGTCGCAGAACGTCCGTAGCCCGCGCGTGCTGCGCGCGCTCACGCTCACGCTCGTCGTCTCGTGCGCGCTCGGGCTCGTCCACACGTTCGGCGTCTACGCGCGCGGGCGCGGCGTGAAGTTGCAGTCGATGACGGCCGACAGCCCCCTGCGCGCGGTGGGGTTCGTCGAGGGCGACACCGTCTTCTCGGTTGACGGCGTTGATGTGCAGAGCCCGGCGGAGGTGGTTGAAAGGATAGAGAAGGAGCGACCCGCGCCGCGTGAGCGCGCGCTGCGCTTCCCCGACGGGAAGGTCTCGTGCCGTTGGGACGAGCGAACGGCCTGCGTGCGTGTCTACCGCGCCGAGGCGATGCCCGACGCGAACGTCGCGCGCGCAGGGCTGCCGCAGGGCGCGACGGCAGAGGCGCGGCTCGGCATCCTCGACTGGTCGAAGGGGCGCGACGAGCGTGCGAGCGGGTTCTATGGGCAGTACCAGACCTACGCGGAGGTCTTGCAGCTCATCGCCTCGCTGGCGCTCGGGCTGCTGCTCAGCTTGCGGCGCAAGCTGAGCAGGAAGGGGTTGCTGTTGGGAGTCGCGCTGGCGGGCATGGTGGCCGCGCTGATGCTCACGGTGACGCGTGCGTCTTGGGCGGGGCTGCTTGTGTCGGCCTTCACCATCGCGCTCGTCGGGGCGAGCCGCCGGACGCTGCTGTGGACGGTGGCGCTGGCGCTGCCGCTCGCGCTCGTGGGGCTCCTCGTCTTACAGCAGAAGCGGCAGGTCGGCTTCCTCGACGCGAAGGACGACTCCACCTCGTGGCGGCTGAACGTGTGGCGCGAGGGCGCGCAGATTTTGGTGAGCAAGCCGCGCCACCTGCTCGTCGGCGTCGGGATGGACTCCTTGAAGCGTCGCTGGCGCGAGTGGGGCATGTTCGACAAGGGGCGGCAGCCGTGGGGGCACCTGCACTCGACGCCGTTGCAGATTGCCTTTGAGCGCGGCGTGCCGACGCTCTTGGTGTGGGCGGCGTGGCTGTTCGTCTACGGGCGGATGCTCTGGCGGCTGGCGCGCGGGCGTCCGGAGGGCGACTGGGTCGTGCGCGGGCTGGTGCTGGGGGCTTTGGGCGGGCTCGTCGGCTTCCTCTCCGCAGGGCTCGTCCACTATAACTTCGGCGACTCGGAGGTGGTCATGGTCTTCTACCTCATCATGGGGCTTTCGCTCGCGGCTGAAAGAATAGTAGGCAGTAGGCAGATGGCAGTAGGCAGTAGGCAGTAAGCGTCTGTTTCTGCTTGTCTGACCGTCGAGCCACCGCGTTCAAAAAAATCAATTCGCTCAAGGAGCAGCGTCTTCAACTGCCTACTGCCATCTGCCTACTGCCTACTCCCCCGAACCGTGAGCCCCGCACGCGCGTATACAAAGCGGGTTAGAAGAAGGGAACGAAGATGAAGAAAATTGCCGGACTGCTCGCCTTCGCCGTCGCGCTCGTGGGCGCGATTCTGCTGACGCAGTACTACACGCACCGTTACGCGCCGCCCCCGCCGCCTCCGTCACCTCCCTCACGACCGGCCGCCCCGGCGCCGCCCCCCGCGACGGGCACGGGCGCGGCGACGTTGCCGCCGCCCACTTCGACCTACACGGACGCGCGCGGGAACGCCCCCGTCAGCTTCAAGACACAGCTTGCGACGCTCGACATCGCGGCGGGGAAGGGGCACCTGACGCTCTTGCTCGAACGCGACCCGGCGCGGCCTGCGCCTGCGACCGTGTGGGTCTGGGCCTACTTCTTCAGTCCCGACGCGCCGGGTCGCAACTGCGCGGGCGAGCCCGTCGAGGTGCGCCAACCCTTCGCCTCCGCGCCGGGCCGCGCCGAGGTCAAGGTCGAGCTGCCCGTACGGGGCTGTCCCGCGCCGCGCACGGCCTCCTCCACCTACTACACACGCGTCAACATCTCGACCGAGTCGGCCTTCGCCGCGCGCCTCACCGAGCAGCGCATCAGCTATGACGTGTCGCAGGCGTCGCCCGTCGTCGTGGAGAGACAGAGGTGAAGGGAAGTAGGCAGTAGGCAGTAGGCAGTAGGCAGTTGAAAGACGAAGCGGCGCGCTTGACCTAAAGGTTAAGACGCGCCGCCTGTTTTTCTTCTGCCTACTGCCTACCGCCTACTGCCTACTGTCTTTTTCCCTCGCAAGTCCCGGCCGACGCGGGCGTTCAGACTTTGACAGCGGCCGAAATCGGGCTATGGAAAGTCTCTGAACGGAGGAATGATATGAGGCAGGATGAACGACGGACGGCGCGAGGGGCGCGTCCACTCTCCCTGTTGCTTCTCGCGGCGCTGCTCGCCTCTGCTTGCAGCAGCAGCGAAAACGTCAACTCGCCGAACGTAGGCGTACCTCGCGAGCAGGTCAAGGCACCGCCACCCGCAGC
>JBJMGQ010000287.1:0-5070 GCA_045807845.1 Pyrinomonadaceae bacterium | reverse complement strand
GCTCTCCGGAAAAACGACGCGCTCGGCGCGGCCGCCCGCCGTGTTGCTCGCATCGGCGAGGAAGGATTGAATCTCGTCCTGCTCTGATTTAACCAGCATAATTCAGTAGGCAGAAGGCAGAAGGCTGTAGGCAGTCGCTCCGCGTGAATCGAGTTGAAAGGTCTAAGTCTTAACTACGATGCTTTCAACTGCCTACCGCAGTCTGCCTTCTGCCTTCTGCTATCAAGTCATCGTCAGCTCGCGCTCCCGGAGGTATTTGACGCGGTCGCGGAGTTCGGCGGCGCGCTCGAATTCGAGGTTCTTGGCGGCGGCGCGCATCTCGTGTTCGAGGCGGGCGATGGTGGCCTCGATGTTGGCGGCCGTGTAGTCGTCCATCGATTCGAGTTCGAGCGGCACCTTGAAGTAGTCGGCTTCGTAGGCGGTGACGAGCGTGGACTCGATGGACTTAATGATGGTCTGCGGCGTGATGCCGTGCTCGCGGTTGTACTCCTCTTGGATGGCGCGGCGGCGCTCGGTCTCGCCGACGGCGCGTTTCATCGAGTCGGTCAGACGGTCGGCGTAGAGTATCGCCATGCCGTTCGAGTTGCGCGCGGCGCGCCCCATCGTCTGGATGAGCGAAGACTCGGAGCGCAGAAATCCCTCCTTGTCGGCGTCGAGGATGGCGACGAGCGAGACCTCGGGGAGGTCGAGCCCTTCGCGCAGGAGGTTGATGCCGACGAGCACGTCGAACTCGCCGCGGCGCAGGTCTCGAAGTATGCGGATGCGCTCTAAAGTCTCGATGTCCGAGTGGAGGTAGCGAACGCGGACGCCGACCTCTGCGAAGTATTCGGTGAGGTCTTCGGACATCTTCTTTGTGAGCGTGGTGACAAGAACGCGCTCGTTGCGCTCGGCGCGCGTGCGGCACTCGCCGAGCAGGTTGTCGATCTGCCCCTTGACGGGTCGAATGTCGACGACCGGGTCTGTCAGTCCCGTCGGGCGGATAATCTGCTCGACGACCTCGCCGCCGGTGCGCGTCAGCTCATACGGGCCGGGCGTGGCCGAGACGTAGATGGTCTGGCCGATGCGCGTCTCGAACTCTTCGAAGTTGAGCGGGCGGTTGTCCATCGCCGAAGGCAGTCGGAAGCCGTACTCGACGAGCGTGCGCTTGCGCGACTGGTCGCCGTTGAACATGCCGCGTATCTGCGGGACGGTCTGGTGCGATTCGTCGATGACGACCAGAGAGTTCTCGGGCAGATAATCGAGGAGCGTCGGCGGCGGCGAGCCGGGCGGCTTGCCCGTCAGGTGGCGCGAGTAGTTCTCGATGCCGCGGCAGAAGCCCATCTCCTTCATCATCTCAAGGTCGTACATCGTGCGCTGGTGCAGGCGCTGCGCCTCGACGAGCTTGCCCTCCTTGATGAGCTGCGGCTCCCACCAGTCCAGCTCGTCGCGGATGGTCTTGATGGCACGCTTGACCGTGGACTTCGGCATCACGTAGTGCGTCTTCGGGTAGATGGGCAGGCGCGACGTGTGCTTCTGCAAAACCTCGCCGAGCAGAGGGTCGATGGTCGAGACCGAGTCCACCTCGTCGCCCCACAGCTCGATGCGATAAGCCTGATCCTGATATGAAGGGTAGACCTCGACCGTGTCTCCGCGGACGCGGAAGCTTCCGCGGTCGAACTCAACGTCGGAGCGCTCGTACTGTAGCTCGACCAGACGTTGCAGAAGCTGCTCGCGCGTCGTCTTCATCCCCGGCTCGATGAAGAGGATCATGTTGTAGTAGGCGTCCGGGTCGCCGAGGCCGTAGATGCAGGAGACGGAGGCGACGACGATCACGTCGCGCCGCTCGAACAGAGCGCGCGTGGCGGAGAGACGCAGGCGGTCGATCTCCTCGTTGATGGTCGCCTCCTTTTCGATGTAGGTGTCCGAGGCCGGGACGTAAGCCTCCGGCTGGTAGTAATCGTAGTAGGAGACGAAGTACTCGACCGAGTTCTCGGGGAAGAACGACTTGAACTCCTGATAGAGCTGCGCGGCGAGCGTCTTGTTGTGCGCGATGACGAGCGTGGTGCGCTGCGTGCGCTCGATGACGGTGGCGACCGAGAAGGTCTTGCCCGAGCCCGTGATGCCGAGCAGCACCTGATCTTTCGAGCCTTCGTCTAAGCCTCGGACGAGCGACTCGATGGCGGCGGGCTGGTCGCCCTGCGGCTTGAATTCAGAACGTAATTTAAAAGGCATAAAAGGCAGAAGCTAGATGCTAAACGTCCGAAAGGACATTCTAACATCTAGCTTCTGGCAACTAAAATCTGCCTTCTAAGCGGGCGTGGGCTGGCTGCTGCTGATCTGGTAGATGGCCTCCATGACGGCCGAGCGCACCTCTGTGGGGAGCGAGCCGCGCACCGCGAGGCGGCGGAAGGCGGGCAGCACCTCTTTCTGCCCCGAGAGCGCGAGCAGCTTGACGACGGCGAGACGCACCTCGTTGTTCGGGTGCCCCTCGATGGCGCGCAGGAGCGGCTGCACCTCGCCCGCCTTCGCCATCAGGAAGAGCAGCGAGAATGCCTCGTAGGTTCGCTCGCGGCTCTCGCCCGTCAGTTGCGAGATGGACTCGCCGGCCAGACCCGACGTGGCGATGGCCGCGCCTATCTCTCGACGGCGCTCGGGGGTGGCCTCGCGCAGAGCGCGCGTGAAGGACTCGGCGCGGTCGGGGCGCAGCTCGTGGAGTGCGCGCGCGGCGGCGCTGCGAACATCCCTCGACTCGTCGTCGAAGGCGGCGCAGATTTGCTGGAACGCCTCGTCCGTGTCCACGTGCGACAACTCGACGATGGCGGCGGCGCGCTCGGCCGGGTCTTGGCTCGCGATGCGCTGCTGTATCGCGGCCGGCACCGTTGACGACTCGTCGAAGAGCGCGAGCCCCTTCTCGCGCGTCTCGGCCGCAGGCTCTTGCACGACGGGTGCGGGTTCATGTACGAAGGGCGCGGGCTCCGGCTCATGCAGGACGGGCGCGGGCTCCGCCCCCTCGTCGGCGACCTCGATGGCTTGGGTCGCCTCGGCGTGTGTTTCGAGGGCGGGCGCGGTCTCTTCGGCGGCCTCTTCAACTTCCGTAGAGGCCGGGGCCGTGAGCGTCTCGCCGGACGAAGTCTCGAAGACCAGTTCGGGCGCCGCGGGCTCGGGCGTTGTTGTCGCGAAGGCCGCGGGCTGACTCTCGCCGCCCATCTCGCTGATGTCGAAGTCGAACCATTCGCCCGTGGCGACCTCGCCCGCGGACGGCGTCAACTCCTTCGAGGCGTCGGCCGCGACGGGTTCGATCTCGCGCGTGGCTTCGTCGGCGCCCGCGTCGAAGAGCGCGGCCTGAGCGGGCTCGCCTGCTCCCGTCACAAAGTCTAAAGTCTCGTCCCTCGAAACCTCTTCATCATGTTCGGCGACGGGCTCGATGCCGACCTCTTCGGCGGCGCGTTCGGTGAACTCTTCATGCGCCTCGGCAACTTCCTCTTCAGTTTCGACGAAGCGCTGTTCGGGTTCGACGAAGGGCTCGACGCTGGTCTCCGCGAACGCCTCGGAAGTCTCTTCAATGTGGACGGGCTCGGGGACGTGCGCCGTCTCGCCCGTCGCCTCGGCGGCTTCATCGACGAAAGGCGCGATGGAGACGGAGCTCTCTTCGGCCGTCTCCGTCTCGGTGAAATCGACGAAAGGTGCGGGCGCAGTTTCGACAGCGGCCTCCTCAACCGGAGCGGCTTCGACGGTCGCGGCCTCGTCCTCGACGACGACGGGCGCGGCCACTTCGGCGGCCGGTGCCTGTGCGAAGCCTTCGCGGCAGAACTCGATGGCGGTGCGGATGACGCGCGTGGGGATGCGGTTGCGCTCGTTCTTCTCGCGTTCGAGGAGCGCTTCGAGCGCATCGACGGCCGAAGGGTCGCGCAGCGCGCCGAGCGCCTCGACGGCGCCGCGGCGCACATCCGAGACGGGGTCTTCGAGCGCGGCGACGAGCAGCGGCGTGGCTTTGCGGTCGCCGAGAATTGCGAGCGAGCGTGCGGCGGCCGAGCGTTCGGCCGGGGCGTCTGCCTCGCGCAGGTCGCGCGCGGTCTCGTCGTAGTAGCCGTGCTCGACGAAGGCCGCTCCGGCGCGCTCACGCTTCAGCGCGTTGCGACCCGCGAGCGCCGAGAGCAACTCGGCGGCAATCATCTGGCGCGCCATCGCATCGCGCGAGCCGACGACCGCGCGGTCATACGCCTCGCCTTCGAACAGATTGCGCGTCTCGGCCAGCACGCGCTCCGGGTCGGGCGCGAAGGCCGGCTCTATCTCCGTGACGGGCGCCTCCGCCTCCGCCACAAAGGGCTCGGCCGTCTCGACGGCGGGAGCGGCAAAGTGCTCAGCGGCCTCCGGCTCGGCGGCGACTTCGGCAACCTCTTCAGTTGTGACGGCCTGCGTGACGACCTCGGCCGGCTCTTCCTGCACGGCCTCTTCGACGGAAGGAGCTTCGACAACAGTCTCTTCGTGAACGAGCGTCTCTTCGGCGACGGGCTCGACGAGCGCGGTCTCTTCCGTGACGGTTGAAGCAGCCGTTGTCTCTTCGACCAAAGGCTCTTCGACCACTGTCTCTTGAGCGACGGGCGCGGCGACTGCGGACTCGTCGGCGAGTTCCTCGGCGGGCGCGCCCTTCTTCTTGCGCTTGGCCTCCTGCCTTGCCTCTTTCCGCGACTGCTTCCTCGACTTCGAGACGGCCGCGCCGCCCGCAAGCGCCGTGGCCGCGACGAGCGGCTTGACGTTTACGTCCGACGCTTCCGCCGCGCTGACAGTCTCCTTTGCGCTGACGGTTTCGGCGGTGCTGACGTTTGAAGCCTGTGCGGCGGCCGAAGCGTCTTTGAGTGCCCGGGCCGAAGTCTCCTTCGCGCGCGTGGCGCGCGACTCGTCGAGCTTCACGGCGGAGTCGTCGTCCAGACCTTCGACCGGTGAGGGCACCGTCGTGCGCCGCGCGTTGATGACGAGCCCGAGGCCGACGAGGGCAAAGAGCAGCACTAACGGAATCCACCAGTTTTGCAGCAGGTACGCGCCGAGCGTCGAGGCCGGTTGGGAGTTAGAGACCGGCTGGCTCGTCGTGAT
>JBJMGQ010000286.1:0-5116 GCA_045807845.1 Pyrinomonadaceae bacterium | reverse complement strand
TTCGGCGGGAGCCTCGCGGGCAAGTTTCTGGTCTCGGGCGGCATGGGGGGCATGGGGGGCGCGCAGCCCCTGGCGGCGACTCTTAACGGCGCCGTCTTCCTCGGCATAGACGTGGACGAGGCGCGCATTCAGCGGCGGATCGATAAGGGCTACTGTGACCGCGTCGCGCACACGCTCGACCAAGCGCTCGCGCTCTGCGAAGAAGCGCGGGCCACGGGCAATGCCCTCTCGGTCGGCCTGGTCGGCAACTGCGCCGAAGTCCTGCCGGAGCTTGTGAGGCGCGGCGTGAAGATAGACGCCGTTACAGACCAGACGAGCGCGCACGACCCGCTTAACGGCTACGTGCCCGCCGGGCTCTCGACGGCAGAGGCCGACGAGCTGCGGCGCATAGACCCGCGAGGGTACGTCGAGCGTTCCATGCAGTCGATGGCGCGACACGTCGAGGCGATGCTCGCCTTGCAGCGCGCGGGCGCGGTCGCCTTCGACTACGGCAACAACATACGCAAGCAGGCGCTCGACGCCGGAGTCGCGGAAGCCTTCGAGATACCCGGCTTCGTCCCCGAGTACATCCGCCCGCTCTTCTGCGAAGGCAAGGGGCCCTTCCGCTGGGTCGCGCTCTCGGGCGAGACCAGCGACATACGCCGCACCGACGACCTCGCGCTCGAACTCTTTCCCCACGACCACACGCTTGAGCGCTGGATGCGGCTCGCGCGCGAACGTGTGCAGTTCCAGGGCTTGCCCGCGCGCATCTGTTGGCTGGGGCTAGGTGAGCGCGCGGAGATGGGAGAGGCTATCAACGACCTCGTTCGCCGCGGAGAGTTGCAGGCGCCCGTCGCCATCGGCCGCGACCATCTCGACACGGGCTCGGTCGCCTCGCCCTTCCGCGAGACCGAAGGCATGCGCGACGGCACGGACGCCGTCGCCGACTGGCCCATTCTCAACGCGCTCTTGAACACCGCGAGCGGCGCCTCTTGGGTCTCGTTCCATCACGGCGGCGGGGTCGGCATCGGCTACTCGCTCCACGCCGGTCAGGTCTCGGTCGCCGACGGCAGCCCCGAAGCGTCGAAGCGCCTCAACCGCGTGCTCACCAACGACCCCGGCCTCGGCGTCGCCCGCCACGTCGATGCCGGCTACGAGGAGGCAGAGGCGACCGCGCGCGAGAAGGGCTTGAAGATTCCTCTGCTCGGCGAAGCGGAGTGACGGCGTGTGAAGATGGCTGAAGCTGAGACGTATGTGCCAGCGGCGCGGACGGTGACGGAGATCGCCGCGGGCGTGCGCGTCGTCGCGGTCTTCGAGGCTTTGAAGGGGACGCTGGTGCTGGTCGCGGGCTTCGGGCTGCTCGCGCTCGTCCATCGTGACCTTGAGGACTTGGCCGAGCGGCTCGTGCTTCATTCTCACCTCGACCCGGCGAGCCACTACCCGCGCGTCTTCATCGAGGCCGCCGCGCACACGAACGACGCGCGGCTGCGCACGCTGGCGGCGCTCGCGTTCGCCTACTCGGTCGTGCGCTTCGTCGAGGCTTACGGCCTCTGGCACATGCGCGCGTGGGCGGAGTGGTTCGCGATCCTCTCGGGCTGCATCTACATCCCTGTCGAGCTTTACGAGTTGATTGAGCGCCCGACGCATCTGCACGGCCTCTTACTCCTCTTCAACTCCGGGATCGTCGCCTACCTGCTCTACGTCCGGCTCTCGCGCACGGGGCGCGCCGCCGAGGAGGCCATCCACCGCACAGAGGCGGAGAAGAAGGCGACGAAGAAGGCCGGTAAGAACGCGCCGGCCCCCTGAACCTCATTCCCTGTGGAAGAGAAGACCCCACACGCTTCGACGCACCTGACGCCCGACCCCAACGAGGTCGCAGAGGCCGGGACGCGCCATGAGCAGAGCGACGCGCGCGGGGGGCTGCGCGCGCTGGCGCTCGACCTGACGCCGCTGCGCGAGTCGCGCGAGTTTCGTCTGCTGTTCGCGGGGCAGGCCATCTCTTTCTTCGGCTCGATGATGACGTTCGTGGCGCTGCCGTGGCAGGTGTATCGACTGACGGGCTCGACCTTAGCATCGGGGCTGCTCGGCGTCGCGGAGTTCGTGCCCATCGTCCTGATGTCGTTCGTCGGCGGCGCGCTGGCCGACGCCGTAGACCGCAGGCGCATGGTGCGCTTCACAGAGGCGCTGCTCGCCTTGGGGACGCTCGTGCTGGTTCTCAACTCGCTGCTCGCGGAGCCGCGCGTCTGGGTGCTCTTCTTCTGCGCGGCGCTGTTCGCGGCTTTGAACGGCTTGCAGCGGCCGTCGCTCGACGCGCTCGTGCCGCGCCTCGTCGCGCCCGAGCAGTTGCCGGCGGCGCTCGCGCTCAGGAGTCTGGGCGCGACCGTCTCGATGATTGGCGGCCCCGCGGTCGGCGGGCTGCTCGTCGTCGCGTTGGGGCCGGCGGTCAATTACTCGATAGACTTTCTGACTTTCGCCGCCTCGCTTGCGGCGCTCTGCCTCATGCGCGCGGTGCCGCCGCCCGCGGGCGCCGAGCGACCCAGCCTGCGCTCGATAGCCGAAGGCTTGCGCTACGCGCGGAGCCGTCCCGAACTTTTGGGGACGTACCTCATCGACATCAACGCGATGTTCTTCGGGATGCCGATAGCGCTCTTCCCTGCCGTCGCCGAAAGGTTTGGGGGCGAGTCGGTCGGGCTGCTCTACGCGGCGCCCGCGGCCGGGGCCTTGTGCGTGACGCTCACTTCCGGGTGGACGAAGCGCATCAACCGGCACGGCCTGTGCGTAGCACTGGCGGCCGCCGCGTGGGGCTTAGCCATCGTCGGCTTCGGGCTGTCGCCGATGCTGTGGGCGGCGCTTCTCTTCCTCGCGTTGGCGGGTGCGGCCGACATGGTCTCGGGTATCTTCCGGATGACCATCTGGAATCAGACCATCCCCGACCACCTGCGCGGCCGCCTCGCGGGGATAGAGATGATTAGCTACACTACGGGGCCGCTGCTCGGCAACGCGGAGTCGGGCGCGGTCGCGCGCCTGTTCGGCCTGCGCGCGTCAATCATCTCGGGCGGCGTGCTCTGCGTCGCAGGGACGGCGCTGCTCTCGCTCCTGCTCCCGCAGCTCATCCGCTACGACGCCCGCGCCGGCCTCGCGCGCAAGCTCGCCGAAGAGAAGGCGCGCACTTCGGGTGAGACCGTCTGAATCAATCAACCCTTGAGACCTGAACAGGAGATGAGAAGACGAAGGGCGCGGCGTTGGCTGTTCGTCGCGCTGCTCGTCGGGGCGTTCCTCTTCCGTTTGGGGTTCGGGCTGTGCGGGCAGTTTCAGGATTCGGACACGAAGCAGGTCTATCTGCTCGGGCTCAAGTTCTATGCGACGGGCGCGTGGCCCTACTTCGGGCCGGACGTGGTGTGGGGCGAGATACAGATACCCGGCGCGTTGCAGGCGCTCCTCGTCGGCCTGCCCTTCCGGCTGCTCCCACTGGCCGAGGCGCCCTACCTCCTGCTCAACCTCATCTCGTTCGCGAGCCTCTGCCTCTTCGCTTGGTACTGCCAGCGCCGCCTGCCCAACCTCCCGCGCTGGTTCGTGTGGGGCTGGCTGCTGACCTCGCCGTGGACGCTCAACCTCTCGACCGTCATCTACAACCCTTCGTACGTGCTCGCGGGCGCCGTCCTCTTCTTCGTCGGCGCGCTCGAACTCTACACGCCCACGCGCCGCGGGCTCGTCGGCGCGCGATGTGCGAACGCGTTGATGGGCTTCGGGCTTCTCTGGGTGATGCAGTTGCATATGTCCTGGGTCGTGCTCGTCCCTTACGCGCTCGCGGCGCTGGCGTTTCAGTTTAAGGAGGGACTCAGGCGCGGCCTCTCCGCGCTCACATGGTTCGCGGCGGGTGCGGTGCCTCCGGCCGCGCTGCTGGTTCCGACTTATTTGAAGTACGGGCTGTCGGCGGGCTCGGGCGGGACGGCGCGCGCGGTCACGTTCAACGCGGAGAACGCGACGGCCGTTTGGGGCATCGTCAACCGCACGCTCTCCTTCGCAAGCTTCGAGGTGGCGCGCTTCGCCGGCGGTCACACGCGCGAGCGCATCGAGTTTCTGCGTGAAGAGCTGTGGCTCGCGCCCTTCGCCCTCTTCCTCTTCGCGGTCGGCGTCGCGCAGGTCGCGGCGCTGCTCGGCTCATGGTTCCTGCGCACGCACGCGCAAACGGACTGGCGCGCAATCAAATACCTTGCGCTCTTCAACGTCGTGCTGCTCTATCTCTGCTTCCTCTTCTCTCTGAAGCCGCCGCAGTCGAACCACCTCTACGTCACGCTGCCCATCCCTGTGCTCTACGCTTTCTACTGTTGGGACAGGCTGCTCAAGCGCCCGCGGTGGCGCAAGCTCGCCGCCGCCGTCCTCGTCTGCGGCATCGTCTTCCACGCGGGGCTCGCCCTGCACAACCTCCCGCGCATCTCGCTCTACGTTGACCGCCGCGCTGCGCAGACGGCCATCGACGCGCGCGACTATCGTATACTCGGCGAGCGCCGACCCGGCACGCGCTACTAAAGATGAACACTATGCGACGAACAAACTACACGCTCGCGGCACTCGCGCTCGCGCTCTTACTCTCCACGGCCGCGCGCGCGCAGGACGCACAACCCGGCGGCGAGCAGGTCAAACGCGTCGCCGAGATACAGGCGGCGCTGCGCGAGGCGAACCTCGACGGCTGGCTCTTCTACGACTTCCGCCACAGCGACCCGCTCGCCTATCGCATCCTGAAACTTCCGACGGGCGGCGTCACCACGCGCCGCTGGTTCTACTACGTGCCCGTCGTCGGCGAGCCCACGCGCATCGTCCACTCCATCGAGCGCTACCGTCTCGACACGCTGCCCGGCCGCAAAATCATCTACCGGAGCTGGGAAGAGCTGCACGCCGCCGTCCGCGATGCGCTCGCCTCCGGCGGCCTCAAGAACAAGCGTGTGGTGCTCAAGAAGATCGCGATGCAGTACTCGCCCATGGGCGACATCCCCTACGTCGCGCGCGTGGACGCCGGCACCGTCGAGCTCGTCCGCTCGATGAGCGGCGTCTCGGTCGTCACCAGCGCCGACCTCGTCCAGCAGTTCGAAGCCACGCTCACCCCCGAGCAGCTCGCCATGCACCGCGAGGCCGCCGA
>JBJMGQ010000285.1:0-15622 GCA_045807845.1 Pyrinomonadaceae bacterium | reverse complement strand
GGCCGTGCCCGCGCTCAACTACTACATCGGCGTCTTCACATTCGATAACGCGCCCGCCGAGGCAGCCACCTACCTCGTGAAGGCGGCGCAGTCGAACAGCTCATTCGCCAAGGAGCCGACGACCTACGAATACCTCGCGGCGGCCTATTACAACAACGAGTTCACGCCGCTGGCCGCCGAGTACAAGGCGAAGTACGAGGGTAAGGAGGCGACGCCCGAGAGCGAGGCGCTCTTTAACAAGATCAACGCCGTCACCAACCGTATCGTCGATGCCTACGCGCGCGCCGTGGCGCTCTCGCCGGCCGGCCCCGCGAAGGACGACCGCCGGAAGAAGCTCTCCACGTTCTACAAGCAGTTGCACGACGGCAAAGAGGACGGCATGAACGAACTGGTCGCAGGCATCTTAGCGAAGCCGATCATGCTGCCGGGGCAGGAGCCGCCGCCGCCTCCGCCGACCACCTCGACCGCGGATGGCACCACCGGCGCCGCGGCGACCACGCCGACCACGCCCGCCGCCGGCACGGTGCCTGCGAAGCCCGCCGGGACACCTGCGAAGCCCACGGCGACCCCGAAGCCGGCTGCTACGCCCGCGCAGAAGCCGCCCCGCTCCCGCGTGTAACGCCCGCGGCCTCTGAAGGCCGACGGACGTTGGAGCAGGCATCGGTCGCTTGAAGACTCCGAACGTCGGGCGCACCCGAAGACGAAAGTCGGACGGTGCGCCCGACGTTTTTCTTGTTACAATCCGCGCATGACGAAAGAGGAGAGCCCCGCCCCAATCGAAGAGGCCGCCGCCACGCAGGAAGAGAGTCCCGAGCCGACTGAAGAGAGTTACACCCCGCCCGCGCCAGACCCGCGCTCACTCGAAGAGAACATCGGCTACAGCTTCCGCGACCGGCACCTGCTCGAACGTGCGCTCACGCACCGCTCGTGGGCGCACGAGACTGTGGGCGCGGGCGGCGAGCGCGAGGCGCGTGCGCTGCACAACGAGGCGCTGGAGTTCGTCGGCGACTCTGTGCTCGGCCTCGTCGTCGCCGACGCACTCTTCCGCTCGCACCCGGAGGTGACCGAGGGCGAACTCTCGCGCATGAAGCACCGGCTCGTCAGCACGACGACGCTCGCGCGCATCGCGCGCCGCCTGCAACTCGGCGACCATCTGCGGATCGGCCGCGGCGAGGAGAAGACCGGCGGCCGACGCAAACGCGCCCTGCTCGCCGACGCCTTCGAGGCGCTGCTCGCGGCCGTCTTCCTCGACGGCGGCTACGCCGGGGCCGAGGGCTTTGTGCGCAAGGCTCTGGGAAGTGAGCTGGTAGACGCGACGCCTGAGTCTGCGGCGGCGGCCGACTTCAAGACGCTGCTTCAGGAGCGTCTACAGTCCGAGCGACACCTCTCGCCCATCTACGAGCTGGTCGAGACCGAAGGGCCGCCGCACGCGCGCATGTTCCACGTCGAGGCCGTCTTCGACGGCGAGCGCGTCCGCGGGCAGGGGCGCACCATCAAGGCCGCCGAGATGGATGCCGCCTGCCGCGCCCTCGAACTCATCGGCCCCCCGCCGAGGAAGGGGGAAGAGAAGGAGCCTGACGGCGACGAGCAAGAGAGCGGACAGGAAGAGGATTAACCAACGCAGAGACAGAGACACGGCCTTGAAGTCTTATTAACTTCAAGGCCATGTCTCTGTCTCTGCGTTGGTTAGTCTTTAACGGAAGCGTTCGCAGTCGATACCGTACTTCTTCACCTTATAGCCGATGATGCGCTCGGTCGTGTCGAGGAGCTTCGCGGCCTTCTTGCGGCTCCCGCGCGCTGACTTCAGAGCGTCCTGAATGATGTCGCGCTCGTACGACTCGACCGCCGAAGAGAGCGACAGCCGCGTCACCGTGCCCGAGCCTTCGGCCGTCTGAAGCGACGGCGGGAGATGGTGGCCGTGGATGACCGAGGAGTCGCAGACGACGACGGCGCGCTCGACGACGTTCTCAAGCTCGCGCACGTTGCCGGGCCAGTGATAGCTGGTCAGCATGTCGATGGCGGGCGTCGAGATGCGCTTGATGTGCTTGCCGTGCTCGCGCGCATACTTCTCAAGGAAGTGGTCGGCGAGCAGCAGCACGTCGGGCTTCCGCTCCCTGAGCGGCGGCATGAAGATGGTGAAGACGTTCAGGCGGTAGTAGAGGTCTTCGCGGAACTCGCCCGCGGCGATGGCGCCTTCAAGCTCCTTGTTCGTCGCGGCGACGAGGCGCACGTTGACCTTGATGGTCTCTGTGCCGCCGAGCCGCTCGAACTCGCGCTCCTGTATGGCGCGCAGCAGCTTGATTTGAGTCGAGGCGTTGAGGTCGCCGATCTCGTCGAGGAAGAGCGTGCCGCCGTCGGCCAGCTCGAAGCGACCCTTCTTGCGCGCCATCGCGCCGGTGAAGGCGCCGCGCTCGTGGCCGAACAACTCGGCCTCGATGAGCGTCTCGGGCAGCGCCGCGCACGACACTTTCACGAAGGGCTTGCCCGCGCGCAGGGAGTTGTAGTGGATGGCGTGCGCGACCATCTCCTTGCCCGTCCCCGACTCGCCGCGCAAGAGCACCGTCGTGTTCGTGCGCGCCACCTGCTCGACCTGTTCGTAGACGTGCCGCATCGGGTTCGAGCTTCCGACGATGTGGCCGAAGTCGAACCGCTCGCGCAGCTCCTGCTTCAGGTGCGCGTTCTCGTCGGCGAGGCGCGAACGCTCCGACTCGACCAGACGCTCGACCTTCACCGCCTGCGCGACCATCGAGGCGACGACCGATACGATCTTCGTCAGCCGCTCGAAGTCGCGCGCCTCCGCGTACGGCACGTCCACGCCGAGCACGCCGACGGCGCCCCGTCCCACCGCGAGCGGCACGCAGACGAACGAGACCTCCTGCCGCGCGCCCGCGCGCTCGCGCCCCGCGATGCGCTGAAGCATGAGCGGCTCGCGGCTCACCTGCGGCACCACCACCGGCTTACAAGTCTCCGCGACGCGCCCGACCACGCCCTCGCCGACGCGGTAAGCCCCGCGCCGCGCGGTCTCGTCGTCAATGCCGAAGCTGGCTTCGACGTGCAGCTCGTCGGCCTCCGCGTCGATGAGCATGATGAAGGCGCGCGTGACGGCCTGCGTGCGCCCGAGGAGTTCGAGCGTGCGCCCGAGCGCCGGTCGGAGCTGCCGCGCGTCGGCGAGCGTCTGCCCGATTTCGAGCAGCGTCGCCATCTCGCGCGCGTCCGTCTGTCCCTGTCTGAGAAGCTGCGGAAGGTTTTGGGGAAGGTTTAAGACGTTTTCCATGAAGAACCCTGTTCGTTTCGTACAGCACGCGGGCGTTGCGGCACCCGACTTTAAAGACGGCATCGTAGAGGCCGCCTCGGCCACCCGTCAAGGCTCACAAGCCCTTACAAAGACCCGGCCGAATTGATTTCCGCGCAAACATATTTGTCGCACCTGTCGTTGAGCGCGACACATTTGTCGCGCCTTTTTAGCCTCCGCGCCCTCTGCGCTTCAGGGTTCTCAGCGTTAAAGCTCGTCGTTCGACACCCTCAAGACGAACCCAAACGGATGAGCCCTATCAATATCACTTTCAAATTCACGCATCGTGTCGTGTGCGACATTTTTGTCCGGCGCGTTTGCGGGCGCGACAAGATTGTCTTCCACGACAGAGACAGGCGAAGGAGCAAGTCTCACTACTTCGGCGCCCGAAAACGCGTCAAAAACCCGGGCGCATCTCCCTCCGGGTCGCACACGTCCCCGTGCATTGCGATGGCCGTGCCGCGTGGCACGTGCGTTGTAAACCGGAGTGCACGTGACAGCCTTCAACTACACCAATGCCGGAGCCGGCCTGCGTGCTCGCGGTGGCAGAGACGCCGGAAGTGGACTTCGCCGTTTACGGCTCTGTAGTAATGCTTGAGGGCGGCGACTGATTAGACTTCGACTCGCGCGTGCGCTGGTTCGAGTTCAGGCGCGGCGCGGGCAAGCTTCATCGCAGGGGCGCGGGGCGCGGCGGGAGGACGCTTAAAGGGGGTGGACTTCCTCTACTTCGCGCCTCTGCGATGAATACTTCTTAAACCTCACAATGTATATCTCAACCTTCGAGCGCCTGATCTCTCACTTAAACCTGATTGACTTGATGAGTTCTTCAAACGCTTGCGCGTCGGCCTCGTCCGCGTAGGTGAAGGCGAAGAGGAGGGCGTGTCCCTTGCTTATCGTCGAGTAGTATTTCTGCGCCGCGACCCCCGCCCCGACGGTGAGCCTCGCGTCCGCGACGGCGAACGAGACGCCGCCGACTCTCTCCGCACGAATGGGCCCGGTCAGTTCGAGGTTCGCCGAGCTGAGTTTGGCGACGCGCATCATCTGCATCAGATAGTCTCTACCGGTCTTGACGACAGCCGTCGGCACGCGCTCGGCCAGAAAGGACATCTGAGCGTTGAAGTCCGCCCGGGTGGCGCCCAACTCGTACTTCGAGATGCTGAGCAGAAAGACCGTGCGTTGCATGGAGGCTTCGACCCCGGCCTTCTCCCTCGCAGTGTTGTTGCCCCCCTCGAATATCTGCTTGCCCTTGTCCATGATGGCCTGCTTTGCGGCCACGTCCTGTGCAACCCAGCCCGGCGGTGTCGAGAAGGAGATGCCGAAGAAGTCGTTGGTGTACGTGCCGCCTTCGAGCCGGCCCTGATTGACCGGCACCTGTTTCTGTGGAGCGGCCGGCGGCCGGCCCTGGCTGACGGGCACTTGGTCTTCGGGGGCGGCCGAGGCCGCCGCCAGAAAGAGGAACGAGATGAGAGTCGCTGCCAGAAGTCTTTTCATAATTCTTCTCCGGCCGCATCCGTGCGGCCGCTCAGGCGTGTGAGCCGAAACGCGCGACGAACTCTTCGGTGGTGAGGCCGCCGGCTTCGGCCAGCTTGGCGACCCATGCGTCGTCGGCAAAGTCTTTCTTATTTATCCTGACCATGTAGTCGCGCGCAACCTGATAGCTCTCTGTATCCACGTCCACGGGGCGCTCGCGACCGCGTCCGGTCTCCGACTCGACCAGCTCGGAGAAGGGGACGGGACGGAACTCGCCGCCCTGAATCATAATCAACGTGCCGGTGCCGCCGCCGTGCAAGTGCCGGAAGGCCGCGTAGCCGAGGTCGCGCGCATACTCGGCGTCGTAAGGAATCGGCGGCGCGCAACGCAGCTCATAGCCGATGGTCTTATCGACGAGCGTGACTTTGATGCCGCGCCGTTCGAGTCGCGCCTGTACCTCGCTCTTGACCTTGCGCCCGAGGTCTATCTCGGCAACGCGGATGTTGCCCTGCGCGTCGCGGTCAACGTCCTGTAGCTCGGCGACCTCTTCGGGGTCGAAGCGCTCGACCAGAGCCTCCGCCAACAGCACGACGCCGTACGCGCGTCCCATCGCGCGCCGCTTGATGATGGAGCCTTCGACCACGTCGCAGATATCTGCGAGCGAGACGCGGTCGCGGCGGAACTCTTCGGGGATGATGGTGCAGGTGGCGCTCGCGGCCTTGCCGATGCCGAGCGTGAGGTGACCGGTCGGCCGACCCATCGTCACACCCAGATACCAGCGACCCGTCGTCTTCGCGTCCTCCATCAAACGCTGGACGAGCTGCACGCCGACGTGGCGCGCCGTCTCGAAGCCGAGCGTGGAGACCGAGAGCGGGAGTGAGAGGTCGTTGTCGATTGACTTCGGCACCTGCACGACCTTGATGGCACCGCCCGTCGCGCGCTCGACGGCCGCGGAGCTGCGGACGAGGTCGTCGCCGCCGACGGTGACGAGCGCCTCGATGCCGAGCTTGCGCAGCGCCGCAACGGTGTTGTCCAGACTCTCCGGGTCGCGCGTGATGTCTGTGCGCGCCGTGCCGAGCACAGAGCCGCCGTCGAGGTGTATGCGCGAGACTTCGTCGATGGTCATCTCGTGCTGCTCGTCGGTGTAGCGCTGCGAGAGCCACTCGAAGCCGTCGTGGAAACCGACGGGCGTGCAGCCCATCTTAATCGCTTCGATGACGACGGCACTGATAACACCGTTCGTGCCGGGGGCAGGCCCGCCGCCCACAAGGATTCCTAATCTTTTAATCGCCATGATCTTTAGTGGTCAGTACACAGTAGGAAAGCATTCGTCAGTCGAATCGTCAGCGAGTCAGAGTCAATGCACGTCAAGCGTAGCCTACTGACTACTGACTACTGACTACTGACTACTGACTACTGTCTACTGTTTTTATGCGTCCGCTCAAATAACCGAACTTGTCGTGGAACTCCTCCGGGGTCATGTTGCCGGCGCTGGCGAGCTTGTCGAGCCAGTAGGCGTCTTCGAAGTCTTTGGGTTCGAGCCGAATCATGTACTCGCGCGCGACGCGATAGCCCTCGCTCTCGGTGTTGACCATGCGGACGCGTGTGCGACCCGTGCCGGGCTCGCGGATGTCTGTGAAGGCGATGGGCACCATGCGTCCGCCCTGCACGCTGACCATCGCGTCGGAGCCGCCCGCGAGCAGGAAGCGGATGGCGGCGTAGCCAAGGTCGCGACAGTAGGCGGCGTCGAAAGGAATCGGGTCGGCGCAGCGCAGCTCATAGCCGATGTTCTTGTTGGTGATGGTGACGCGCAGGCCGCGCGCGTTCAGACGCCCCTGCACCTCGACCTTGACGCGGCGCGCGAGGTCAATCTCGGCGAAGCGTATGTGGCCGTGCTCGTCGCGCTCCACGTCCTGAAGCTCGGCCAGCTCGGCCGGGTCGAGTTTCTCGATGAGCCCTTCGGCCAGCACCGCGACGCCGAAGTGGCGACCCATCGCGCGGCGCTTGATGATGGCGCCCTCGACGATGTCGCAGATGTCGGAGAAGGCGACCGTCTCGCGGTCTGTGAACTCCTCGCCGATGATGGTGAGCGTGGCGCCCGCGGCCTTGCCGATGCCGAGCGCGAGGAAGCCGGCCTTGCGCCCCATCGCGACGACGGCGAACCAGCGCTTGGTCGAGCGCGCGTCCTCCATCAAGTTCTGCACCAGCTCCACTCCGACGTGGCGCGCGGTCTGGTAGCCGAAGGTCGGGATGTGATTGGGAAGCGGCAGGTCGTTGTCGATGGTCTTGGGGACGTGGACGACCTTGATCTCGTGGCCGCTTCTTTCGGCGACGAAGCTCGAAGAGAGAGCGGTGTCGTCGCCGCCGATGGTGACGAGGTGCGTGACGCCGAGTGAGCGCAGCGTCTCGATGACGGCGCGCGTGGCCTTCTCGGACTTGGTCGGGTTGTCGCGCGCGGTGCCGAGGACGGAGCCGCCGCGCAGGTGTATGCGCGACACGTCCTCGATGCGGAGGCGGCGGACGTGCGAGGCGTCCTCGCGCATGAGGTACTTGAAGCCGTCCTGCACGCCGAGGACTTCAAAGCCCGTGTTGATGGCCTCGATGGCGGCGGCCGAGATGACCGCGTTGATACCGGGCGCGGGCCCACCGCCCACGATGATTGCCAGAACCTTTTTGTCAGACATACCGAGCAGACTACCCTTCGGTGCTTTTAGTAAAAGCGGGATTGTACCGGAGCGGGCGTCTTTATCAAATCGCGGGCGAGACAGTTGAAAGCAGCATAAATATTTGAAATAGGCTCATTAATTTCGGCATCAGCGCTCATTCTTCAAGTACTGCTCGGGGATGAGCGTCTGCGGCGTCTCGGCCTCCCAGAAGATGCTCAGGAGCCACCAGCGGCGGCCGTCGTGCATGAGCTGGATGCTGTTGATGCCGCGCGCGAAGGGCTCGGGGTCTTCCCGTTTGTGGCGGCTCTCGTAGGTGCTCCAAGCGTGCGCGATGTGTCCGTATGTCTCGACGCGGCGGGCCGTCTCGCTCTCGAAGAAGCCGTTCTCTTCAAGATAGTTTCCGGCGCGCGCGACGTAGCCGTCTACGTCGAGCACCTGCACGGCGTGGCCCTCTTCAGGCGGAGGCAGTGCCGCCGTCGGCATCAGCCGCGCGCCGGGTGCGAAGAGCGTGCGCATGCGCTCCCAGTCGCGCTTCTGCCCGGCCGGGCCGGAGATGACTTCGTAGACGGCGGCGATGATGCCGTCGATGCTCTCCAAGTCCTGCTCATGCTTATCACTCATCACTTGTCACCTGTCACCAAAGATTCTGTGCATACGTCGCGCAGCGAGCAGCCGCCACAGCGGCGCGGGTCGTCGTGGCTGCGGTGAACCTCTTCACCGTCGGCGGAGGCGTTCATGTCCTCCTTCATCTCTGCGATGAGGGCGAGCGCCTGCTCTCGCAGCTCGTTTGTGTACTCGACCCTCACCTCGCGGTCGCGATACTTGACGAGGCCGTAAGGGACTGACGCGCCGAGCACGTCTTCGACGAGCAGACAGTAGGCGGCGAGCTGCGCGAGGTGCGAGTCGTAGGGACGACCGCCCGCGGGGCAGGCCGTGGACTTGACCTCGACGGGGACGACGCCGCCGTCGGCCTCGATGAGATAGTCGGGTCTTCCAATCAGTTCGAGCGTCTCGGAGACGAGCGGCTTCTCCTGCTTCTGACCATCCCTGCCAATCTCTGTTGGCGCGACGCGGCCGACGGGGCGGCCCGTGTCGCTGTAGAGAAGCACGCCCGCGGGGAGCCCCGCGCGCTTCGACTCACGCGCGGCGGCGCGCGCGGCGAGAGCGGCCCCGGCGACGAGCAGGAAGAGAAGCAGGAAGAGAAGCGGGTTAAGCCAGATCATCTGCGCCACTCTATGTAGAGAAGCACGAGCCCCAGCGCCAGTGCGAGATAGACGCAGACGGTGGCGACGAGCCGCAGGCGTTTCGCGCGCGCCACCGAGCGGCCGTGGCTCTCGTGCCAGCGCGTGCCGGCCGCGCGTGCCTCGCCGCCGCGCGTCGGCTGCACGCCCTCGCGCCTCAACCACCACGCGCGCGCGCAGAAGACGTACTCGCCCAACGCCGACGCGCGGACGAAATCTTTGCGGCTGACCTTATCCATAATTTTTACGTGGAGCCTCTTCGTCGTGATAGTAACTCAAACGGCCTTCGTTGACGTATAATCGCGCAAACAAACAGTTCGCGTCAGTATTCAAAAGGGGGCTTTGATGGAGCAGAGAGAGTTGGGCAGGAGCGGCCTGAAGGTCTCGGCGCTGGGGCTAGGCTGCATGGGCATGTCGGAGTTCTATTCGGGGCGCGACGACGAAGAGTCCGTGGCGACGATTCATCGCGCGCTTGAGCTGGGCGTCAACTTCCTCGACACGGCCGACATGTACGGCGTGGGGCGCAACGAGGAGCTGGTCGGGCGCGCGATACGCGACCGGCGCGAGGGCGTCGTGCTGGCGACGAAGTTCGGCAACGTGCGCGGAGAGGACGGGAGTTTCCTCGGCGTCTCGGGACGGCCCGAGTATGTGCGCTCGGCGTGCGAGGCTTCGCTCAAGCGGCTCGGCGTCGAGGTGATTGATCTCTACTACCAGCACCGCGTTGACCCGAACACTCCCATCGAGGAGACGGTCGGCGCGATGTCACGTCTGGTCGAAGAGGGGAAGGTGCGACACCTCGGGCTCTCCGAAGCGTCGGCCGAGACAATCAGGCGCGCGGCAGCCATTCATCCCATCGC
Source organism: Pyrinomonadaceae bacterium (assembly GCA_045807845.1). Lineage (GTDB taxonomy): Bacteria > Acidobacteriota > Blastocatellia > Pyrinomonadales > Pyrinomonadaceae > QHXN01. Next base: position 6,096 of record JBJMGQ010000285.1, on the reverse strand, counting down.
GGCGCTTCAGAGCGAGTACTCGCTGTGGACGCGCGACGTGGAGGCGGAGATTCTTCCGGCGTGCAGGGAACTCGGCATCGGGTTCGTCGCCTACAGTCCGCTCGGGCGCGGCTTCCTGACGGGGCGTTTCGAGAAGCCGGAAGACCTGCCTGCGGACGACCGGCGCCGGCAGTTCCCGCGCTTCCAAGAGGAGAACTTTCAACAGAACATGCGCCTCGTCGAGCGCGTCCGCGAGGTCGCGGCCGAGAAGGGTTGCAAGCCTTCACAGCTCGCGCTCGCGTGGGTGCTGGCGCAGGGGCGCGATGTCGTGCCGATACCGGGAACGAAGCGACGCACGTATCTCGAAGAGAACACGGGCGCGGTCGGAGTCGAGTTGACGGCGGAAGACCTCGCGCGCATTGATGAAGCACTGAACGTCGAACAGGTCGCGGGCGAACGTTACCCGGCGCAGGCGATGGGCTCGCTCAATCGTTAAGCAAGCAGAGTTGAGTAGACAAAGAATCGGCGCTCCGTTCACGAGAAGGAGCGCCGATTCTTTTGGTGAGCGTGCCCAAGTCTGGGGCAAGGAACTCTTGTTGACTCGTTCAGTCCTGACTAGACCGTCCGGCGGCCCGTCAAGAGGTTGATCACAAAGACGACGAGCGCCACGACGAGCAGCAGGTGAATCAGACCACCGCCGATGTGCGCGACCAGCCCGAGCAGCCAGAGCACGAGCAGAATAACCAGAATCGTCCAGAGCATCTTACGAATCCTCCCTATGGTTCAGTTGTTTTCAAATCTCACACCGACCCTCCGCGGTCGCACGTTACAAGGGCAACGCCCATGCCAATCGCCGCGGTGCGCCCCGCGCGGCCGGAGAAGTGTCTGAAAACTTAAGTTTTTAGGCGGCCCGTGCGTTTAAGTCGCGGGCACGGGCGCAGGCGCGTGTAGAGCCGACGTGTACTGTTACTCACCACACGCGCCGCCCCGTGTTTAGTTTCACATCAGTTCGGCTTTGCCTAACGGAACGGAATCTTGCCCAGCAAATAAATCCACCGCCCCTGCCGGATTACGCGGCGGGTTCCCGCGTTTAAGGGTGAGGGCCAAAAAGACGGCCCGCACCCGAATCCGGAACTTCGGTTTAAGGTTCAGTTCGGACATAGCGCATCAAGCAGCAGATGTTGTGGCAGAGGATTTTGCCCAACAGAACTATTTCCTGCCCAACAGAACGGCCGTCACATCGTTCCGTTAGGCAAAGCCGCCTCAAAGAAAGGAGACTATCAATGTCTTGCATCGCCAGACGCCTCGACCCAGCCATAATGGAGGAGGCTTACAAAATCAACCCGCCTCGGCACGCCGAAGCGGCGTACCAGCCGCATCAGGGTGACCAGTACCCGACGCTCTCGACCGTGCCGACGACGGCCGGCCCTTCGGGCGAGATCATCCTTCTCGTGACCACCCTCTACAACAAGCCGATCTTCAACCGCGCCGAGGCCGAGGTCGTAGACTACGACTCGCTGGTGAAGGCCGGTGGCGGCACTTTCCCTGCGCCCGACAAGGCGAACGCCTACATCACCCAACACCCGGACATCGTTGTCGGCCACTGTGCCGAGATGACGCCCTTCTACGGCATCATCTACGCTCAGCCGAACAGCCGCGTCACAGTCCGTGTGCTCACCGGCGGCATGAAGGCGAAGGCGCTCAGCCGCGAGAGCTTCAACGCCATGGGCGGGGTGCTGTGAGGCAGTAGGCAGTAGGCAGTAGGCAGTAGGCAGTAGAAAACATCGGCGGGCGTCGCGGTTTGAGATCGCGACGCCCGCCGATGTTGTTTTCCCTACTGCCTACTGTCTACTTACCAAATCTGGCAGCGCTTGTCGGGCGGGCGCACCATCGCGTCGCCGACCTTGCATTGGAACGCCTCGGCGAAGGCGGGCATGTTCGAGAGCGGGCCGTTGATGCGGAATTGCCCCAACGGGTGCGGGTCGGTCGCGACGCGCTGGCGCGCGGCCTCGGGGCGGATGTTCTGCGCCCAGACCTGCGCCCAGCCGAGGAAGAAGCGCTGCTCGGGCGTGAAGCCGGCGATGGTCTTCGGCTGCGGCTTGCCTTCGAGAGACTTCTTGTAAGCGGCGTACGCGACCGTCAGCCCGCCCAAGTCCGCGACCGATTCGCCGACGACGAGCTTGCCGTTCTGTGTGAGCCCCGGCTCGACCTCGAAGGCGTCGAACTGCTTGACGACGCAGTCCGTGCGTGCGTTGAACTTCTTGAAGTCCGCATCCGTCCACCACATGACGAGGTTGCCGTCGGCGTCGAACTTCGCGCCCGAGTCGTCGAAGCCGTGCGTCATCTCGTGACCGATGACGGCGCCGATGCCGCCGTAGTTGAAGGCGTCGTCGGCACGCTCGCTGAAGAACGGCGATTGAAGGATACCGGCCGGAAAGACTATCTCGTTCATCGAGGCGTTGTAGTAGGCGTTGACCGTCGGCGGCGTCATGCCCCACTCGGAGCGGTCGATGGGCTTGCCGATCTTGCCGAGGTTGCGCCGGAAGTCGAACTCGCCCGCCGAGACCGAGTTGTTGTAGTAAGCGCCGCGGCTCACCTGAAGCGGCTCGTAGCTGCGCCACTTGTCCGGGTAGCCAATCTTGCGGACGAAGGCGTCGAGCTTGGCGATGGCCTTCGTCCGCGTCGCGTCGCTCATCCAAGAGAGCGTCTGTAGGTCTTCACGCAGAGCGGCGACGAGGTTCTTGACCATCTCCTGCGCGCGCGCCTTCGCCTTCGGCGTGAACGTCTTGTCGATGTAGAGTTGCCCCAACGCTTCGCCGAGCGCGCGGTCGGTCGAAGCCACGCAGCGCTTCCATCGCGGCAACTGCTCCTGCGTGCCGTTCAAAAACTTACCGTTGAAGTTGAAGCTCTCTTCGACGAACTTCGACGAGAGCGTGCTGGACGCCGCGTTGACGAGATGCCAGCGCAGATAGGTCTTCCAGTCCTCGACCGGCACGTCGGTCAACATCTTATCGACGGCCTCGAAGTAGGGCGGGTGGCCGACGTTGACCTTGGCGACCTCCGGCAGGTTGATGTTGCGGAAGTAGACGCCCCAGTCGAAGTGCGGCGTCAACTCGATAAGCTGCGCCTTCGTCTTCGGGTTGTAGCGCGCCTCCGGGTTGCGCAACTGCACGCGCGTGGCGGAGTTCTCCGCGAGCCGCGTCTCGACGCTCATCACGGTGCGCGCTTCGGCGCCCGCGCGGTCGGCGTCGTCGCCGAGGAGCTGGAAGGTGCGCGAGACGTGCGCGGCATACTCCTCGCGAATCTTCCGCGAGCGCTCGTCATCCTTCGTGTAGTAGTCGCGGTCGGGCAGCCCGAGGCCGCCCTGCCCGACCTGCGCGATGATGGCGCGCGAGTCCTTGTAGTCCTGCGTCGCGCCGAAGCCGAAGAGCGCGGGGATGTGGTGCGCGTGGAAGCGCGCGACCTCCTCCTCGACGCCGCCGATGTTATTGATAGCGCCGATGCGCGCCAGCTCCGACTCCAAAGGCTTGGCCCCCTGCGCCTCGACCCCCGACTCGTCCATGCAGGACGAGTAGAAGTCGGCCAGCTTCTGCTCGTTGCTCCCCGGCTTCAGGTTCTTCTGATTGGCGAGCCCTTCGAGGATGGCATGGAGTTGCTCGTTGTTCTGCTCCGCCAACTGCTCGAACCGCCCCCAACGTGAATAGGCCGCCGGTATCTGGTTCGCCGCCTTCCACCCCCCGTTGGCGAACTGATTAAAGTCCTGGCACGCCGACGCATTCCGGTCGATACTCGCCAAGTCGAACCCCGGCAACGCCTCCACCTTCTTGTCCTTACCTGCGCCCGCGCCGCTCGCGCCCGACGACCCGGCAAGCAAAACCGCCGTTGCCACCACACACAACACACCGACACACCGAGACCACAGAGATTTCATGACAGTAGGCTCCTCAAAAATATTCCTGACTACTACTCGCGGGGGATACCTTGGAATGCTCTGATGATAACAGCGCGTAAGGCTTTTGGTAAGCGCTTGGAAGAGGTGCCTGTGGCGGTGACAGTCCGCCAAGCATCAAAAAAGTTAAGGGCGACCATATGGCCGCCCTTAACTCCATTGCACTAATGAGCCGGACTGGGCTCGAACCAGTGACCCGCTGATTAAGAGTCAGCTGCTCTACCAACTGAGCTACCGGCCCGCGTGCCGAAACAAATTACACAACGCGCGGAGGCGATGTCAAACGGCCGCCCGTCGCGGTCAACGTTCGAGGCGCGCCGCGGGGAGTTGCTTGTCCACGACGGGTCGCTCGGGCGCGTTGGCCAGCTCGGAGGCGAGGATGAAGACGGTGCGCGCGATTGATTGCATCTTCTGGTAGTCGATCTTGTCGGGGCTGTCCCCGGGGCGGTGGTAGTCTTCGTGGACGCCGTCGAAGTAGAAGATGATCGGCACGCCGTGCTTGGCGTAGTTGTAGTGGTCGCTGCGCGAGTAGAGGCGCTCGGGGTCGTTCGGCTCGTCGTAATGGAAGTTGTACTTCAGATTGAGATAGGCGCGGTTGACGGTCTCGTTCAGCTCGCCGAGCTGCGTGCTCATCATGCGCGAGCCGATGACGTAAATCTCGTCCGGGCCCGTGAGCAACTTGTTGGCAGGGTTCGTGTCGCCCGCTTTCTTGCTCCGCCCGATCATGTCGATGTTGAGCTGCGCGACGACCTGCTTGAGCGGCACCGTCGGGTAGCGCGTGAAGTACTCCGAGCCCCACAAGCCCTTCTCCTCGCCCGTGTGCCACACGAAGAGGATGGAACGCTTCAGGCGCGGCCCCTTCACGAAAGCCTCGGCCATCGCGAGCAGCCCCGTCGTGCCGGAGCCGTCGTCGTCCGCGCCGTTGCAGATAGAGTCTTCGCCGACGGGACGGCAGCCCGAAGCGCCGTTCGCGCCCACGTGGTCATAGTGCGCGCCGAGCGCGACGTACTCACGCTTGAGCTTCGAGTCCTTCCCTTCGATGACGCCGACGACGTTCTGCGTGCTCGCCTCGGTCACCGCAAGCTTGACGCTCAAGCGCAGACGCTTGTCAGCCTTGAGCGCGAACGCCTTGGGCTGCTCCGCGCCCGCCGCGACGGCCTGCGCGGCGTTGAGCACGCCCGCGCCGTCCAACTGCTCGCCCGCAAAGAGCGTGTCGAGCATCGCGCGCGAAGGGATGATTGAGATCAGGCTCGCCGGGGGCGTCGTTGGCTGCTCTTCGTCTTCATCATCCGAAGCAACAGTTTCGAGCCGCGGCACGGCGTAAGCGGCGCGCGCGATTGTGAACGCGCCGTAGCGCCAGCGCCGGTCGAAGTTGCGCGGGACGATGATGAGTGCGCGCGCGCCGTTCTTCTGCGCGTAGCTGACGGGGCTCTCCCAGTCGCCTGCGCGCAGAGACGTGACGCCGGGGGGCGGCGCGACCCCGTCGCCCGAGACGACGACGATGCGGTCGCGCACGTCGATGCCCTCATACGGGTTGATGTTCTTGGACTTGATGACCCAGCCGTAGCCCGCGTAGACGATGGGCGCTTCGGCCTCGCCGCTCGCGCGGCCGGCGGGCAGGAAGTCGACGCCGATGCGGAAGGCGTGTTCGCCGAGCTGCGCCGTCGAGTGCTCGCGGTCAACTTCGGTCTTGGTGAGCGCGATGTGCTGGAAGTAAGAGCCCTTGTCGCCGGCCGGCTTGACCTTGAGCTGCTTGAGCCGGTCGGCGATGAACTGCGCGGCCTTGTCCTGCCCCGGCGAGGGCGTGTCGCGCCCCGCGAACTCGTCCGAGGCGATGACGTACAGCATCTCCTTCATCCCCTCGGCCGTGATGCGCTCGGCCGCCGCGCGCTCGGCCGCGAAGTAGGGGGAAGGCGCCCCCGCGCCGGCCGCGACGCGCGCGCCCTGCGCCTGCTGCGCGCGCATTGCGGGCAGCGGCACGAACAAAAAGGCCAGCACGAGGCCGACCGTAGTCAATCTACGCATGTCCCCTCCAAACGATTACGTCTACTGCGATGAATGCAGGTTGTCTTCGATGATAAACCGGAGCGCGCAGGTTTGCCAGTTGAGCGCCGACGCGGGGCAGGTGGGGTTGGCAGGAGTTGAGAAAATACGCCTGGCAAGGATCG
>JBJMGQ010000284.1:0-3084 GCA_045807845.1 Pyrinomonadaceae bacterium | reverse complement strand
TCATCGGGCGAGACTTCGAGCGCGCGCCCCTTTGCGTCGCGCACGCTCAAGATGAAACGGTTGAGACGCCCCTCCTGCAACACCAGAGCCATCTCGAAGAAGCCCTCGCGCGCGGGCGTCCAGCCGCTCGTCCAGAGCCCGCCCTCCGCGTCTATCTTCACTTCGAGCGCCGCGTCCGTGCCCTTCCCTGCGAGCTTGCCCGCGACGCGCGCACGCGGCTCCGCGCTCAAGGGGTCGTAGGCGAGTCGAACCGTCAACGCGCCGGTCTTCGTCTCTTCTTTGACGAGGACGGACGCCGCGCTGCGCTCGACGGTCGAGGCGTAGACGGCCGCGCCGCGCGCGACGACCGTCATCGGGTCGAGCGTTGAATCGACGTGCGCGCCGAGATGCGCCGCGAGCGCCTCGCGCACGCGCGGCATCTGGGTGGGGCCGCCGACGAGCAGCACACGGTCTAACTCCAGACCGCGCACGCGCGCGCCCGCCAGCGCCTCGTCCGCCAGACGCAGGCAGCGCGCGACGAGCGGCTCGATCTCGCTTTCAAGCCGCGCACGCGTCAGAGGCAGCTCCGCTTCGATGAGTCGCCCCTCGCGGTCTTCGCCGAGGTCGAGGAGGCTGACGACGGTCTCGTCCGCGGTCGTCAACTCTATCTTCGCGTACTCGGCAAGCAGCGTCAGCTTGCGAAGCAAACGCGACAGCTCCGCGGCCTCTCGTTCGGCGCGCGGCAGCGCGAACTGCTGCGCGAGGAAGGGCACGAGCACGTTCTCGACGAGCGCGCGGTCGATGTCCTTGCCGCCGAGGTGATTGTCGCCGCGGTGTTCGAGGACGTTGAGACGACCGTCGCGCGTCGAGACGACGGCCACGTCGAGCGTGCCGCCGCCGAGGTCGAAGACGAGCCAGCGCTGGTCGCGCACGCCGGGTGCGGCGCCGTAGGCGACGGCCGCCGCGATGGGCTCCTGCAACAACGGATACTCTTCGAGCCCCGCGAGCTGCGCCGCGCGCGCCGTCGCCTCGCACTGCAAAGCCGTGAAGGCCGCGGGCACGGTGACTACGGCCGCGCGCACCTCTTCATTCGTGCGCCTTCGCGCGTCGGCAAGCAGCGACTTCAAGACCTCGGCCGAAATCTCCTCCGGCGACATCACGCGACCCGCCGCGGGGAAGCTCTTCGCGTAGCGCTGCCCCATCAAACGCTTGACCTCCTGCGCCACGTTGTCCGGGTCTTCGGCCAGAGCGTTGTAAGCGCGTCGCCCGACCAGCAGGCTCCCAGACTTCAGCACGCGCACGACCGACGGCGTTACGTTCATCTGGTCGTTGTTCTGTATCACCAACACCTCGCCGCCCGTCGCCCGCGCGATGCACGAGTTGGTGGTGCCGAGGTCGATTCCGAAGTCGATGTAGTTGCTCATGAATTTCTTCTGACTATCACTTGACCGTGGCGGACGACGGCGCCGCGGAAGAGGATGACGGGCGCAACCGTTTCGTCAACGACCTGTGCGCCGGGGGCGAGGCGTTTGTCTTCGAAGGCGTCGAGGACTTCGACGGCGAGGCCGGGCTCGTAAGGATGCCCGGTCACGTCGAGGACTTCGAGGCCGTGCTCTGCGAGGAAGCGGCCGAGGCGGCGCGCAGCGTGGCGCACCTGCGGCGAAGACTCCTGCGCCGCGCCCGCCCAGCGTTCGAGCCGCCACCACTCGACGGCCAGCTCTGCCAAAGACGAGAGCGCCACGTTCAATGCCTGCGGAAGTTCATCTGTCATCAGCGACTCCTCAAGTCAACTCACCATACAAGAATCGAAGCCCTCCGTGAAGAGGCTTCATTCCCTTGAGGGTACGACGGGCGGCGCGTTGTCGTTGCGCGGCGGCCGGCGTCTCCTGTGGCGCGGCGGCGGGTCGATGTAGGGGCTCAGATTGAGCGGCGGCGGGATGTTGTAGTTTATGTTCACGTTGAAATTCAGATTCGGCCTGACGTTCAACGTCGGCGGATAGTAGATGGGCGTGCGCGCCGGGCCGCCGGCGCAGGCTCTCAGCCCGACGCCGACCATGACCATCAAGAGCCAGAAGCCGACGCTCGTCAGGCACCCCGGCGCATCGCTCTGGCGCGTGAAGCTGTCGAGCGTCTTCCCGCCCTTCGGGTCATTCTTAAAAAGCTTCGGCGGCACGCGCGCGTCCTCAAGCTCGCGCGCAAGCGCCGGCGTGTACTCGCCCTGACTCCTCTCGCACAGCTCGCCGGCCGCGCCGAGCGCGACGAGTTTCGCGTCGATGTCGCGGAGCTCCTCCGACTCGGGCGGCGCGAGCGCGCGCGCCTTGAGGCAGACGAAGAGCGCCTCCTGCGGTCGCAGCGCCTCCTCGAACGAGACGGCCAGCTTGAAGAGCTTCGACGCCGCGTGCTCGAAGACGCGGCGCGCGTGATAAGAATCGCCGCCGGCCAGTCGCGCGAACTCGGCCAGTCGCGGTCGCACGAGAGTGAACCTGCGCCACGCGTCGTTGCAGTAGTTACGCCGCTCGGGGGCCGACTTGAAGCCGAAGCTCGACATGCCGACCCACGTGAACGCCGTGTCCAGCTCTTCCGTGAGCTTATCTTCGGCGGGGCCGATGGTCTCCTCCTCATACTCGCGCAGGAGAGTCGCGGGCAGCTCGGCTCCGCGCAGAAGCTCAAGGGCGTGGGCGGACGCGCGCAGGTCGCCGCGTGTCACCGCGTCGCGCGCGCGACCGGCGACGTGCGCGTAGACGAAGCGCGGCGCGGCTTGTCTCAGCTCCGCCACCTCGCCGAAGTTGACCGGCTGCTCATAGTCGCCTTTCAAATCCAGAGCCACGAGCAGCGACCAGAACTCCTCGCACGCGAACAGGCGCCGCCACAGACGGAGCGCGCGCGCCCAAGCCTCATCCTCGCGTAGCGTCGGGTCGAGGCGCACGAGCCCGGCCAGCGCGAGCAGCGCCGCGTCGTGCAGCGCCGCCGCCTCTTCATCCGTGAGCCGCGTGCCCTCCTTCTTCCCTGCATCTTCGCGGCTGAAAGGTTCGACGGCGACGCGCTTGAGCAGCTCTTCGACGGCGCCCGTGAGTTCCGCGATTGTCGAGACGTGCGCGCGCGGCG
>JBJMGQ010000283.1:0-5111 GCA_045807845.1 Pyrinomonadaceae bacterium | reverse complement strand
GCTTATCCCCGTCATCCGCGAACACGACGGGCGCCTGCCTGCCCGCGTTCAGTCCCCTCAAGTCGAACTCCCTGCCGCGCCGCTCGGGCACTTCAATCTCCTTCGCCGCCTCAGGCTTCTCGCTCGTCAAGACCACGAACCCTTTGTCCCCGCCCGCCCGCGGGAAACGCCTCCCCGACTGCGCACGCGCGCAAGGCGCACACGCCGCGACGGCGAGAAGCGCCGCCAGCGCTGTCGTCAAATGCTTCCTGAACATTACCGCTCACCTCAAAAAATGGAATCGCGCCGCACAGCGTCGGCGACAGTAGGAGGATACGTGCGGGATGGAAGAGGGAGGGCGCGGCCTGTGACACTAAACGCATCGACACAAGCGCGCGGCGCTACAGCAGACCGAGCTTGTGCGCGAGGAAGATGAGGATGAAGGCGAGCGCGAAGAAGGTCGCCGGCCATGGATATTTGCCCATCGGGCACTTGCCGTGTTCGCTCATAACTCCGGTTCGATGCGCGTCTCCGTCCGGACGTAGCCTCTGAAGTCGGGAAGTTTTAACCGCCGCAGACACAGAGACACGGCCTGTTGACTTATTGTCTGCAAAGCCGTGTCTCTGTGTCTCTGCGGTGGTTAATTTCTTCCGCTAACGCCGTGCCTCGAAGACGCGGTTGAAGGGGGTCTGTGTGGCGCGGCGGAACTCTTTGAAGCCGGCGCCGATGACCACTTCGCGGAGCGCGTCCTCGGTGGCGACGGCGCCGAGCGCGGGGCCGCCGAGCGCGAGCGAGTTCGACGTGCAGCAGAGCGTCGAGGCCGCCGAGAACGTCCGGCCGATGATATTGATGTTCTCCTCGACAGTGTCGCCCGCCATCGGCTCGACGATGAGCGCGCTCCCATTCTCGGCCAGCACCTCGGCCGCGCGCCGCGCCGCACCCGCAGGGTCGCCCATGTCGTGCAGGCAGTCGAAGAAGCAGACGAGGTCGTAAGGGCCTTCGGGTATCTCGCTCGCCGAGACGGCCTCGAACGTCGTGCGTTCGGCAACGCCCGCCTCTTCGGCCGCGCGGCGCGCGTGCTCGATGGAAGACTCGTGGTTGTCGAAGCCGTAGAAGCGCGAGTTCGGATATGCCTGCGCCATGATGATGGTCGAAGCGCCGTGACCGCAGCCCACGTCGGCCACCTTCCCGCCCGCCTTCAGCTTCTCTTCGACGCCGGTCAGCGCCGGTATCCAGTCGCCCGTCAGATGCGCGCGATAGCCGGGTCGGAAGAAGCGTTCGGTGCCGACGAAGAGATCTGGGTCGTGCTCGCCCCAGAGCATGCCGCCGCCCCCGCGGAAGTGTTCGGCGATGCGCGGCGCCGCGCTCCCCATCGCCTTGATGAGATAGAAGGCGCCGCCGACGAAGGCCGGGCTCTCCTCGTCGGCGAGCGCCGCGGCCTGCTCCGGCGAGAGGTGAAAGCGGGAAGCTCCCGGGTCGTACTCGACGTAGCCGCCCGACGCTTGATTGACGAGCCACTCGCGCACGTAGCGCTCCTGCGTGCCCGTGCGGCCGGCCAGCTCCGCGGGCGTCGAAGGCCCGGCCTCGGCCAGAGCCTTGTAGAGCCCGAGCTTCTGCCCGATGTAGACGAGCTGCGAGCTGAGCGCCGCCCCGAAGTCCGTGACCACCTTGCCTAAGAATGCTTCCAGCTTCTCCTGATTGATTGTTAAAGCTTCGCCATTAGAACTCATATCTGTCCGACTCCTCCTGTTGATGTTTCGTCCGCGAGGCTTTCAAGGGCCAGCAATGTTCGGTGAGCAGGGTGGGGAAGGTTCTACACCGGTTCGACGGCGCGCGTCAACGCCTCGGCGCGTTTGCCCGTCGTCACGACTCTGTGAGAGCATCGCCGCGACTCCAAGCAAAGGAAGACCGAGCGCATGGCAACACCCGAAGCAGGAAAGCGCGGACGCGTCTCGCAGAAGGCGAGCCGCTTTACCGAGTCGGTCATTCGCGAGATGACGCGCGAGGCGATGAAGCACGGCGCCGTCAATCTCTCGCAGGGCTTCCCGGACTTCCCCGCGCCCGAAGACCTGAAGCGCGCCGCCGCCGCCGCCATAGCCGACGACGTGAACCAGTATGCCGTCACCTGGGGCGCGAAGGATTTTCGAGAGGCCATCAGTGATAAGACGCGCTGGTTCCTCGGGCTCGAATACGATCCGGAGCGTGAGATCACCGTCACCTGCGGCTCGACCGAAGGCATGATCGCCGCGATGATGGCGACCGTTGACCCGGGCGAAGAGGTCGTCGTCTTCGAGCCCTTCTACGAGAACTACGCTCCCGACGCCATCCTCTCGGGCGCCACGCCGCGCTACGTCCCACTTCGCGCGCCCGACTGGACGTTCGACCCCGACGAGCTGCGTGCGGCCTTCAACCCGCGCACGAAGGCCGTCATCCTCTGCAACCCTAACAACCCGACCGGAAAAGTCTTCACGCGCGAAGAGATGGAGTTCATCGCCTCGCTCTGCCGCGAGTTCGACGCGCTCTGCTTCACCGACGAGATTTACGAGCACATCCTCTACCCGCGCGCAGACCGAGAGGTCGAGCATATCTCGATGGCGCAGTTGGAAGGGATGAAGGAGAGGACGCTCGTCGTCAACTCGATGTCGAAGACCTACTCGGTCACGGGCTGGCGCGTCGGCTACGTGCTCGCGCCGCCCGACATCACAAGCGCCGTGCGCAAGGTGCACGACTTCCTGACCGTCGGCGCCGCCGCGCCTCTGCAACGCGCGGGCGCCTACGCCCTGCGCATGCCGCCCGAGTACTACGTTGAACTCGGCCGCGAGTACCGGCGCCGCCGAGACCTGCTGCTGCCCGTCCTCGAAGAGGTGGGCTTCCGTATCTTCCAACCCGACGGCGCCTACTACGTCATGACCGACATCTCGGCCTTCGGCTTCAATGACGACGTGGAGTTCACGCGCCACCTCATCCAACAGATCGGCGTCGCCTGCGTCCCCGGCTCAAGCTTCTACAGCCGTCCCGAACTCGGCGCGCGGCAGGTGCGCTTCTGCTTCTGCAAGAAGGACGAAACGTTGGAGGCGGCGGCCGACCGCCTGCACAAACTGCAAAGGTTCTGACGCCGGATGTGGGACAGGAAACGACAACTCATCTGGCTCGGGGTCGGCCTGCTCTTCGGCACCTTCTCGCTCTACCCGCTCGCACGCGACGACGCGGGGCGCACCGACTGGCAATACTTCCTCCAACTCGAAGCCCTCCTCGTCCTCGTCATCTGCGTCATGTTCTACATCTATGGTCGAAAGAAGTAGGCAGTAGGCAGATGGCAGTAGGCAGTTGAAGAGAAGAAGTTTCCTTGACGCATCCGTCCTTTAGGAGATGCGTCTGCTCCTAAAGAATCGGAGGCGGCGAGATACATTACTCGTCGCCTCCGATTCTTGTTACTGCTTTCTTGTCTTAACTGCCTACTGCCATCTGCCTACTGCCCACTGTTTTCAATTCCCCGGCTGTTGCAGCTTGTGGCGGACGTTGATGCCGTCGTTGGCGAGGACGAGGAGGCGGCGCGCGTCGTAGAGCGGGAGGCTCGTCGGCGTGTAGGCGAGCACGTAGCGGTTCTTGCGCAGCTCGTCGCAGATGGACTTGGCCGCGTCGCGCGAGTCGTTGACGGAGAGGACGCGGCCGCCCGTCCCATCGGTCAATTTCTGGATGGCCTGCGCGGGCTTCAGCTGGTCGCGGCGCAGCGCCCCGCCCGTGCGGTCTGGAATCTGGAGCGCGTAGACCGTGATGTCCTGCCGCAGCAGATCGCCGTAGACCTTCTCGAAGTGCGTGCGGCTGCCGCGGTCGAGCCCGTCGGCGACGAGCACGATGATGCGCTTGCGTGTGCGGCCGACGAGCGGGCCGAAGGCGTCCGAGATGACGGCCGAGAGCGCGTCGAAGAGATGCGGCTCGCCCTGCTTACGAAAGAGGGGCAGCGCCGCCTCGATCTTCTTCGCGTCGTCCGTCCAGTCGGCGATGATCTCCGGCTGCTGGTCGAAGCCGACGACCATCACCTTGTCGCCTTCGTAAATCTCGTATGCGAACTCGCGCGTCGCCTTCTGCAACTTCTCCACGTCGGCGCGCAGGCCCAGAGAGTTGTCCACGAGGATGACGATGCGCGCAGGACTGGGGTCGGGCGTGAAGGCTTGAATGGTCTGCTCCTGCCCACCGTCGTAGAGCGAAACCTCTTTGGCCGTGACGCGCTCGTCCGAGCCGTCCTCGCGCGCGGCCGTGACGTTGAGAAACATGCCGCGCTCTTTGCCGATGTCCGTCTCGCCGCCGCCCGAGCGCCGCCCAACCTGACCCGCCGCGAGCGCCGCGAGCAGGAGGCTGATGATGAGAACCGCAGTGTACGACTTGAGGTGTGCGCGCATCCCCTAGACCTTCTTTAGTCGCCGGCGGGCGTCGCGCCAGCCGTCTTCTTCTCGCCCTTAGTCTCGGTCGCGGCCTTCGTCGTCGAGTCCGACTTCGACTCGGAAGACGTAGACTCGGCCTTTGTCTCCTTCGACTCTTTCGACTCTTTCGACTCCTTAGATTCTTTCGAGTCCTTCGAATCTTTACCCTCGGACTTCTTGCCCGCGTAGTCGGTCACGTACCAGCCCGAGCCCTTGAACTGAAAGCCTGTGCGCGACCACTCCTTCTCAAGCTTCCCGCCGCACTTCACGTGGCGCGCCAGAGGCTTGTCCGAAACCTTCTGCATCACCTCCATGTGCGCGCCGCATTTCTTACAAGAGTATTCGTAAATGGGCATCCCTGTTCTCCTGACCTTTATATAGAAGCCGACTTTAACGTCCGAAAGTAAATTATACGGAGCGAAACGTTTCGCTTGCAAACGTCTTGCAACCTTCGATGCGCATTGTTGCGTTCGCGTCTACTACACCAATCTGACGCTAAAAATTATCGTCGAAAAATCGAAAAGGTTTGTCTGCCTTCGGTACGTAAAAATCGGTCTCATGGTACCAATGTGGCCTTCAGGTCGTAAGAGGGCAGGCACAACTCACAAGGCTTCAGTCACTTAAGGCTGGTTGCCTTAAAGGCATACAGTTCAAGCAGTTAGATGTAAAGCTTTCGTGCGTCCCTATGCAACTGGAATGCAATCTACTCAT
>JBJMGQ010000282.1:0-14685 GCA_045807845.1 Pyrinomonadaceae bacterium | reverse complement strand
CTCCAAGACCTCGAAGGTGCGCTCCCCCGCCGGCCGCCTCACGTCAAACAGCATCAGCCTGCCGTCCGACAGCCACACATGCGTCGGCAAACTCGCGACGCTGCGGCCTTCGTCGCCCAACGCCCACTCCATCGTAAGGGCGTCTGCGGCCGTAGTCTGGCCCCATGCGGGCGCTGCCCCCAACACCGAGACGGCAAGGACAACAGCGAGACAGAAGGCGCGTGTGAACATCGCTTAGAACTCCTGATGAACTTAACATTGAGGCAGGCGCGGGTGCTTTGAAGTATCCCGGCCTAAACTAGCTTCAGGTGCGGCTAGGCAAGGAAAACGAAAACGGCGGGACTGCTCCCGCCGTAAGTCGTCGAATCTTTTGGTGGAGCAGAGGGGGATCGAACCCCTGACCTCCGCATTGCGAACGCGGCGCTCTGCCAAACTGAGCTACTGCCCCACGCGAGGGTAGATATTAGGGGGCGGTGGGGGGGCTGTCAAGTGACAGCAGCAGCGCCCTCTCCCGTGTTGGAAGAAGGGCGCTGCTGCTGTGGACGATGCTCTGACGCAAGCGGCGCCAGGGCGTCTTAAGAAGCCGGCTCCGGTGTGGTTTAAGTCCGGGCCGGCGTTCTAACTCGTGTCAGGCCGCCATTAGACGACGGGGCGGCGTCCGGTCAGAAGGTTGATGACAAAGATGACCAGCGCCACGACGAGCAGCAGGTGGATAAGACCGCCGCCGACGCCGCCGATGAGACCCAACAGCCAGAGAACCAGTAGAATCACAAGAATTGTCCAAAGCATGTTCGCTATCCTCCTCAGTTATTCACCCGCAAAATTTTTGAACTCCCAAGCACCTGCCGAGGTTATTAACAACGCTTGTGCCAGAGCGTGCGGGCACACACGCGCGGACGCGTAAGTCGTACTATCTCAGCGTTTCCACGCATCAAGGGCTCTAGCGTCGAAGAGACGGGGCGGAGGGAAGCGAATCAAAACACGTCTCTCTTTCAGTTACAGACCGGCCTGAAAGGGGACGGTCTGTTCTTGCAGATTGATTGCGGTGAGTGGACGTTGAGCAGAGCCGCGCAGCGAATCACATCAAATAATTCAGATGGAAGGTGCGCGGACTTTTGTTTGACAGGCACCGCCCGACGGATGCTTTAATAAAGGCGCGCGGCACTCCAAAGAGTCTTCCCCGGGGGCTCGCGCTTCGCGTTCGAGACGCGCGGGCACCGACGCTTTGCGCGCGAGGAGTCGAATGTCAAGGGTTACCCCGCTCAGAGCACTCTTCCTCATACTCTTCGTTCTGCAATCCGTCACACACGCACGGCAGGCGCCGCGCGGAGAGACGACGGCTGTCGCACCGCCGGCCGCCGCCGCGGGCGCAGAGGCCGAGCGCCGCAGAGAGTCTTTCGACATCGTCTGGCGGACGGTCAAGGAGAATCACTTCGACCCGAAGTTCGGCGGTGTGGACTGGGACGCCGTGCGCGCGGAGTTCGCTCCGCGCGTCGCGGGCGCGCGCACCGACCGCGAGCTGCACGGGCTCTTGCAGCAGATGCTCAACCGCCTCGGCCGCTCGCACTTCAACATCATCCCGCCCGAAGCCATCCCCTCGCTTGGCGAGGAAGAGAATCTTAAAGAAGGCGAAGATGAAGACGAGACTCCCGGCGCAGAGGAGCCGCGCCGCAAGGGGAGCCTGCGCGCGGCCGAGCAGTTGACCTACGGCATCGGCATCGACCTGCGCGTCGTCGGCGGCTTGGCGCTCGTCACGCGCGTCGAGCCCGGTTCTTCGGCCGCGCGCGCGGGGCTGCGCACGGGCCACGTCCTGCGCAGCATCAACGGCCAGCCTCTCCCTGAAATCCTGCGCAGGCTCCGGCTCGTGGCCGTCTACGAGCCTTCGGCGCGCAACCAGATTCCGGCCGAGATCATCGTCGGCTACGTCAACGGCCCGCCCGGTACGAGCGTCACGCTCACCTTCCTCGACGGTCGCAACCGAGTGCACCGCGTCGTCGTCACGCGCGAGCATCTGAAGGGCGAGCTGGTGCCGCTCTTTCAAGCGCTCCCGGCGCAGTTCGTCGAGTTCGAGTCGGCGCGGCTGCGCGGTGGCGTCGGCTACGTGCGCTTCAACCTGTTCGCCGCGCCGGTGCTTGAGAAGTTCTGCGCGGCGCTGCGCTCGATGAAGGACGCGCCCGGTATCGTCCTCGACCTGCGCGGCAATCGAGGCGGACTGCTCGGGCTCGTCTACGGGCTGGGCGGACTGTTTGAGCCGCGCCCCGTCTCGTTCGGCGTGATGCGCACGCGCGCGGGGTGGCACGACCTCGGCATCGTGCCGCAGAAGAACGGCTACCGCGGGCCGCTCGTCGTGCTCATCGACGCAGAGACGCAGTCGGCGGCAGAGATATTCGCGGGCGGCGTGCAGGCTTCCGGTCGCGCCGTCGTCATCGGCCAGCGCAGCGCCGGGGCGACGCTGCCCTCGGCGGCGAAGGAGCTGCCGACGGGCGCCATCCTCCAGTATGCCTTCGCAGACTTCGTCGCGGCCGACGGCCGGCTCATCGAGGGCTCCGGCGTCGAGCCGAACCTGCCGGTCAAGCTCACACGCCGCCAGCTCCTCGCCGGTCGCGACCCGCAGCTTGAAGCCGCGCTCAATGCCATCGAGACGAAAAGCGCCGCGCCCCTCGTCGTCAGCCCGCCCGCGCCGCCGTCGATCACGGTCGTCGAAAGTGACAAGACTCAAACGGCCGAAGAGAAGGAGGCGGGCGGGACTTCGGAGACTGCGGGCGTTGCGCCGGAGGTCGAGTCGATACTTGAGCGTTACGCGGAGGCGACGGGACTGCGGCAGCGCGCGGGCGCAGCGCCGCTCTCGACGCGCGTGTCGAAGGGGCGCATCGAGGGCGCGTTCGCGGGGATGCGGGTGAGCGGCACGGTCGAGGTCTTGGAGAAGGCGCCGGACAAGTTCGTCGCGCTCGTCAACGTGGACGGCCTCGGCGTCATCCGCCGCGGCTTCACGGGCGAGTACGGCTACATCCAGATTCCGCTCTTCGGCTTTCGCAAGGTCGAGGGCGCGGAGCTGTCCGAGATGCAACTTGAAGCGCGCTGGGCTTGGGCGGACGACCTGCGGCGGCTCTACACGTCGATGAAGCTGAAGGGAACGGAGGAGGTCGCCGGCTCGGAGGCCCACGTCGTCGAGGCGTCCACACGTTCGGGCGCGCGCACCATGCTCTACTTCGACACGCGCACGGGGCTGCTCGTGCGGCGCGACAAGACCTACTTCGAAGACTTCCGCGAGGTGGACGGCATGAAACTGCCGTTCAGAGTCCGCGACGACTTCGCCGTCATCACCTACAGCGAGGTCAAACACAACGCCGCGGTCGATGACGCACGCTTCGCGGAAGCGAAGGACTGCTTCACGCGTTGAGGGGAAGTAGGCGATAGACAGTAGGCAGAAGGCAGTAGGCTGTAGGCAGTAGAAAGACAAAGCGGCGCGTCCGGCCTTCAGGCTAAGACGCGCCGCCTTTCCATCTACTGCCTACTGTCTACTGCCTACTGCTTACTCTCCCCCTTACGGCAGCGCCTCGACGTTGATGAAGAACTTGAACGTGCCGGTCTGCTGGATGCCGAGCAGGAAGCGCACGTCGAGGGCGGCGCCGTTGGCGAGCGGCGTGGCGAGCGTGACCGTGCCTGACGAAAGGCTTGAGTTGAAGCCGCCGCCGTTGGGCTGGTTCGGCGGCTGCTCAAGCGTCGTCCCCTGCACGGTGACGTTGGAAGTGCCCGAGCCGCACGGCGCGCGGTCAACCGTCACGACCACCGCGGTCGAAGTGCGCGGCCGTAGATCGGCGATGCCCGACGGCGCCGGGAAGGTCGTGAGGTCGATGATGCGCCAGCGCACGCGCGTGACGTTCGCGCCCGTGCTGTTCGTCACCGTGCGGCGGATGTCGAGCGTGCCGAAGGTCGAGTTGTTCGCCGGGTCACTCGTGAAGTCGCGCACGCGGTTCGGCGGCGAGGCGACGTTCGCGCACACGTCGAGCGGGTCTACGGCAAACGAGGCGTTGCGTTGAATGGGGCTCGAAAGGTTCTCGGGGCCGGGGGCGCCGAGGCGCTGGCCGGCGCCCGCGCTCGTGCCATTGGTGTCGACGAAGATGAAGTCCGCGGCGTTGTTGTTGGTGTCCTTCGGCGTCGAGATGGAGCAGTTGCCGAGCGTCGTGATCGAGCCCGACTTGCCGCAGGTGTCGCGGTATAAGGAGTAGTCAATCGAGAAAGGGGTCAGCGCGGGGTAGCCCGTCCCCTCCTTGTAGAGCGTGTTCGCTTCGGACGTGGAGCCGACGGCGTCGAGCCGGTTGGCAAGCGTGAAATTGGCGGCCACCGAAGTGTTGAAGATGGCGATGCCGGCGTTGTCGGGGATGTCGGTCGTGTAGGTCGAGTCGCCGGTGGCGGTTGTGCCGTTGCCGGCCGGGTACGAAGCTAAGCTGTAGCCGACCGAGTTGACGCAGAGATAATGGCCGCGGTTCGGAATCACCGTCCCGTTCGGGACGATGCAGCGCGCCACGCCGTTCGAGGCCGCGACCGCGTAACCCGTGCCGCCGCCCGCGACCGTGTGGTCGGCGCCCGAGTTATTGTACAGCTCGATGAACTCGTCGTTGGCCCCATTGGGCCCGCGCACGCGGAACTCACTGATGATGAGCTGCGCCGAGGTCTCCGTCGCGCTGACGAAGACGAAGGCCGCAAACACCGCGGCGTAAAAGAGAAGGGAAGGTCGTCGTAGGGAGTTGCGCATGTTCTAGAGCTCTCCTGTCCTTGTCTGTATAGGGCTGTCAAAGTTTTCGGCCAGACCGCCGTCTAAAGGTCGCGTCGTACTGAAGCCGGCGCGACGCCCTGTGCGGAGTGATTGCGATGAAATTTCAAACGCGCCACGGACGTATCCCGGCCATACCCGGGGCGTTCGGGGCGCGCGCGAGGTGTGAAATAAGGTGGAGCTTAAACTGCGGTGAGAGATTCTTCGTTCGGAAAGCTAACACGAGTCACTTAGCACGGTCAACGACCTTCGCCGCGCGCCTGTGCGGCCGCCGCGTCGAGGACTTCTGCCAGACGCTCTATGTGCTGACCGCCGCCCTGCGCCATGTCCGCGCGCCCGCCGCCGCGGCCACCGAGGGTTTGGCAAGCCTCGCGCATCAACGCGTTCATATCGCCCGTCGCTTCCGTCCCGCGCGCGAAGACGAGCCGCGCCGCACCACCTTCAACCGAGCCGAGCAGCGCCACCGCTCGCGCGTGCGCGGCGAGCGCCGACGCCAGACGCCGCAGACTCTCCGCGTCGCGCCCCTCGAAGGCGCGCGCGACGACAACGAACGTGGCTGCGTCGTCAACTGCTTCGGAAGCGGCTGCCTCCTCATAAAGCTCGCGCGCCTCGGCCCGCGCGGCCATCTCTTCGGCGGCGCGCAGGCGGCGCTGCAACTGCTTGTTCTCTTCTTGAAGACGAGCCGCGGCCTCGAACGCTTCGTCGCGCCCGACGCTGAAGAGCGCGGCCGTCGCGCGCGCCGTCCGATTCGCCCGCGCGTAGTCTTCGAGCGCGCGCACGCCCGCGGCGAAGGTCACACGCACGAGCCCCTTCGCGCGCTCCCACTGCCGCGCGACGAGGAGGCCGACCTCGCCGGTCGAAGCCGCGTGCGTCCCGCCGCACGGGCTGAAGTCGAAGCCCTCTATCTCGATCACCCTCAACTCGCCCTCGCGCGCCGAGTCCTTTCGCAGAGGCATCCGCGCCGCCTCGTCGGGCGTGACGAGGTGCACGCGCACGGGGCGGTCGTTCCAGATGATCTCGTTCGCGCGACGGACGGCGCGCTCGACACGCTCGTCCGAAGGGTCTGGCAGCTCCAAGTCTATCTCGCACGCGTCCTCCAACATGCGGAAGCTGCGCGTCTGCGCGCCGTAGAGTTCGACGAACGATTGCGAGAGGATGTGCTGTCCCGTGTGCTGCTGTATGTGGTCGAGCCGGCGCGGCCAGTCCACGCGCCCCTTCACCAGTTGCCCTTCGGCGGGCACGTCGCCCTCGCAGAAGTGCAGGACGCCGCCCTCTTCCTCGTCCACACACTCGACGACGCGCGCCGCGCCGAGCGTGCCCGTGTCGGTCGGCTGCCCGCCGCCCGTCGGGTAGAAGGCCGTCCGGTCGAGCGAGACGGCTGCGCGCCCTTCAACGGTTTTTGAGATTGAGACGACGCGCGCTTCAAACTCGATCAAGTGCGAGTCCGCGTAGTAGAGGCGTTCCGTGCTAGACATGATTCCTCCCGGTGAGAGTTGATAGCCGACGCCGCGCGGTCGCGTCAAGCGACTCTTTTGACAGCCGCGGCGGCGCGCGCCGATAATCCGAGGCGCGGTCTCTCGTAACACAACGCTCTCAACTTCAAACGACGGGGTCAAGAACGATGACACGCTCCGCCCGCGCCGACGCTGTGCGCGCACTCTGTCTCATCATGCTCGTGGCGCTCGCCACCGCGCACGCGCATGCACAGGACACGTCCGCGCCCGCCTACAAGATCACCTACACCATCTCGATGACCGACCCGGCCACGCACCTCTTCTACGTGAGGGTGGACGTGGCGGGCATCGCGAATGCCGCCTACGTGGACTTCCAGATGCCGCGCTGGTCGCCGGGGCGCTACGCCGTCTTCGACTTCGCGAAGAACGTGCAGGAGGCGCGCGCGCTGGGGCGGTGC
Organism: Pyrinomonadaceae bacterium; assembly: GCA_045807845.1. Classification (GTDB taxonomy): domain Bacteria; phylum Acidobacteriota; class Blastocatellia; order Pyrinomonadales; family Pyrinomonadaceae; genus QHXN01. The sequence goes on along the minus strand of JBJMGQ010000282.1, from coordinate 7,999 downwards.
GCCCCCGGCGAGCGTTGCGGGACGAAGGGTTATTCCGTCGAGCGGCTCGACACGCAGACGTGGCGCGTGGGGGGCGTACCGGGGAACGAGATTCAATTCAGCTACCAGGTCTTCGCCGACGACCTCTCGGGCACCTTCTCGCAGTTCGACGCGCGCCACGCGAACTTCAACGGCGGCTCGGTCTTCGTCTACGTCGTCGGCCACAAGCAAGACCCCGTGACCCTGAAGGTCAACCCACCGGGCGGCTGGAAGGTCATCAACGGCCAGTCGAAGGGGACGGAGCAGTACGAGTATCGCTTCGCCAACTACGACCTGCTCATCGACACGCCGACCGAGGTCGCGCCCGACTTCACCGTCCAGACCTTCGAGGTCGCGGGCAAGACCTATCGCGTCGTCATCCACACCTTCGGCGACGACGGCGGGAAGCGCGGCGAGCTTGCCAAGCAGGTCGAGCGCGTCGTGCGCGCCGAGACCTCCATGATGCCCGCGCCCGACTATGAGCAGTACACCTTCCTCTTCCACTTCGACCCGACGGCGCGGCGCGGCGACGGGATGGAGCATCTCAACTCGACGCAGATCGTCGAGACGGCCGCGCTCGGCGACGCGCGCGCACTGGACGACGCGGTCGGCACGGCCGCGCACGAGTTCTTCCATGTCTGGAATGTGAAGAGGATGAGACCCGCCGGACTCGGCCCGTGGGACTTCACGCGCCCCGTCGTCACGCGCGGGCTCTGGATTGCCGAAGGCTTCACGAACTACTACGGCAAGCTCGCGCAGCGGCGCGCGGGTGTGTGGGACGACGAGCAACTCTTAAGCGCCTATGCCCGCGCCATCGGCGGCATCGAGAATCAGCCGGGCGTCCACCTGACGAGCGCGGTCGAGGCGAGCATCCTCGCGCCCTTCATCGACCGCGCGTCGAGCGACCAGAAGACGAATCTCTCGAACACCATCGTCAGCTACTACCCGAAGGGCGAGACAATCGCCATCGCGCTCGACCTTTTCATCCGTGGCCGCACGAAGGGTCGCGCCTCGCTCGACGACGTGATGCGCCGCGCCTACACAAAGTTCTATGTGGAGAGTAAAGCCGACAGCTACTACCTCAAGGGTCACGCCTACACCGTCGAAGAGTTCGAGCGCCTCGCCTCCGAGACGACCGGCCTCGACCTCTCGGACTTCTTCAGCCGTTACGTCCACGGCACCGAGACGCTTCCCTACGAAGAGGCGCTCGCCTACGTCGGCCTCCGTCTCACGCGCACCCCCGAAGCCGCGCGCATCACCTACCGCATCGACAAAGACGACAAGGCCACGCCCGAAGCCCGCGCTCTGCGAGAGGCGTGGATGAAAGGGAAGTAAGAAACGATGAAGGATGAACGCGGAACGATGAACTGAAGACTTGTTATCTTCAGTTCATCGTTCCGCGTTCATCCTTCATCGTTCCGGGGAACCTTTTCTCAAGCGCCGCGTCTAACCTCGCGGCACCGGGAGAATGAAAGAGGTCTCCGGTAAAATGTTCAGAACTATCAAACGTCTCTTCGCGGCTTCGGCCTTCCTGACGCTCTGCTCAATTACGAGTCTTTATGTCGGCTCGCGCGTCGCCCCGGCGGTGGCGCCGTCGCAGGCCGCCAATCCGCTCGCCGCGCAGTTCGGGGGCGACCCGGGCGACGGTTGGATGCTCGCGGGCGGCTTCCTCATGCTCGTCGCGATAGCCTTCGCCTCCGCGGGGCTCATGCTCTGGACGCGCGAGCGACACGGCTGAAAGAAGTAGGCAGTAGGCAGATGGCAGTAGGCAGAATACCCCGTGTGACGATAGTTGAAAGGTTAAGTCAGAGGCTCCGACGACGGGGTTTCTAACTGCCTACTGCCATCTGCCTACTGCCTACTGTTCACGGGATGATGACCTCCAGCCCTTCCTTGACGACCTCGAAGGTCATCGGCAAATCGCCTATCAGCTCGCCGTCGGCCTGCACGCCCACGTCGCCCACGCAGCGCAGGCGCGCGGCGCGGCGGAAGGTGACGCCCGGTGTGCCTTCACGCGCGCCCCCGCGCATCGCGTGGCCGAGCAGACGCAGGTAGCGCAGGCGGCTGTGCGTGTCGATGATGCAGACCTCGAACTCTTCGTCGTCGAGCCGCGCGCGCGGCGTGAGCGCCAGCCCGCCGCCGTACCACGGCGCCTTGCCGACCGCCGCGTAGGTCGCCGCCAGACGCTCGTCGCCGACCTCGACCGTGAACTCGCGCGGCACCCAATGCGCGAGATGCGCGAGCCCCGCGTACCAGAACGCCGCCTCGCCCAAGCGCCGCTTCAGGCGCGGGCGGACGCTGCGCACGACCGACGCGTCGAGCCCCACGCCCGCCAGCATGAAGAAGTAACGACGCTCGCCCGTCTGCTCGCTCGTCGCCACACCGAGCGTGATGCGGCGTGAATTTCCTTCGACAAAAACTCGCGCCGCCGCTTCCGCATCACGCGGCAGATTCAACTGCCGCGCCAGCACGTTCGCCGTCCCCGCCGGCCACACCAACAGGCGCGCGCCCGCACCGACGAGCCCCTGAATCGCCTCGTGAACCGTGCCGTCGCCGCCCCGCGCGATCACGTCCGTCGCGCCCGCGCGTGCGGCCTCTTCGGCGATGCGCGCCGCGTCGTTCGGCCCCTTCGTCGCCTTGACCTCAACGTCAACGCCGCGCGCGCGCGCCGCGGCGCGGAACATCTCGACCGGGCGCGACGCATCAACGCCGCGCCCCGCGTTCGGGTTATAAATCAGGACTGCCTTACGCTCGTTCATCGACACGGCCGACGGCTACTCCAAACGGTAGTTCGGAGCCTCCTTCGTGATGATGACATCGTGGACGTGCGACTCTTTGAGACCGGCGGGGCTGATGCGGATGAAGCGCGTGTTCTCTTGAAACTCCTGAATGGTGCGGCAGCCGGTGTAGCCCATGCCGGCGCGCAGGCCGCCGACCAACTGCGTCACCATGTCGGCGAGCGTGCCCTTGTAGGGGACGCGCCCCTCGATGCCTTCGGGGACGAGCTTCGACTCGACCTCCGTCGTCTCCTGCGCGTAGCGGTCGCGCGAGCCCTCGCGCATCGCGCCGATTGAGCCCATGCCGCGGTACGCCTTGAACGAGCGACCCTGAAAAAGTATCAACTCACCCGGCGACTCCTCCGTGCCCGCGAAGAGCGAGCCGATCATCACCACGTCGGCACCCGCCGCCATCGCCTTCGCCACGTCGCCCGAGAACTTGACGCCGCCGTCGGCGATGACGGGGACGCCCGTGCCGCGCGCCGCCTCGACGCAGTTGTTGATGGCCGTAATCTGCGGCACGCCCGCGCCCGTCACGACGCGCGTGGTGCAGATGGAGCCGGGCCCGATGCCGCACTTGACGGCGTCGGCCCCGGCGTCAATCAGCTCGCGCGTGCCTTCGGCCGTAGCGACGTTGCCGGCGATGACCTGCGTGTCGGGGTGGCGGCGCTTGATCTCGCGCACGGCCTCGACGACGCGCGTCGAGTGGCCGTGCGCGGTGTCGATGACGAGACAGTCCACGCGCGCCTTGACCAGCTCGTCGGCGCGCTCGCGGAAGTCGCCGGTGGCGCCGATGGCGGCGGCGACGCGCAGCCGCCCGAGGTCGTCCTTGGCGGCCGAAGGGTAGCGGATGGCCTTCTGGATGTCCTTGACGGTGATGAGACCCTTGAGGTGCTTATCAGTGTCAACGACGAGGAGCTTTTCGATGCGATGTTTTTGCAAGACGCCCTTCGCCTCGTCGAGCGTGGTGCCGACGGGGACGGTGACGAGCGGCTGCGGCGTCATTACTTCGGAGACGGGGATGTCGAAGCGCGTCTCGAAGCGCAGGTCGCGGTTGGTGATGATGCCGACGAGGTGGCCGCCCTCGTCAACGACGGGCACACCCGAGATTTTGTAACGCTCCATCACGGCGAGCGCTTCGCGCACGGGGCGGTCGGGACGGATGGTGACGGGGTCAACGATCATGCCCGACTCGCTGCGCTTGACGCGGTCAACCTCTTCGGCCTGCCGCTCGACGGGGAAGTTCTTGTGGATGACGCCGATGCCACCCTGCTGCGCGATGGCGATGGCGAGGCGGCTCTCGGTCACTGTGTCCATCGCGGCCGAGCAGAGCGGGATGCGCAAGGAGATGCCGCGCGTGAACTGCGTCGTCGTGTCGGTCTCGGCGGGCAGAACTTCGGAGCGCGCGGGCACGAGCAGCACGTCGTCAAAGGTCAAGCCCTCTTGCAGGTCGTTCGTTATCATCTTTAAAACTCCGGGTCGCGTCTAAAAAGTTCGAGGCTCGCACTCCGAAACTCTCCCGCGAGGGGGGCTTCGGGGTGCGAGCCTTTCGATTCAAGAGACATCACTGCGCGAACTGCGTGTAGTTATCTTTCGTGATTGTCCAAGTCGTCGTATCGGTCGGCGTCTTTAAGGCCCGGCCGTTGACCGTGACCTGAAGCGCGTCGGCCGAGACTTGGTCGTAGTGGAGGTTGAGCGCCGCCGTGGGCTCGAACTCCTCCGGCGCATCCGGTTTCAGGAAACGTCCGCGCCTCTTCTTCTCGCCCTCCTGCCAGGAGGTGAGCCAGAAGGCGCGCGTGGCTTTGAGTTGCACCTTGAAGCCCGCGGCAGCCGTGGGCGGCGTCGGCGTGGCGGCGGGCGCCTGTTGAGCCGCGGCGGCGGCGGGCGTCGGCGTCGCGGCCGTCGTCGCGGCCCCTTCATTCTCTGTGCGGCGGTAGTAGTGCAGACCCGCGTAGACAATCAGGATGAGGATGCCGACGATGAGCGCGCTCAGCCCGTAGGTCATCAGCGGCGAGCGCGCCGACTCGCCCATGTAGATGCGCGAGCGTTGCGGCGTGGTGGCGGGCTCCTCCTCCTGAAAGCCGCGCTCGCGCGAGGTGTGCTCATAGAGTTCGAGTGCTCGCGCCTCTGGGAAGCGGACGTACTTGGCGTAGGACTTGATGAAGGACTTGTTGAAGATGCCGCCGGGGAGTGACTTGTAGTCGTCGGCCTCGATGGCTTCGAGGTGGCGCATGGTGATGCGCGTCTGCTCGGAGACTTCGCGCAGGTTGACGCCGCGCTCCAGCCGCGCGCGGCGCAACTGCTCGCCGAGGGAGCCTTCGGCGCCCCCTCCGGCTCGGTCGCCTTCGGGTGCCTGTTCGGAGGACTTGGTTGTCACTGCTAGAGTGTGCCCGTCGCGGTCGTCCCGGCCGGTGCCCTTTCAAGGGCGGCGGCGCCCGTGTGCGCCGCAGTACCCTGTGCCCGCCGAGCCTACGAGCACAATATAATGTGCGTCTCAGAGTGGTGTCAAACTTCTCGGGCAGACGAAGTTAGCGCGCGTCTTGAACTTTGCGGCGCGCGGTGCTACGGTGGCGTTACACCCGGGCGAAAAGTTCAGTTCAGCGTATAAAAACAGAGAAGCGAGGACAGAAGAGAATGCCTCTGGAAGCACTCGGAATGATCGAGACCAAGGGCTTCGTGGGCGCGGTCGAGGCCGCGGACGCGATGGTCAAGGCGGCCAACGTACAGCTCATCGGCAAGGAGTACATCGGCGCCGGCTACGTCACGATCTTCGTGCGCGGCGACGTGGGCGCGGTGAAGGCGGCCACGGACGCGGGCGCCGCCGCCGCACGTCGCGTCGGCGAACTCATCAGTGTGCACGTCATCCCGCGCCCGCACGGCGAGGTCGAGCGCGTGCTCCCGCGCAACGGCCGCACCGGCTACAGCCCCGACGAGCGCGCCATCGGCGGCGGCGGCTCGGCCGGCGCCCTTAGCGAAGGCGATCAGGGCCGCTCGCTCCCCGCCGGCCAGCGCGACAACAGCAAAGAGCGGAGCAAGTGATAAGTGATGAGTGATAAGTGATAAGAGGGAAGAACGGGCGTTGCCTTCTTCTCATCACTCATCACTTATCACTTATCACTTTTTCGGAGGGGGCCATGGCGGATAAAGATTTAGTATCCGTGCAGCAGGCGCGCGACCTCGTCGAGGCCGCGCACCGGGCGCAAGGAGTGCTCGCGCGCTTCGACCAGTCGAAGATCGACCGCATCTGCGAGGCGATGGCGCGCGCCGCTCTGCGCGAGGCGGCGCGTCTGGGCGCGTTGGCGACCGAGGAGACAGGCTACGGCATCCCCGACGACAAGCGCGAGAAGAACCGCTTCGCCTCCGAGGACGTGTGGAACTACTTCCGTAGTCTGCGCACGGTCGGCGTCATCAACGAGTCGAAGGACGTGCTTGAGATAGCCAGCCCGCGCGGCGTCGTCGCGGGCATCATTCCTTCGACCAACCCGACCTCCACGGCCATCTTCAAAATCCTTATCGCCGTCAAGTCCCGCAACGCCATCGTGCTCTCGCCGCACCCTTCGGCCGCGAAGTGCATCAACGAGACGGCGCGCATCATGCGCGAGGCGGGCGTCAAAGAAGGACTGCCCGCCGAGGCCGTCGGCTGCATGTCGAGCACGTCGCTCGAAGGCACAGAGGCTTTGATGAAGCACCGGCAGACGGCCGTCATCCTCGCCACCGGCGGCATCGGGCTCGTGCGCGCGGCCTACTCTTCGGGCAAGCCGGCCTTCGGCGTCGGGCCGGGTAACGTCCCCGTCTTCGTCGAGCGAAGCGCCGACGTGCCCATCGCCGTGCAGAACATCCTGACGGGGAAGACTTTTGATAACGGGACGATCTGCGCCTCGGAGCAGGCCGTCGTCGCCGACGCGCCCGTCGCAAAACAGGTGCGCGAAGAGTTCATCGCGCAGGGCGGTCACTTCCTCTCCGCGGCGGAAGCAGACCAGCTCGCGAAGATCGTCACGACCGAGAAGCGCGCGCTCAACCCGGCCATCGTCGGCCGCTCGGTTGAAGTGATTGCGAAGATGGCGGGACTCACAGTCCCAACGGGCACGCGCTGCCTGTTGGCGGAGGTCGGCGGCGTCGGGCGCGAGTTCCCGCTCTCGATGGAGAAGCTCTCGCCCATCCTCGCCTTCTACGTCGAAGACGGTTTAGAGAGAGGTGCCGCGCGCTGCTTTGAAATCTTGAGCTACGGCGGCATGGGTCACACCGCGGGCATCCACACGCGCTCGCGCGAGGCCGCGAAGGCGTTCGGCATTGAGATGCCCGCCTCGCGCATCGTCGTCAACTCGCCGACCACGCACGGCGCCATCGGCTTCTCGACCGCGCTGCCGCCTTCGATGACGCTGGGCTGCGGCTCTTGGGGCGGCAACGTCACCTCGGACAACGTCTCGCCGTGGCACTTGATGGACATCAAGCGCGTGGCCTTCGAGACGCGCGCCGTCCCGAGTAAGCGCCCCGCGCGCACCGCGCAGCAACGGCCCTCGGCTTCGCCGCTTCAACCGTTGCCCGCGACCGCCGGAGTCGCCGCCGTAGCGGCGGGCGGCGCCGTCAGCCGCGACGACATCGCGAAGATTGTTGACCGCTTCCTCTCTCAACGTCAGCCGTCGCAAGCCCCTTCGCAGCCGCTCCCCGTCGCGCAGCCGCACGCATACGTGCAGCAGGACTTGGACGTTGAGCCGCAACGCGCCGCGCACTCCGGCGGCGCCGCTCCGCACCCAGAGGCCGCACCGACCGCGCAGGCGCCGAACGGCGGCGGCAACGGCTCGGCTCAGTCCGTCCCGAGCGCACCGGCGCCCGCGCCCCCGCGGCAGACGCCTTCGCCCGCCGCGGGCAACGGCAAGCGCGCCGTGGACTTCGTCTGCGAAGACGACGTGCGCCGCGCCATCCAGAAGGGCGAGAAGATTTACACCAACGCGCGCACCATCATCACGCCCGCCGCACGCGACATGGGCGAGGCCGCGGAGGTCTTCGCGAAAGCCTGATTAGTTTTCAGTTTTCGGTTTTCAGTTTTCAGCGTCGGCCATCGGGCAGAGCTTGTTAACTGAAAACCGAAAACTGAAAACTGAAAACTTATGTTTCTCGGAAAAGTAGTCGGCACGGTGTGGTCAACGAAGAAGACGCCCGACCTGGAGGGCGTCAAGTTTTTGATTGTGCACCCGATTGATTTG
>JBJMGQ010000281.1:0-3583 GCA_045807845.1 Pyrinomonadaceae bacterium | reverse complement strand
TAGCCAAAGGATGCAAACCCGGCCCCGCTTTAGATGCACGGGGGTGCCTGCCGGCTCGCCCGACGGGGGAAGAGTTTTTCGTTTACTTTTCAACAACTTAGGGGATGACTGTCGTTGAAAAAACTGTAGGGACAGAGCTTGTTCTCAGCCCGCCTTTAACGTTACCGGGCGAGCCGAAGACAGGCACTTGCCCCTCCAGTTAGGATGAAGAATTAAGACTGCCCGGGCGTGCCCGTCTGCCCCGTCTGCCCCGGCGTGCCCGTCTGTCCTGAGCCTGCTGTTCCCGTCTGTCCAGCCTGCCCGCCCTGCGCTGCGCGGAGCGCCGCGAGTTCGGCTTCGAGGGCCTTCATGCGCTCCTCGTGGTCGTCCACGGCGACGGCCGTGGCGAGCGTCGCCTGCTGCTGCGCCTCTTCGGGCGAGAGGTCGGAGCCGGACTTCGATTGAATCTGCTGGACGATGGACGTGACGACGCCCGCGCCCTGCGCCACGTCGCCCGCGACCTGCCCGGCCTTGCCCGGAAGCACGCCCGCCGCGACCGGCGCGAACTGGTCTACATTCTTCAAGACCTTACCGAGCTTCTTAAAAAATCCCATCTGCCTGAACCTCCTTCGGGAGTTGAAGAGACGGCTGTGTACGGTAAGCCCGGACGTGTGGGATGTCAACAACGAGGGACTAGAGTCATCTTAAAGGAGCGCGAGTATCCTGCCCGCGCTCCTTTAAGATGCTCCTTTACAACGACTCCGCTCGTCCTCTCACCAGGCGATGCCGTAGTCTTCGCCGTGGTTACTCGACCCGCCCCACATCGTGCCGTGCGCGCGGTCGAGGAGGATGGCGTTGATGGGGCCGGAGGTGCGCTCCTCAAACGTCTCCTCGTAGCCCATGCGGCGCAGCTCCGTGCGCACCCACGGCGGCGTCGCCTCTTGCAGAAGGATGCGACCGGGTCGCGTCTCGTGCACGCCGAAGGAGCTGCGCATCTGGAAGCTGTTGATGTTCGGCGCCTCGGTCGCCTCCTGCACCGTCATGCCGAACTCGACGATGTCGAGGAAGAACTGCAAGAGGTTCTGATCCTGACTGTCGCCGCCCTGCACGGCGAAGGCGAGATAGGGCTTGCCGTCTTTGAGCGCCAGCGTCGGCGTGAGCGTGACGCGCGGGAGCTTGCCCGGCTCGATGACGTTGAAGGGGCCTTCCGCGGGGTCGGTCACGAAGCTCTGCGCGCGCTGACTGAGCCCCACGCCCGTGCGTCCGGCGATGACGGCGGGCACCCAGCCGCCGCTCGGCGTGATGGAGACGACCCAGCCTTCGGCGTCCGCCGCCTCGACCGAAGTCGTGCCCGCGTAGAACGAGCGTATGAAATCCTCGTCGGAAGACTGCACCTGCGCCGACGACTGGATGGTGTCCTGATTGGGGCGCGGAGCCGCGCGCGGGTCTTGCGGGTTCGGGCTCCACTTGTCGAGCAAGTCTTTAAACGGATTCGCCTGCGTGCCCTGAAAAGGATAAGGGTCGCCGGGCTTGACGTTCGCGTCGTTGCGCTGCTGGTTCAACTGCGCGGCACGCTGCTTCGCGTACTCCTTCGAGAGCAGCCCCTTGATGGGCTCCTCGGGCGGGAAGTATGGGTCGCCGTAGTAGAAGTCGCGGTCGGCGAAGGCCATGCTCATCGCTTGATAGACCGTGTTGATGTAGCGCGCGCTGTTGAAGCCCATCGCCTTCAGGTCGAAGTTCTCAAGGATGTTGAGCGCCTGAAGCATCGCGGGCCCCTGCGTCCAGTGCGTCAGCTTGTAGACCTCGACGCCCTTGTACGTTGTCTTGACCGGCTCCTCAATCCTCACCTTCCAGTTCGCAAGGTCTTCCGTCGTGATGAGCCCGCCGTCCTCCTTCACGCCGCGCGCGAACTCCTGCGCGATGTCGCCCTTGTAGAAACGTTCGTAGGCGGCGTAGATGGCCTCCTTCCGATTCTTGCCGGAAGCTAAAGCGCGCTGCTCTGCCGCGACCAGCTTGCGCAGGGTCGCGGCGAGGTCGGGCTGCTTGAAGACTTCGCCCGGCTCGGGCGCCTCGCGCCGCTGGCCCGCGTGCGGCAGCATCACGGCGGGCGAGTAGCGCCACTTCTTGATCTCGCCCTTGTTGCGCTCGATGGTGCCCGCGAGCTGCGCTTCGATGGGGAAGCCGTCGGCGAGCTGAATCGCGGGGTCGAGCACCTCCTTCAGGCTGAGCTTGCCGTACTCGGCGAGCATCGTCATCAGGCCGCCCGGTGTCCCCGGCGTGACGGCCGCAAGCGGGCCGTACTCGGGCGGGTACTGCATCTTCTTCGACCTGTAGAACGCGGCGGTCGCGCCCGTCGGCGCCACGCCGAGCGCGTTGACGCCGATGATCTTGCCCGTGTGCGGGTTGTAGATGAGCGCCTGCGTCTCGCCGCCCCAACTAAGCGTGTCCCACAACGTCGCCGTGGCGGCCAGCATCGCGCACGCGGCGTCCACGGCGTTGCCGCCCTTCTGGAAGATCATCGCCCCGGCCGTCGCCCCCAGAGGCTTCCCCGTAATCGCCATCCAATGCCGCCCGTGCAGCGGCGGCTTCTGCGTGCGCTGCGCATGGCCCGACTGCACCGGCTGTAGCGCCAGCGCCACGAGCAGCGCCGACAGAGCAATCGTAAACAGTCTCTTCCTCAGACCCATCGCTCCCTCCATCCTGAGCCCTTGAGATTCGAGAACGCTTCACCCGCGGATGCTGCTATTATTGCCCGGTTCTCGATTTTTAGAAACTCATCTGGTCAGGTTAAGCCGAAATCGCCGGAGGTGCCGCGATGTCAAATGCGATTCGCGCGGTGGTGCGCGGGGGAAGAATCGAGCCGCTTGAGAAGATCGACATGCCGGAAGGTACGGAAGTCATCGTCACCCCGCTCGACGAGGTGGAGTTCTGGCTGAAGGCGAGCGAGGCTTCGGCGGATTCGGTCTGGGATAACTCCGAGGACGACGTGTATGCCGAGCTACTCGAAACATAAATGAGGAGGGTTGAAGTCCAGAACACCCGCTCTCCATGCTTCTGCTCAAAATCAAATTCCCAGATTTCTATGTTTGGGCCGATTAGGTGTCCCTGTGTCTTGATATAATGAGTAGCCAGACTTACCTCCTTTCGCAGATGCTTCAAGATAAAAAGTATTTTTCGATAATGCTCTGGAGCTACGCTGAACAAAAGCATGACCTCATTCAACCCTCTGATTTTTGCGCTTGGTATATTGCCGCTTTGCGTCCACTTATACGACTTACATTCAACGAGTATTGGCGGGTCGTCGCTGCCCAAGTCGAACTTGTGGGGCTTCTTGATTTTATATCCAATGTCCACACTGAACCCTGATTGAAGCAACACACTTGTTTCGACAAAGAACAGTCGGGCAGCCTCCTCGAATTCTCTCCCCACGTGAGCGTTACTCTTAGCGCCAACACGTTGGTGATTGTTCTCCATGCTTATAACCCCCTTCAGTTGATGGCGCGGCCGTACTGGACGGGCCAAGGCGCTTCGGCGCCTAACTGTTTCGCGGCGTGGAGCGGCCAGTAGGGGTCGCGTAGCTCTGCGCGCGCGAGGAAGACTGCGT
>JBJMGQ010000280.1:0-4170 GCA_045807845.1 Pyrinomonadaceae bacterium | reverse complement strand
TGGCCGACGCCGGTTACAAGACCGAACTGGCTCCGGACGAGGAGCACGGGCTGTGGGAGATCGACACGACCGTGTCTGGTGGTGCAAAAGTTAAAATCGACTGGGACTTGGCGAGCCACGTCGAATTTCAGAAGGCCGTAGAGCTATACAAGACGCTGGAAAAGCGTCTGACCGCACCCTTCACTCTCGGCGAAAACGGCACGAAAGAGACCATCGGTTCCCGCGAGGAGTTGCTGGAACGTGTGCTTACGGCTGCGAAGAAGGATTTGACGATTCAGCGTTACAAGGGGCTTGGCGAGATGAACCCGGAGCAACTCTGGGAGACCACGATGAACCCTGAAAAGCGCACGCTGCTTCAGGTCAAAATTGACGACGCGGTCGAGACCGATTCGATTTTCACCATCCTGATGGGTGACGCGGTCGAACCCCGGCGGAAGTTCATCGAGGATAACGCTCTGGATGTGAAAAACTTAGACGTGTAAAACATTCAATGCAAGCGGGCAGAGTGTGAATCCATTTGACACACTCCGCCCGCTTGTGTAGAATGAAGACCCTTTCCTCCTGTGGATCTTACCGCTGCATACATCTCGCGTATGCAGCGGGATTTTTTTAGGAAAATTTTGTATCGGAAATACTCGCTGACTTTGACGCCGGCCGGGAACCGGCTCTGCCCGGAGACATCTCCCTAGAGTTCTCTACTCCTCTTTGGAAAGTGCGCTGTCCACCTGTTCGTCGAGGTCTAAGCGACGCGGCTGGGTGGCGCCCAACTCGTTGTAACGCCCGCCGGGGGCGAACTGACCGGATTCACCCACGTCGATTGCGCGCTCGTCGTTCGCGGGATTGATGTCCTCGATTGGGTTGGGCGTGGCATCGGGTTTGAGGTCGGGGTCTTGGTTCGTTTCCCCTAGAGAGCTTTTGGTCTGGTTATTATCTGGCATCGTCGTCCTCCTGGTTCTGAAATGATGAAAGTTCACGCCGATTCGCCGAAGCGGCGCGTGCGAAAGCGGTAGAGCCTCAGTGGCTCGCCGGGTTTAATGCCTGCCTTTCTGGCGGCGACGCCGACCTGCTGGTCGGCCGTCTCAATGCTCTCGATGTCGGGCAGAAGCAGCCCGCGCCGCGAGCCTGACTGGTCGGTCACGACCACGCCGAAGGCCGAGGGGTTCAAGTCCTCGAACCGCGCCAGCTCCAAACTCCCGAGAACGTCTACGGAGTAGAGCAGGGACGGGAGTTCGTCGCCCGAGACGGGGTAGAAGCGCGGGTCGCGCGTGGCCGCTTTGATGGCGTTGGCTATAATCTCCTCGGCCAGCGTGGCGTGATCCGGCTCGACCGTGCCGATGCAGCCCCTCAGTTCGTGCCCGGCCATCTTGATAGAGACGAAGCAGGCGGACGGCTTGCCGAGCGGCGACGTTTCGGGGAACGGCGGCGGCTCGACAATGTGTCCGCTCAGGACGTAGGCTTCGACGGCGGTTCGCGCCAACTCGATTATTCGTCCCTCGTCGCGCGGGAGACGGTTCTCCTCCGCCTCCGCGCCGCCCATGTTAAAGGTCGAGTGTTCGACGTTCGTCAACTTAATGCTCATCAGTCAGTTCAGGCTCGTGCGCGACAGTTGCGCAACGAGATAGCCGACACCGAAGGGGGCTTCGTAGCTGATGACATCGCAGTGCGCCTCGTCCCCCGACGCGGCGCCGAGCGCAACCAGCATCGAGCGGTAGCCGCACTCCCCCGCGAGCTGCCGCAGCCCTCGGTCGATGCGCGGGATTTGTCCGGGCGCGTACGCGCGGAGAGCGGCGACGACCAGCTCGTCGAAGCGCCGTGCCTCCGGGTCGAAGCCCGCGGGGGCGCCGGGTTTGAGCCGGTGGCTCAGGTCGCCGCTGGCGACGAAGGCGGTCGGGCGTTTGGTAACTTCGACAGCACGCCTGATGCACTCGCCGAAACGCAGATGGTCTTCGTCGGGAAGAAAGCTGTAACCGAGAGCGACGACACGTCCCGCCCAACCGTTGCGCAGCAGAAAGTAAAGTGGGACGGCCGTGCCGTGATCCAGCTCTTGCGGCTTCAACACGACGACACGGTATCTCTCTTCGACGGCGGCTTGTTGAATTGCGTAGAGCAGTTCTTCGTCAACAGGCGCTTCGACGATTGCCTGCGGGGCGCGGAAGTCGGCAAAATCTCCATGCAGACGCGAGCCACCGTAGGCGACAAAGGTGCTACGCTCCAGCGGCGCGTGCGGCGAGACGAGCACAATGGTCTCGACTCCACACGCTTTGATTCGCTCGGTCAGATCGCGCATGGCGTCCACGGAGGCGCGCACTTCGGCCGTATGCGCGCCGCCGACCTCGGGCACCATGATCGGCGGATGCGGTGCGATGCCGACGAATAATAGAGGACTGTTGTCTAACATCCTCGTCCGCGCCAGAGAGCGTCAAAAGCGACGCGGTAAAAAAACTGTCACGACTTGTAGGGGTTGGCAGGGATTCTAACAACTGTGCTTTTCGACGGCAAGCATGAGGAGGTTCGTGTCGGGCGTTAACGAAAAATTCGACGTGCTTATCGTCGGTGCCGGGCCGGCGGGCTCGTTCGCGGCAGAGAGGCTGGCGCGCGTCGGCGCGCGTGTCGCGCTGTTCGACGGGCGGCCGACGGGTGAGGCAAAGGCGTGCGGCGGCGGCGTCACGTCGAAGGCGCTCAAGGCTTGGCCGTTCCTGCTCGAAGCAGGCGGGCGCGCAGTCACCGAAGTCGAGATGGTCTCGCCCACAGGCGAAGGCGTCCGTCTGAAGCTGACAGAGCCTTTCGCGGTCTACTCGCGCTGCGCGTTCGACTCTTACCTGCTTGCGCGCGCAGAGAGGGCGGGCGCGAGCATCTTCGACCAACGCGTCAACGCGTCGGAGAAGAAGGACGAGGAAGGCTTATGGGTCGTGCGCTCACGTGAAGGTGAGAGCTGGCGCGGGCGCGTGCTCGTCGCGGCAGACGGCGCGAACAGCGCGATTGCACGAAGGCTCGCGGGCCCTCTGTCGAACTCGGACATGGAGGTTGCGTTCGGCTATCGCACCCCTCTGAACGAAGCGGACGAGGCGCCGACGGTCATCGCCTTTCTGCCGGGCTGGGCCGGTTACGCTTGGGCCTTCCCGCGCCTCGACCACATCTCTTTCGGCATCGCCACCGCGCAGGACGCCTTCGAGCACAAGACGCTCGACCGAATGCTCTGGGACTTCATGGTCAACTATTACCGTGAGCGGGAGAGGGACGGCGCTTCATCTTCGAGCAAAGGCTTGTCTCTCGACGGCGAAGGTGAGATTGAAGAGAGGCTGCGCGCGTCGGCCGAGCGTTACGCCGCGCGCATTCCGGGGCTCGCGCCCGAGACGTTCGACGCAAGGCGTGCGGCGGGTGATGACTGGGCGCTTCTCGGCGACGCCGCGGGCTTCGCAGACCCCGTGACGGGCGAAGGCATCTACTATGCGCTGCGCTCGGCGGAGTTGTTCGCGGACTCTTTTGTGGCGGGCGATGTGAAGTCTTACGAAAGCAGGTGGCGCGCAGACTTCGGGCGCGAGCTGCGTCGCGCGTCGAAGATGCGCCGCAGGTTCTACGGCAACTTCTGGGGCGGCCCCTTCACCGACCGCATGATAAAGCTCGCGCGGGCTCACCCGGGCATCCGCCGGACACTGCGCGAACTGGTTACTGGAGACCAAGGCTACGTCGATCTCAAACGCATCCTCGCCCGCCGCGCCCTCAACCCCTTCTGACTCGACCGCAGGACATAAACACACGTTTACAAGAGGTGAGGTCGAAAGATTAGCTCTTAATCTTTCGACCTCACCTCTTAATGTCATGACATTAGGAGATATGCCTTCGACGTTATCTCTTAATGTCATGACATTAGGAGATAAGCCTTCAACGTTACCTCCTAATGTCATGACATTAAGAGGCAAGCCTTCAACATTAGGGGATAAGCTTTCAATCTTACGCCCTAACGTTATGACATTAAGAGGTTAGCTTGAAAGCTAACCTCTTAATGTCATAACGTTAGGGCGTAATCCTTCAACATTATCTCTTAAGATTTGAAGGTAATGAGCAAAGCTCATCATCTTATTAGATAACGTTGAAAGTTTATCTCTGTAGCTCGTCAGCTAGGTGAGCAAGCTGACGAGCTACAGGCTGGCTCTTGTTCGCTTAGAGCCT
>JBJMGQ010000279.1:0-2346 GCA_045807845.1 Pyrinomonadaceae bacterium | reverse complement strand
CACTCGATGCACAGGTCAGGCTCCCAGACCGGCACGTCGAGCGCGATGTTGCGCTTCTCCCACTGCGCCGTCGCCGTGGGGAAAGTGCCGTCGGCGGGCATCGCGCTTACGGGCAGCTCGTCTCCGCGACCGGCGAGGATGTGCGCGGTCACATCCCGGACGAAAGCGGGCGCGTCCCTTGAGACGGCGGGCGGCAACTCAAGCGCGCTCGTCGCGCGTGCGGGAACCTCAATCTCGTGCAGGTGCGCGAGGGCTGCGTCAACGGCCGCATAGTTCTGGCGCACGACCGGCTCGCCGCGCTTCCCGTAGGTCTTCTTGATGGACTCTTTAATCTTCGCGATGGCCTCTGCGCGCGGCAGCACGCCGGAGATGGCGAAGAAGCATGTCTGCATGATCGTGTTGATGCGCGTGCCCATGCCGGCCTGCCGTGCCACGTCGTAGGCGTTGATGGAGTAGAGGCGCAGGCGCTTGTCGATGATCTGCTGCTGCACCGGGCGCGGGAGCTTGTCCCAGACCTCCTCTTTGGGAAACGGGCTGTTGAGGAGAAAAGTCGCGCCCGGTTCGGCCGCGGCGAGCACGTCGTAGCGCTCGACGAAGTTGAACTGGTGGACGGCGACGAAGCTGGCGCGGGTGACGAGGTACGTGCTCTTGATGGGCCGGGGGCCGAAGCGCAGATGCGAGACGGTCATCGCGCCCGACTTCTTCGAGTCGTAGACGAAATAGCCTTGCGCGTAATTCTCCGTCTCTTCGCCGATGATCTTGATCGTGTTCTTGTTCGCGCCGACGGTGCCGTCCGCGCCCAAGCCCCAGAAGAGCGCGCGCACGCCTTCCGCGTTCTCGGTCGAGAACGACGAATCGAAGTCGAGCGAGGTGTGCGTCACGTCGTCGCGGATGCCGATGGTGAAGTGGTTCTTCGGCGTGGGCTTCTTCAGCTCGTCGAAGACGCCTTTGACCATCGCGGGCGTGAACTCTTTAGAGGCCAGACCGTAGCGCCCGCCCACCACGCGCGGCGTCGTGGCGAACGGGGAGGTGCCGGCGACGAGGCTCTCGCCGATGGCGGTGAGCACGTCCTGATAGAGCGGCTCGCCCGCCGCGCCCGGCTCCTTCGTGCGGTCGAGCACGGCGAGCGAGCGCGCCGTCGGGGGGATGGCCGCGAGCAGAAGCTCAGACGAGAACGGGCGGTAGAGTCTGACCTTGACGAGGCCGACGCGCTCTCCTTGGTTGAGCAGCGCCTCGACCACCTCTTCCGCCGCCTCGCAGCCCGAGCCCATCATCAAGAGGACGCGCTCGGCCTCGGGGTGCCCCGTGTAGTCGAAGAGCCGGTAGCGGCGGCCGGTGAGGGCGGCGAGTTTGTCGAACGACTCCTGCACGATGGCGGGCGTGGCGAGGTAGAAGGGGTTCGACGCCTCGCGCGCCTGAAAGAAGACATCGGGGTTCTGCGCCGTCCCGCGCACGACAGGGCGGTCGGGCGTCAGCGCCCTTGAGCGGTGCGCGCGGACAAGCTCCGGGTCAATCAAGGCGCGCAGGTCTTCGTCCGCGAGCTGCTCAATCTTCTGCACCTCGTGCGAAGTGCGGAAGCCGTCGAAGACGTGGAGGAAGGGGACGCGCGAGCGAAGCGTCGCCGCCTGCGAGACGAGCGCGAAGTCCATCACCTCCTGCACCGAGTTGGCGAAGAGCATGCCCCACCCGCAGGAGCGCGTCGCCATCACGTCCGAGTGGTCGCCGAAGATGGAGAGGGCGTGGGTGGCGAGGGCGCGCGCGGCGATGTGAAAGACCGTCGGGGTCTGCTCGCCCGCGATCTTGAACATGTTCGGGATCATCAGGAGCAGACCTTGACTGGCCGTGAACGTGGTGGTGAGGCTCCCGGTCTGAAGCGTGCCGTGGACGGCGCCGGCCGCGCCGCCCTCCGACTGCATCTCGCGCACCGACGGGGTGACGCCCCAGATGTTCTTGCGCCCCTCGGCGGCCCACGCGTCGGCGTTCTCGCCCATGTTCGAGGAGGGAGTGATGGGGTAGATGGCGATGACCTCGTTGGTCTTGTAGGCGACGTATGAGGCGGCCTCGTTGCCGTCCATCATGGTCTGCTTGCGCTCAGTCATGTGTAATCTCCCCCAGAGCCGGGTTGGAGTCTGCGAATTCTTCCCCATGCGTTCGCCGCTGTTCTCAAGAATGAGAGTCGCCGCATCCGCGCTGTGGGGGTGAGTGCAAACGACGGGCCGGGGAAGAAGGCAAAGAACAGAACCGGGAGCGGTAGCGGCCGGGTCGTTGCTCCGCGATTCATACTTATCTCGGAGCCGCTACCCGGTCGCCACCGCTCCCGGTTCTGATTTCTGCCTTTTGTCTTCT
>JBJMGQ010000278.1:0-5599 GCA_045807845.1 Pyrinomonadaceae bacterium | reverse complement strand
GCGGCCGACGGCGAAGATGTTCTGCGTCCCGCGCCGTTCGAGCCAAGCGTTACCGGGCTCGATCCACTCCTGCATCGTCATCGGCACCCAGACCTCGGGCGTGTAGATGATCTCGGTGCCGGCGAAGCCCTCGGGCATGACGCCGACGACGCGGAACGGGTGGCCGTTGAGCTGCACGTCGCGGCCGACGACCGAAGGGTCGCCGCCGAAGCGGCGCTGCCAGCAGGCGTGGCTCAGAACGGCGACCGGAGCGGTGAGCGCCGCGCGGTCTTCCTCGGGGGTAAACGTCCGGCCGCGTGCGGCGGCGACGCCGAGCACGTCGAAGTAGTTCCCCGTCACGAGGTAGCCCCAGACGCGCTCGTTATCGCCTCCGCGGCTGAGGCTCATCGGCGCCAGCCGCTCGGCGAAGAGCCCCGCGAGGACTTCGTTACGGTCACGGTAGTCTTTGTAAGTCGGGTACGAGAAAGCGAGCATCGAGTCGTCCTTCCCCAGCACCGAGACGGAGACGAGACGCCCGGGCTGCGCGACGGGCAGAGGGCGCAGCAGCACCGTGTTGACGAGGCTGAAGATGGCCGTGTTCGCCCCTATCCCCAACGCCAAACTGGCGACCGCCACCACCGTGAAGCCCGGGCTCTTCAACAGACGCCGTATCCCGAAGCGCAAGTCCTGAAGCAGAGTTCTCATCGCTCACTCCGTTCGCAAGTGACCAGTGACAAGTAACGAGTTATGACAAGTTCTGACTCGTCACTTCATTCGTATCGAAGAGCCACCAGCGGATCGACTTTCGTCGCTCGCAGCGCCGGGACGAGGCAGGCCAACAGCGCGACCGCGGCGAGCAAGAGCGCGAGGCCGGCGAAGGTCAAGGGGTCGCTCGCCGAGATGCCGAAGAGCTGGCTCTCGATGAGGCGCGTGAGCGCGAACGCCGCCAGCAGACCTAAGCCGACGCCCGCGAGCGCGAGTTTCATCCCGCGCCCGACGACCATCCGCAGCATGTCGGCGGGGCTCGCGCCCAGCGCCATGCGCACGCCGATCTCGGGCGTGTGCTGCACGACGAAGAAGGCCAGCACGCCGTAGATGCCGAGCGCCGCCAAGAGCAGTGCGAGTCCCGCGAACGCCGCCAGCAGAATCACACCCACGCGCCGCTGCGCCGTGTCGCGACCCAAAACCTCGTCCAGTGTGCGGACGAGGGAGACGGGCTGGTACGGGTCAACCTCCCTCAACGCCTCGCGCACGGCGGGCACGATTGACGTAGGAGAGACGGACGTGCGCACGACGAGGTCGCGCGGGGCAAAGGAGTTGTAGCCCGACGACTGCCAGTAGTAGCGCGCGGCCTGCCGGTAGGGCACGTACATCTCCGCCTTGACGGGCTCGTCCGAAGCCATCTGGCGCACGTCCTCGACCACGCCGACGACCGTCAGCCAAGGCTCCGGCCCGTCGGGCGCTCCCGTCTTGAAGCGTTTGCCCACGGCCGTCTCATTCGGCCAGAAGGAGCGCGCCATCGTCTCGTTGATGGCGGCCACGGGCAGAGAGCCTTCGTCGTCACGCTCTGTAAGCTCGCGCCCCGCGCGCACCACGAGCCCGAGCGCGCGGAAGTAGTCGGGACTGACCTGCCGGTGATTTGCGTTCCAGTTCGACCCGGGGCCGTTGTCTCTGCCCTCGATGGAGAGACCGTTGGCCCCGCCCTTGCGCGTGAGCGGGACGGCCGTCGTGTACCCGGCGGCGACCACGCCCGGCAGACTCTTCACGCGTTCGAGCACGCCGTCGTAGAAGGCCGCGCGCCGCGCGGGCTCGCGGTAACGGTTATCGGCGAGCTGCGTCCGCAGCGTCAGCACGCTCTCCGGACTCAAGCCCGCATACTGCCCGCGCAGGTTATAGAGCGTGCGCACGACGAGCCCCGCGCCGACCAGCAGCACCAGCGCCAGCGCCACCTCCGCGACGACGAAGGCGCCGCGCAAACGTCGCCCCGCGCCCGCGCCGCTGCGACCGCCGGCCTGCTTGAGCGCGTCGTTGAGGTCTGTCTTCGAAGCCTGAAGCGCGGGCGCGAGCCCGAAGGCCACGCTCGCCACGAGCGACACCAGCAGAGTGAAGCCGAGCACCGCGGAGTCGAGCCGCGGCTCGGCCGACGCGCGCAGGCCCGCGGGGACGAGCTGTTGCAGGAACGCGAAAGTCCACAGCGCCAAGAGCGTGCCCACGAGCCCGCCCGCCGCCGAGAGCAGCGCGCACTCGGTCATCAACTGCCGCACGATGCGCAGCCGCGACGCGCCGAGCGCTGCACGCACCGCCATCTCGCGCCTTCGCGCCGCCGCGCGCGACAGCAGCACGCCCGCGACGTTCGCGCACGCGATGAGCAGCACCAGCGCGACGGCCGCGAGCAGCAGCAGGAGCGGTCGCCGCACGTCGCCCACGAGTTGTTCGCGCAGAGGCACGACGGCCGCGCTCAAGCCCGTCGCGAAGTTCGGGTAGGCTTCGCTGATGCGCTTCGTTATCGCCTTCACGTCCTCGTCGGCCTGCGCGGCCGTGACCCCGGGCTTCATGCGCGCGACCACTTCGAGGTAGTGGTTGCCGCGGTCGGCGAGCTGCTCCGAAGTGAACGCGGCCGGCACCCACAAATCTACGTTCGGGTACTCGAACTGGAAGTCGGCGGGCATCACGCCGACGACCGTGTAGGGCTCGCCGTTGAGCATGACTTCGCGCCCGACGGCCGCGCGCTCGCCGCCGAAGCGCCGCTGCCAGAGGCCGTGGCTGATGACGGCCACGCGGTTCGCTCCGGGCTTGTCCTCCTCGGGCAGAAGCACGCGGCCACGTGCGGCTTCGGCGCCGAGCAGCGGGAAGAAGTTCGACGTGACGCCGAAGCCGAGAATCTTCTCCGGCTCGCCGCCTTCACCCGTGAGGTCGTAGGTGCGCTGGTCGATAGCGGCCACGTCCTCGAACGACCGGTTCTGCGCCTTCCAGTCGGCGTAGTTGCCGACCGCCGGCGTCTCGCGCGGAAAGCCCGCGGCCGTCTCGTCCTCCCACACCATCACCAGACGCTCTGCTTCGCGGTACTTCAAAGGGCGCACCAGCACCGCGCTCACCAGACTGAAGACGGCCGTGTTCGCGCCTATCCCCAAAGCCAGCGTCAAGACCGCCACCGCCGTAAACCCCGGCTTCTGCACCAAGACGCGCAGCCCGTAGCGAATATCCTGAAGTAGTGTTCTCATCGCTCACTCCGTTCACGGTTCACGTCTCATTCGTATCTGAGAGCCACCATCGGATCGACCTTCGTTGCACGCCTCGCGGGGACGAGGCAGGCGAGCAGGGCGACGGCCGCGAGCAGCAACGCGACTCCGGCGTAGGTCAGCGGGTCGGTCGCCGCGACGCCGTAGAGCAGGCCCGTCATCAGGCGCGTCGCGACGAAGGCGCCCACGAGCCCTAAGCCGAGCCCCACGACGACGAGCCTCATCCCCTGCCCCAGCACCAGCCGCAGCACGTCGCGTCCCTGCGCGCCGAGCGCGACGCGGACGCCGATCTCGTGCGTGCGCTGCGCGACCGTGTAGCTGATGACGCCGTAGAGGCCGAGCGCCGTCAGAAGCACGGCGAGGCCCGCGAAGCAGGCCATCAACGTCAGCACGAAGCGGCGCCCCGCGACGTTCTGCTCGATGAGATATTCGACGGTGCGCACCTTCCAGACCGGCTGCTCTGGGTCAACTGACCAGACAGCCTTCTTCACCGACTCGGCGAGGCTCAAAGGCTCGACGCGCGCGCGCACGACGAGCGTGCCGAAGATGTGCGGGTTCTGCGCGTAGGCCGTGTAGATTTGCGGGCGCTGCGGCTCGCCGATGTCGTACTGCTTGGCGTCGCCCACCACACCGACGACCGACGCCGTCACCTTCGCCTCGGGCAGCTCTAGCTGCTTGCCGAGCGGGTCTTCACCCGGCCACAGCTTCTCGGCCAACGTCCGGTTGACGAGCAGGACGGGCGGCGAGTCGGGGCCGTCCTGACGGGTGAAGTTGCGACCGCGAATGAGCGGGAGCCCGACGGTCGCGAGATAGTTCGGGTCGATGGCGTTCTCAAGCGTCTTCAACTCCTGACCGGGCGGCGGCGCCGTCTGCCCCGGCACGTTGTAGGTCACGCTCCCGCCGTTGCCGCTGAAGGGCAGACCGCGCACGACGGCCGCCGACTCGACGCCCGGTAGATGGCTGACGCGCTCGACCACTTCGCGATGAAACGCCCACTGCTGCTCGCCCTTCGCGTAACGATTCTTCGGCAGGCGGTACTCCATCGTCAGAAGGTTCTGCGGATTGAAGCCCGGGCTCACGCGCAGCAGACGATAGAAGCTGTTGAGCAGCAGCCCCGCGCCGACGAGCAGCACTAAGCTGAGCGCCACCTGCGAGACGACGAAGGCGCTGCGCACACGCGCTCGCTCCCGGCCCTCGCCGCCGCCCCGCCCGCCCTCCTTGAGCGAGCGGTTCACGTCCGTCTTCGACAGTTGCAGCGCGGGGACGATGCCGAAGACGAAGCCCGTCAGCGCCGAGAGCCCGAGCGAGAAGGCGAGCACGCGCCCGTCGATGCCTATCTTCTGCGTCGTCGGCAGGTCGCCCGGGTTGAGCGCGAGCAGTGCGTCCACGCCCCACTGCGCGAGCAGCAGGCCCGCCGCTCCGCCGACGAGCGCGAGCAGCAGCGTCTCCGTCAACAACTGCCTCAGCAGACGCCAGCGCGACGCGCCGAGCGCCGTGCGCAGCGCCACCTCCTTCTGCCGCGACGCCCCGCGCGCGAGCAGGAGGTTGGCGATGTTGGCGCACGCGATGAGCAGGATGAGCCCGACCGCCGAGAGCAGCACGAGCAGCGCGGGACGCACGTCCTCAACCGTCTGCTCGTGCAAGCCCACCACCTCGACGCCGCGCCCGCGGTTCTCCTCCGGGTACGCCTCTTCGAGACGCTGCGCGATGGCGCGCAGCTCCTCCTGCGCGGCCCCATACGTGACGCCGGGCTTCAGCCTTCCGACGATCCACTGATTGTGCGACGCGCGCACGGGCTTGTAGTTGGGCCACTTCTGCGCGGGCAGCAGCACGTCGGGCGCGATGGTCGGATAGCGAAAGCCCTCGGGCATGATGCCGACGACCGTGTAGGGCTCGCCGTTGAAGGTGAGCGACTTGCCGATGATCTCCGGGTCTGCGCCGAAGCGCCGCTGCCACAGCTCGTGCGCGAGCAGCGCGACTTGACCGCCGCCCTGCACGTCGTCTTCGGCCGTGAAGGCGCGACCGCGCGCGGGCTCGACGCCGACGACCGTAAAGAAGCTCGAAGTGACGAAGGCGCCGACGACGCGCTCTGGCTCCGCCCCTGCGCCCGTCAGGTTGACGCTCTGCGGCACGAAGGTCGCGAAGCCCTCGAACGAGCGGCTCCCGGCGCGATAGTCTTCGAGGTTCGGCACGGAGACAAAGTCGCGCGGCACGCTCTGCGTCGTCTCGTAGACGATGACCAGACGCTCCGCGTCCCTGAAGGGTAACGGCCGCAAGAGCACCGCGTTGACGACCGAGAAGATGGCCGTGTTCGCGCCGATGCCTAAGGCCAGCGTCAACACCGCCACCAACGCGAACCCCGGTCTCTTCAACAGAGTCCG
>JBJMGQ010000277.1:0-4729 GCA_045807845.1 Pyrinomonadaceae bacterium | reverse complement strand
GAAGACCGGCGCGAACTCGCGCGACGCCTCGGGGAAGAGCGCGAAGTTGAAGCGCATCAACCCGTACGTCCCCATCTTCAGCATGACACCGGCGAGCAGGACGGAGCCGGCCGTCGGCGCCTCTGTGTGCGCGTCGGGCAGCCATGTATGGAAAGGGAAGAGCGGCACCTTGACGCTGAAGGCGAGCGCAAAGAGCCCGAACAGTACCGCCTGCTCCTGCGTGGAGACGCCGTTCGAGACGAGCGAAATCTTTCCCTGTTGGAGCGCGTCGAGCAGCAGCACGTAGTCGAACGTGCCCCCGGTCACGCCGGGGATGCCGGAGTAGAGATACCAGAGCCAGATGATGCCCGCGAGCATCAGGAGGCTCCCGACGGACGTGTAGATGAAGAACTTCACCGCCGCGTAGAGCCTGCGCTCGCCGCCCCACGCGCCGATGAGAAAGAACATCGGGACAAGCGACGCCTCGAAGAAGAGGTAGAAGAGCAGCAGGTCGAGCGAGACGAAGACGCCGATCATCGCCGACTCAAGCAGCAGCATGAAGGCGAAGAAGGCGAGCGGGCGCTTCTCGACCGCAGTCCACGAAGAGAGGATCGAGATGGGCACGAGCAGCGTCGTCAAGATCACGAGCCAGAGGCTGATGCCGTCTACCCCGACGTGATAGTGTGCGCCGATGGCCGAGACCCACGGCACGTCCCGCACGAAGTGGAACGCGCCGCCCGCGCCCAAGCCTACGGGCTGTGTGAGCATCAGCAGAGAGGCCGCGAACGTCACGAGCGAGAACCCGAGCGCAATCCAGCGGTAGTGCTTTTCGTCCGCGTACGGCGCGAAGAGCCCGTGCGCGGCGATGGCAAGCGCGCCGACGAAGGGCAGAAGGATAAGAATGGTGAGCAGGTTTTGCTGCATGATTTTTACCGTGCGAGCCCGAGCTGCCAAGCGTTCCAGGCGAAGTAGCCGAGGACGGCCAGCGCGCCGAGCAGAATGATGGCCGCGTAGGAGCGGACGAAGCCCGCCTGTAGGTAGCGCAGCACCCCGCCGAGCGCAGCCGTACCGCGCCCGAGCCCGTTGACGATGCCGTCGATGACGCCCACGTCGAAGAAGCGCCACAGCCCCTCGCGCGAGGCCGTCTTGATGGGATTGATAAGGGCGGCATCGTAGGCTTCGTCAACGTAGTACTTGTTCTCAAGCAACCGCGGCATCTTCAAGAGCGGCCTCTTGCTGAAGAGCATCCAGCCGAGCCCGATGCCGAGCAGGCCGACGACGATTGAGATGCCCGTGAAGAGTCGTTCCTGCGAAACCTCCGCCGGGTCGTGCGCATGCTCTGAAGGCGGGACAGCGGCGCCGTGTCCGGCAGGACTGCCGTGACCCGCCTCGCCCTCGCCGACCGACTGCGGCAACGCGCCCTCGTTGCCGTGCGCAGTTGGGGCTTCGGCCGTCGCGTGTGACGCGGCGCCTGCGCCTTGAGCAAGTGTCGCTTCGCCCTCCTCGGGCGCGTGCGCGACGACCGGCTCAAGCGTCTGCTCGAAGTAGTTCGTGATAGCGCCGCCGCTCAGTGCGTAAGGGATGCCGACCCAGCCGCCGACGACCGAAAGAATCGCGAGCACGACCAAAGGCACCGTCATCATCCAAGGCGACTCATGCGGCTCGACCGGGCCGTGATGATGCTCCTCGTGCTCGTCCTCTTCATCTATGAAGTCCGCCGACGCCTGCTGCGCGTGACTGTCAATCGCATCGCCCGGGGCGTGGTGCGGGCGGTCGCCTTCGGAAGGCGTGCGTGCGTCGTGCGGCCCGCGCCCCTCGTCATAGGCGTGCGCGTGTGCCTCGTCGGCCTCGCCGCCCGCGTGCGCTTCGCGGAAGCGCTCGGAGCCCCAGAAGGTCATCACCATCAAACGCGTCATGTAGACGGCCGTCAAACCCGCCGTGATGATGCCGACGACCCACAGAATCTTGCCGATGCCGGCCGTGCCTATCGTCTCGCTGCTCCAGGTCTTCCACAGAATCTCGTCCTTCGAGAAGAAGCCCGAGAGCAGAGGGAAGCCGCTGATGGCGAGCCAGCCCGTCGCCATCGTCGCGAAGGTGACGGGCATGTACTTCTTGAGTCCGCCCATGCGCCGCATGTCCTGCTCGTGATGCATCCCGTGGATGACCGAGCCGGAGCCGAGGAAGAGGAGCGCCTTGAAGAAGGCGTGCGTCATCACGTGGAAGATGGCCGCGACGAACGCGCCCACGCCGCACGCGAGAAACATATAGCCGAGCTGTGAGACGGTCGAGTAGGCCAGAACCTTCTTGATGTCGTTCTGCGCGATGCCGATGGTGGCGGCGAAGATGGCGGTGGCCGCGCCGATGAGGGCGACGATGAAGAGCGCCGTCGGCGCGTGCGAGAAGATGGCCGAGCAGCGGACGACCATGTAGACGCCCGCCGTCACCATCGTCGCCGCGTGGATAAGCGCCGAGACGGGCGTCGGGCCCGCCATCGCGTCCGGCAACCAGACGAACAGAGGTATCTGCGCCGACTTGCCCGTCGCGCCGATAAAGAGAAGGACGGCCGCGGACGTAATGCCTCCCGCGAAAATCCAGTGCCAGCCGAACCCATCGACGGCCATCCCGCCGATTGTCCTGAGCGCGCTCACAAGGGCGGGGCCGCCGCTCACGCCGAGCACTTCCGTAGACTTGTCGAAGAAGCTGATGGACGGATGCCCGGCTCCCGCGGTCAGCCAGAAGACGAGCATGATGCCGAGGACGACGCCCCAGTCGCCGATGCGGTTCGCAACGAAAGCCTTCTTCGCCGCGTCGCCCGCCTCCCGCCGGTCGGTGTAGTAACCGATGAGCAGGTACGAGCAGAGCCCGACGCCCTCCCACCCGACGAACATCAAGAGCAGGTTGTCGCCGAGCACGAGCGTCAGCATCATGAACATGAACAGGTTCAAGTACGCGAAGAAGCGATAGAACCCGCGGTCGCCGTGCATGTAGCCGGTCGCGAAAAGATGTATGAGGAAGCCGACGAACGTGATGAAGCAGGCGTAGACGCCTGAGAGCCTGTCCATCGCAAAGCCGTAATCGGCGCGAAAGCTCCCGACCTGAATCCACGTCCAGAGGTGGCTGAAGACGGGCGCAGCCGTTGGGTTCCGCAGCGCGCCGCCGCCCTCGCCCGTGAACGCGACGATGAAGGCGCAGATGGCCGAGACGGCGACCGAGCCGCACGCCACCGCGCTGACGAGAGTCTCGCTGCGAACCCTGCGCCCGACCAACCAGCAGACCAAGGCGCCCACGAGCGGCGCGAACACGACGACGGAGAGCAAGTGATTCGTCATACTCTTTACAGTCTCAGAATGCTCGCGTCGTCCACGTCGAGCGACTCGCGATTGCGGAAGATGGCGATGATGATCCCGAGGCCGACGGCGGCCTCGGCGGCCGCGACCGTCATCACGATGAAGACGAAGAGCTGCCCCGTCACGTCGCCGAAGTAGCTGGAGAAGGCGACGAAGGTCAGGTTCACGGCGTTGAGCATCAGCTCGATGCACATGAACATCTGGATGGCGTTGCGCTTGGTGATGACGCCGACCACGCCGATGGTGAACAGCACGGCCGAGAGCGCGAGGTACCACGTCAAGGGAATCATCGCTTCTCCTCTCTCGCGGGCGTAGAGGGCACCGCCGCGTCGCCGCTCTTAATCTGCTCGCGTGCAAAGGCGCGACCCGTCGCCGCCGTGTCACCGGGCTTGAGCACGAGGTCGCCACCCGCGTTGAGTACTGCCGGTTCTTCCGTCACGTTGCCGGGTGCGGCCAAAAGCGGCGTGCGTCCCTGCCGCGCGAGCGTGATGGCGCCGACGAGCGCCATCAGGAGCAGCACCGACGTAACCTCGAAGGGCAGCAGGTACTTCGTGAACATGCCCGTCCCGATGGAGGCCGTCAGCCCCACGTCGGCCGAGGCGGGCAGCGCGGGCGCAGGCGTGACAGTGTTGCCGAGTTGGAGCATGAAGGCCGCCTCGCCGACGAGCACCGCCGCCAAAAGCACGCCGACGGGAATGAGGTAGTGCAGCCGCACGGGCTTGCGCACCTCCTCCTCGACGTTGAGGAGCATGATGACGAAGATGACGAGCACCATGATCGCGCCGGCATAGACGATGACCTGTATGGCCGCGATGAACGGCGCCTGAAGCGTCAGGTAAAGAGAGGCCAGCGAGACGAAGACGCCGACGAGCGAGATGGCGCTGTAGAGCGGGTTGCGCTGCGCCACCATCGCCACGGCGCAGCCCAGCGCCATCGCCCCGAAGAGCACAAAGAGCAGTTGCGGAATGTTCGGAAGCCAGTCCATCTCAAATCATCTCAAACGGAAGAACATGATGGTCGCCGTTATGATCACGTTGGCGAGGGCTACGGGGAGCAGGAACTTCCAGCCGAAGTTCATCAACTGGTCGAAGCGGAAGCGCGGCAAAGTCCCGCGCAGCCAGATGTAGAGGAAGAGGAAGAAGACGACCTTCAACAAGAACCAGACGATGCCGATCCACGGGAACACGTCCACGAACGGCCCCTGCCAGCCGCCTAAGAAAAGCGTCGTCGCCAGCATCGAGACGGTGAACATATTGAGGTACTCGGCCATGAAGAAGAGAGCGAACTTCAGCGCCGAGTACTCCGTGTGGAAGCCCGGGACCAGTTCGGTCTCGGCCTCGGGCAGGTCGAACGGCACGCGGTTCGTCTCGGCGATGGCCGAAATCAGATAGGTGATGAACCCG
>JBJMGQ010000276.1:0-12552 GCA_045807845.1 Pyrinomonadaceae bacterium | reverse complement strand
CTGAAGCTCGCCGAACAGGCCATCTCGCTCGACCAGAACAACCCGAACGCATGGTCTTACAAAGCTAATCTGCTGCGCGAGAAGTCGAAGCTCGCCGAGATGTCCGGCGACACCGCGGCCAAGGCCGACCTCGACAAGCAGTACGAAGCGGCGCTCGAAACCCAGAAGCGGCTGGGCACCGAAGAGATCAAGCGCAAGGAGGCCGAGGAGGCCGCCAAGTCGCCGACGCCCCCGGCCAGCTAAGACCCAGAGCGCCCGCCGAGCGGCGCCGACACGACCTTTCTTTCTCCGGGTGATGCCTGACTTCACGTCGGGCATCACCTTTCTTATAATGGTAGACAGTAGACAGTAGTCGGTAGCCAGTAGGTTCCGCGCCGAGGATGCTGACGCTACCGCCTCGGCCGCCCATGACGGGCGAGGTTTTTCTACTGGCTACCGACTACTGTCTACTGTCTACTTTTTTATGATTCGCATCGAGGAGATTGTCGAGAAGGTCGGGCAGAACCACCCGCAGGCAGACCTTGACCTGCTGCGGCGGGCCTACTTCTTCTCCGCGCTGCACCACAAAGGGCAGACGCGCGCCTCCGGCGAGCCCTACCTCGTACACCCGCTCGAAGTCGCCAACATCCTCGCCGACATGCGGCTCGACGAAATCTCGGTCGCGACCGGGCTCCTGCATGACGTGGTCGAGGACACGCTCGTCGATCCCGAGGTCATTCGCGATTCGTTCGGCGAGGAGATCGCGCACCTCGTGGACGGCCTCACCAAGCTCGCGTACATCAGCAACCAGTCGCGCGAGGAGCAGCAGGCCGAGAACGTCCGCAAGATGCTCTTGGCGATGGTGGACGACGTGCGCGTCGTCCTCGTCAAGCTGGCCGACCGCCTCCACAACATGCGCACGCTCCAGCACCTCAAGCCGGAGAAGCGCCGCCGCATCGCGCAGGAGACCTTAGACATCTTCGCGCCCATCGCACACCGCCTCGGCATGGGGCGCCTGCGAAGCGAGCTGGAAGACCTCGCCTTCAAGCACCTCCACCCGGAAGAGTACAAGGAGTTGGCCGAGCAGTTGGAGCGCCGACGCCCCGAGCACGAGGCGTTCCTCCGCGAAGTGACCTCGCGCATCGAAGAGAAGATGCGCGAAGCGGGCGTGCCCTTCATCTCCGTCGAGGGTCGCGTCAAGCGTCTCTTCTCCATCTGGAAGAAACTCAAACGGCAGAAGATCGAGCTTGATCAGGTCTACGACCTCATCGCCGCGCGCGTCATCACGCCCGACGAGACGCGCCACTGCTACGGCGCGCTCGGCGTCGTCCACACCTTGTGGCAGCCCATCCCGGGCCGCTTCAAGGACTGGATCGCCACGCCGCGCGACAACCTCTACCGCTCGCTTCACACCTCCGTCATCGGCGACAAAGGGCAGCCCTTCGAGATACAGATTCGCACGGAGGAGATGCACCGCATCGCCGAAGAGGGCGTCGCCGCCCATTGGAAGTACAAGGAGGGACGCCGCGGCGCGCACGACGACGACGAGGCGTTCCAGTGGTTGCGCTCGCTCGTCGAATGGTCGCAGGAGGTCAAGGACTCGCGCGACTTCCTTGAATCCTTGAAGCTCGACCTCTACCCGAAGGATGTCTACGCCTTCACGCCGAAGGGCAAGGTCGTGCAGCTTCCGCGCGGGGCGACGCCCATCGACTTCGCCTTCATGATTCACACGGAGGTCGGCAACACCTGCTCGGGCGCGCGCATCAACAGCCGGATGGTGCCGCTCCGCACCGCGATTCAGAACGGCGACGTGGTTGAGATTCTCACGTCGCCCAACGCAAAGCCCTCGCGCGACTGGCTCAACTTCGTCAAGACCTCGCGCGCGCGCAACCGCGTCCGCCACGCCGTCGCCGAGCAGCAGCGCGCCGAATCCATCGAGCTGGGCCGGAAGCTCTTCGAGAAGGAGGCCGCGCGCTTCAGCCTCTCTGGGAAGAAGGTCGTGGCTGACTCGGACGGCGCGCTCAAGCGCATCGCGAACGAGTACGGCTACGGGCGCGTGGACGACCTGCTGGCGGCCGTCGGCTACGGGAAGACCGCGGCGCGCAACGTCATCGCCAAGTATCTCGGCCCCGAGAAGTTCGCCGAGCTTGAGCAGCGGAAGGAGTCGCCCATCCGTGGGCGCCTGACGGCCGGCATGCAGGCCGTCAAGAAGTTCATCAGGCTAGGCGAAGACTCCATCGTGGTGCGCGGGGTGGACGACCTGCTCGTGACGCGCGCGCGCTGTTGCAACCCCGTCCGCGGCGAGGAGATAATCGGCTACATCACACGGGGCAAGGGCGTGGCCGTCCACGCAAAGCGCTGCACGAACGTCCAGCAGTTGATGGTCAACCCCGAGCGCGTCGTTGAGGTCGAGTGGGCCGACGCGGGCGCGGGCGAGGCCGCCTACGCCGTCAGGCTCCTCGCCATCACAGAGAACCGCACGGGCATGATTGCCGACGTGACGAACGCCATCAAAGACATCAAGACCAACATCCGTGCCTCGAACGCCGCGGTCGCCCCCGACGACCGCGGCCGCATCGAAGTTACGGTCGAAGTCTTCGACCTCAAACACCTCGACAAGGTCATGTCCTCCATCCGCAAAGTCCCCGGCGTCCTCGACGTTGAGCGCATCCACGGCACCGCCTGAGCCGCCCGCCTCGTGCTCGCCGAGTTGTCAGTTATTATTCGGACTGGATTTGACCTTTACCTGCCGGAACGGCGTGGAGTCGTCGCCGGTGCGCCAGTAGACGATGAAAGTCCTGTCGCTTAGTCTCACGAATTTGAATTCGCCGGGCGGGTACTCTTCGGACTGAGTGTTCTTGTCGGCGGCGAGCACGGGGCTTGAGACGCGCAGGATAACATAACTCTCCGTGCTGTCGGCGACATCGACTTCACGTGTGGCGGGATACATCGTCCGGTTGGTGAGCGTCCCGCGCCTGCCCTCCATTCGCAGAGAGACCTGCGTTTTCCCGGGGTAGATGAATTGCCAATCGCCGTCCAGCACGGCCGCCTCGTCTGTCGGAACAAGGGGCGGTTGAGTCCGGATTTCGACCTCGCTCCACTCCTTGTTGTGTGCCTGATCCCGTGTCCACACTTTGAAGCCGTAGGTGGTCACATTCACGCACAACTCGTCAGGGGAGAACTTCGGCGGCTTGAAGTTGCTCCCGCTCATTCTCGGGTTAGAGCCGCGAAGAATGTACCCGAACCCTTGTCCTTCCGGACACTCGCCTAGTTCCCAGGACACGTCTTGCAGGACGTTAAAAGGGGTGTCCGACGAGAACGTCCCGTGGCCGTCCTTTAGGTCGAGGACGGCGTCTTTAAAATTCGCCCACTCGGCGAAGACCCATCTCCCGTTCAGCATCTTGACGAGGTCAACGGGCGTGGCCGCGACGTTGAGAGGGGAGGCCGTCGGCGTCCCCAGCAGATAATTCGAGTTCAATACCGCCGACGAGTCTCTGCCGTTTTGCCGGATGCCGCTGACGACCGCGATGGTGAGACCGACGATGGCGACGGCGGCGAGCAGTGCGACGGCGATGGTGCCCGCTGACCACGAACGGCGACGCGGACTCTCCCCGGCCAGGCGTGTGGGAGGCGCTTCGTCTCCGCGGCTTGGGTTGGGTGGCGGGGACTGCCTGTGACGCTCCAGCCAGAGTTGGTGACCGGCTTCGCGGAGGTCGCGAAGCATCTCTTCGGCCGAGCGGTAGCGTTCGGCGGGGTCGCGCCTGAGGGCCTTCGCGACGACGCGGCGCAGGACTTCGGGCACGAGGCCGGCGGGCAGTTCCGGCGGGTCGTGGCGCACAATCGTGCCGACGAGTGAGGCCGTGTCCTGCTGGTCGAAGGGCAGACGCCCCGCAAGCAGTTCGTAGAAGATGACGCCCGCGGCCCAGAGGTCGGTCTGCTCGTCGCGCTTGCCGTCGAACGCCTCGGGCGCCATGTAGGCGAAGGTGCCGGTGACGTTCTTCGTGAAGTGAGAACTTGAGCGGAGCATGCGCGAGATGCCGAAGTCGGCGAGGAGCGGCGTGCCCTCTTGCAGAAGGATGTTGTCGGGTTTGAGGTCGCGGTGAATGATGCGCCGCCTGTGCAAGTGCGCGAGTCCCGACAGCACGCCCTCCATCATCTCGCAGGCCGTCTCGACCGAAGGGGCGCGGCCGCCGTGACGCGTGCGCCACGCCTCCAGCGAGCCGTCGGAGGCGTACGCGCTGACGATGACGACCTGCCCGTCGTAGACCTCGGCTTCGATGAGCCGCAGCACGTTATTGTGGCCGCTCGCCTGCACCCAGATGGCGGCCTCGCGCTCGAAGGTTTCGAGGTCAATGTCCTCGCTGCGCGGCAGCTTGAGCGCGACCTGTGTGGTGGAGAGGCTCGCCCGCCGCTCCGCCAGCCAGACGACGCCGAAAGTTCCCTGACCGATCTTGCTGACCAGATCGTAAGGGCCGATTTTCCGTGCAGGCTCTTCCATGTTTAAGTTTTCGGTCGGCGGCTCGAACAACCACCGAGAATAACACCGGCGTCAAACTCGAAACCGGGTGCATCTTTTTACCGGTATTTGTTCAAAAAATCAAAATTTTTCCGGCGCGGAGCGATGCAGTCGGAAAAGGGCGGGATTAGCAGAGGCAACGAACGCCGCCGTTTGCCGTCCGGGGAAGGCGTCTGTTAGAATCTGCAATTTGTTTGCAGCCTTGCGGTAAGGGATTTTCATGACAGGGAGACGCGTCGTCAAAACTGAGGAGGCGCCCGGGGCCATCGGGCCGTATTCGCAGGCGGTCGTGGCGGGCGGGTTCGTCTACATCTCGGGTCAGATTCCGATAGACCCCGCGACGGGGCAGTTCGTCGCGGGCGGCGTCCGCGAGCAGACCGCGCAGGTCTTGCGCAACCTCTCGAAGGTCTTGGAGGCCGCCGGGTCGAGCCTCGCGCGCGTCGTCAAGACGACGGTCTTTCTGGCCGACATGAACGACTTCGCGGCGATGAACGAAACTTACGCGGCCTACTTCGACGAGGAGCCGCCCGCGCGCTCGACCGTGCAGGCGGCGCGACTGCCGCGCGACGCGCGCGTCGAGATTGACGTGGTCGCGCTCGCCGGTGAGTAAGTGAGAGCGCTCTTCGTCCCCGCGCAAACGAAAAGCGGGGGCGCCGCCCCTAGGGGTAAGCGCCCGCCGCCTTTTGAAAAGTTAGAGTTTGAAACTAGGCCGCTTTCGCGATCTTGCCCGCCTTGATGCAGGACGTGCAGACCTTCTTCCGCACGTTGCCGCCCTGCGGGCGCTGGACGCGGATGGATTGAAGGTTGGGGTCGAAGCGGCGGCGCGTGCGGTTGTTCGCGTGCGAGACGTTGTTCCCGAATTGCGGCCCCTTGCCGCAGACTTCGCATCGTTTAGCCATTACTTTGAAAACCTCCGGACATTAAAAAGCGTGCGCTCGTTGCCCTGCGGCCACACGGTCGAAGCGGCGGCGCACGTCGGAAACGGAAATTTATAGCAAACGGCCTCGCCGAGCGTCAAGTTGGCGCGCGGGGACATCCGTTCAAACAGCACACATCCCGAGAGTTAAGTTAAGGAGCAGAAAGCCAAAGTGCCCAGAGTCTTGAGACAATTCGCCATCCTCGCCCTGTTAACCACCTTCGCGCTCGCCGCCGGGGGGTGCGACTCCAAGAAGGCTGCCGGCGGCGGCGGCACCGATGTCGCCGCTACGGTCAACGGCAAGGAGATAAAGCTCGCCGACGTTGACCGCGTCGTTAACCAGCAGTTGCAGGGTCAGCAGCTTTCGACGCCCGATCAGGCGGCCGCCCGCCTGTCGGCGCTCGACAACCTCATTCAGCGCGAGGCGGTCGTGCAGAAGGCGGAGAGGGAGAAGGCTGTCCCGTCCGACGACGAGATCAACACGGCCATCAACTCGCAGAAGAGTCAGGCGACGGCCGAGGAGTGGCAGAAGTTTTTAGAGCAGAGCAAGCTCACCGAAGATCAGCTCCGCGATGAGGCGCGCAAAGACCTCGCCGTCAAGAAGCTTCAGGACAAGCTGTTCGGCCAGATCACCATCCGCGATCAGGAGATCATTGACTTCTACAACAACAACCGGAGCCGCTTCGTCAATCCGCGCGGCGTCGGTCTCTCCGACATCGTGGCCGACGCGAGCGACAGCGGCGGACTCTTCCAGAACGACGCGAAGAGCGAGGCCGAGGCGGCGGCCAAGATCAACAGCCTCTCCGCGCAGCTCAAGGCCGGGGCCGACTTCGCGACGGTCGCGCGCGCCAACAGCGAGGATGCGAGCGCGGCTCGCGGCGGCGACATCGGGTTCGCCAACGAAGACACGCTCAAGCAGAACCGCTTCCCCGACGAGCTGGTCAACCGCCTCTTCAACAGCATGAAGATCGGCGACACCACCGAGCCCATCCACTTCCCCGACGGCCGCTGGTTCATCTTCAAGTTGACGAACAGGCAGTTGGAGACAAAGCCTCTCGCCCTCGAAGACCCCGGCGTGAAGGAGCAGATCAAGCAGGGTCTGATCGAGACGCGCCAGACGATTCTGCAAGGCGCACTCATCCGCAGTGCGGTGAGCGAAGCGCAGGTCGTCAACCACTTGGCCGCGGACATGGTGAAGGATCCGAACATGCTGGGCGGCAACCAGTCGGTCACGCCGGGTGCGAGCCCCACGGCGAGCCCCGCCGCTTCCGCGTCGCCCGCTGCCAGCCCCGCGGCCAGCGCGAGCCCCGCAGCCACGTCGCGCCCAACAGCGAGCCCCGCAGCCACGCCGCGACCGGCGGCGACACCTCGGCCAGCGGCCACCACGGCGGCGACCCCTGCGACCTCGCCGAAGCATTAAGTTGAGGGCGCGCCGAACTGGGCGTCGCGCGGGCAGTAAAACTGAAGCGGGCGGGGGCGCTCAAACTTGAGAGCGTGCTGGCGCCCGCTTCAGTTTCGTTGAGAGCACCACGGTTTTATGCTTTTTCGACTCTCGGACGTTTACAAGTCTTACGGCGCGCAGGACGTTCTGCGCGGCGCGTCTTTGCAGGTTAATCCGGGCGAGCACGTGGGGCTCGTCGGGCGCAACGGCGCGGGCAAGACGACGCTCTTCCGGCTCATCACCGGCGAAGAGTCGGCCGACCGCGGCGACGTGGTGCGCGCGCGCGGCGTGAAACTCGGCCTGCTCGAACAGCACGTGGACTTCGAGCCCGGCACGACCGTCCACGAGGCCGCGCTTGCCGCCTTCGGCCAACTTCAAAGCATCGAGCACGAGATGCACGAGCTCGAACATCGAATGGCCGAGGCGCCGGAAGACCTCGACGCGGTGCTCGAACGCTACAGCGACCTCCAGCACGAGTTCGAGCGTCAGGGCGGCTTCGAGTACGCCGCACGCGCCGAGGCCATCCTGCAAGGTCTCGGCTTCGAGCGCGACACTTGGGCCATGCAGTGTGAGATTCTTTCGGGCGGGCAGAAGAACCGTCTCGGGCTCGCGCGTCTTTTGCTCGCAGAGCCAGACGTGCTTCTGCTCGACGAGCCGACGAACCATCTCGACGTGGCGGCGGTCGAGTGGCTCGAAGAGTTCCTCGCCGCATACAAGTCTGCCTACGTCATCATCAGCCACGACCGTTACTTCCTCGACCGCGCGTGCACGCGCATCGTCGAAGTTGAGTTGGGTAAGGCGGTCAGCTACAACGGCAACTACTCGGCCTTCCTCGTCGAGCGCGAGGAGCGGCGCGAGATACAGCAGCGCGCTTACGAGAACCAGCAGCACCTCATCGCCAAGACCGAGGAGTTCATCCGACGCAACCTCGCCGGCCAGAAGACCAAGCAGGCTAAGTCGCGCCGCACGATGCTCGCCAAGCTCGAACGCATCGAGTCCGTCCGCCCCGACCAGACGCAGGGCAACTTCCAGATGCAGAAGGTCGAGCGCGCGGGCACGCACGTCCTGACCGTGATGGAGGCGTCGGTCGGCTACCCCGGTGCGCTCCTCGCCTCCGACATCGAATTCGTTCTCAAGCGCGGCGAGTGTCTCGGCGTCATCGGGCCGAACGGTTCGGGCAAGACGACTTTCCTCAAGACCGTGCTCGGCAAACTGCCGCAGCTCGCGGGCGAGATTCGCTGGGGCACGAACGTTTCGGTCGGCTACTACGCGCAGCAGCTCGACGACCTCGACGACCGCAACGAGATCATCATGGAGCTGCGTCGCGTCGCCTCCTCGACGGCGACGGCGGGCGAGCTGCGCAGCTTCCTCGCGCGCTTTCTCTTCACGGGCGACGACGTGTACAAGCACGTCCGCGATCTCTCGGGCGGAGAGAAGGGAAGGCTCGCGCTCGCCAAGCTCATCTACTCGAACGTCAACGTGCTCGTGCTGGATGAGCCGACCAACCACCTCGACATCCCCTCGCGCGAGGCTTTGGAAGAGGCGCTCGACGCCTACGACGGCACCATCATCACCATCAGCCACGACCGCTACTTCCTCGACCGCGTCGCCACGCAGATACTCGCGCTCGACGGCGAGGGCGGCGCCGAGCACTACGACGGCGACTACACCGAGTACCACGACTGGAAGGCCGCGCGCCGCGCCGCCCAAGTCGCTGCGAAGTCGGCCGCCGATAAGCCTCGGGAGGTGACTCCGGCGCGCAGAGAGGAGCCGCGCGCTGAGCAGTCTCAATCGAAACAGCGCGGCGGGAAGGGCCCGAAGAAGAAGAGCGCGAGTCGCGACCCGCGCGCCGTCGAAGACGAGATTGCCGCGGCCGAGCAGCGCGTCGCCACGCTCGCAGAGGAGTTGGCAAAGCCCGCGACCGCGCGCGACCCCGCGCGCCTCGTACGCGTCAACGACGACTACCAGAAGGCCGAGGCGCGCCTCCGCGAACTCTACGAAGAGTGGGAGCGCGCGGCTGCCGAGGGCGCGAGCGCATAGGCCGCGTCTAATCGTAGAACAGCTCAACACCGCAGAAGAGATAGAGGCACGGCTAACTGGACTTAGCTGTGCCTCTATCTCTTCTGCGGTGTCGAGCTGTTTGAGTTGTAGTGCCGAACGGCTACGGCAGTGTGAAGACGTAGTTGATAGTGCCCTTGACCTTGACGGGCTGGCCCGAGAGAAGCGCGGGCGTGAAGCGCGCTTGGCGTGCGGCCTGCACTGCTGCCTGTTGAAGAAAGGTGTGGCCCGAGATGGCGCGCGCCTCGATGACCTTGCCCTGCTCGTCAATGGTCACCTCGACGACGACCTTGCCCTGCGCGCCGGAGTTTCTTGCGGCGGGCGGGTAGATGGGCACGGGCAGGCGAATCGCCTTGCCGTTGAGCACGCCGGCTGAGAGCGGGGCCTTTGCTGCTTCGTCGCCGGCCGGCTTCGAAGCCTCTGCGGGCCGAGCTTCGGCCGCGGCCGGTGCGGGTGTGCGCGGCGCGGGTTCGGGCGTCGTCTTCGGTTGAGGCGCCGGAGTGCTTGCCGCTTCGACCGTCTTGTTCGGGGCCGCTTCGAAGAGATTGTTCCCAGTCACACGCTCGGGCGCCGCGGGCGCTGTTGGCTCCGCAGCAGGTGCGGACGCGGCGGGCGACTTTGAGGCGGGCGCGGGCGCCGAGACCGTTACGGTGAACGTCGGCACGGATTCGATGACGACGGCCTTTTGCCTTGCTGACTCCTCCGTGTCGGGGCCGTCGGGCCCGAGCTTATTGCGCGCGGGCGTCGTCACGGGACGAGCGGGAGCGGGCTGTGCAGAGGTCTCGGCGGACGCGCGTTTGAAAGAGGCCGCAGCGTCGTTGGCGCGCGAAGGGGCCGGCGGATTGGGCTTGACGTTATTCGTGTATGTGCTGGCAGATTGCGCGCGGCCGTCGGGCGTCTGCGCCTGCGAGGGGTCGGGGTAGAAGCCTTTGCGCGCACGCACGCGCAGGGTCGGGCGCGACTTCACGCGGAGGCCGATGAAGCGGAAGTACTTGTCCTTGCGCTCGTCCTGCGGGTAGTAGCTCAAGAGATACTGCTGCGAGAGGTCGAGCGAAATCTGCGTGAAGACCGCATCCAATTCCTCGACCGCGCGCGGCACGTAGACGGCGCCGCCCGTCTGCTCCGTGATGCGATACATGAGCTGTTCGGAGACGGGGTCGTGGAGGTTCGGGTCTTCGACCTGCCGCGTCTGCACGACGTAGACCTGACACTCGGCGCGCAGCGCGCGGTTGACGGCCTCGTCGAAGCTCGTGTCGCTGACCGTGTCGGTGCCGTCGGAGACGAGGATGAGCACTTTGCGTCCCGTGAGCGGGCGCATGTAGTCGGCCGCCTGCGCGACCGCGTCGAAGAGCGCCGTCGCACCGTCGGGCGCGCCGAAGTGCTCGATGGTGCGGACGAGGCGGGGCACGTCGTTCGTCAACCCTTGCGAGAGCGTCGGCGTCGAGGAGATAGAGTAGACGGCGGCGCGGTCGATGGGGCGCACGACCTGTTTGAAGAAGCGGACGGCGGCCTGCTTCTCGAACTCGCGCGCGGCCGAGAGCGAGGCGCTGTTGTCGAAGAGCAGCGCGACGTGGACGGGCGTCTCGGAGCGCGTCAGCTCGCCGATGGGCTTGACCTCGCCGTCAATCTTCAGCTCGAAGTCTTCGACCTTCAGGTCTGTGATGGCGCGCCCGAAGCCGTCCACCACCGACGCGGGGATGATGACGAGGTTCGAGTCCACGCGCACGACATCGTCTTCGTCAACCTCCTCGGGAGCTTGAGACGATGTCGTCTGCGGCTGTCCCGGCACGGCGCCCTGCGGCTGTGGAGTGGCGGGCGGCGCCGGTGCCGACTGAGGTTGCGTAGTCGGCGTCGGCTGCGGCTCGGGAGTCTCCTTCGGCGCGACCGTGCGGCGCGGGCGGACGTAGGGCGTCGGGGTGGGCTGCGGCTGCTTCTGCTCCTGTGCTTGTCGCGGCGCGCCGTAGGCGTTCGGGAATAAAGTGAAGGCGAGCGAGGCGCAGACCACGAGGAGCACGCGGCACGCGGGGCGCCGCAAAGCGTCGCGGCTCGCGTGTGAAGGCTCTGTGGGTCGAGGGTTCTTTGGCGGCAAGGCTTTCTGATTCTCCCGGTTCAAAGGCTCGCGGGGCGGCGGAGTCTCGGGGGCGGCTCGGCGCTCGAAAAACTTCCGTTAAAAGAGTTGTCGGGGATGGTCTGCGCGGCGGCGCGCCGTGCGCCCGCACCTTTTGGAAAGGGGTAATCGGCGCGTAGTTCCGAACACGGCGCTCCGAGGCCCGGACGCGGCCTATGCTAACACTTCCCGGCCGCTTCCTCTAGTTTTACGGCCGGAGGTTTCGAGCCTCCCGGCACCCGAACCCGCTTGACAGGCATCTAAGCCACTTGTTAACTTAGCCTTCCGCTTTTTTGGAAGCGTTGTTTGTAAGGCTTTGTAGGCACGTAGCTCAGGGGTAGAGCACTACCTTGACACGGTAGGGGTCCGCGGTTCAAATCCGCGCGTGCCTACCATTCAAACTTTCGACAGGGAGCCCCGTAAGTCCCTTGCCCATAGAAACGATGTTGACGCGAACGCGAACTACGTTTCGATTTTAGTTGACGCTGGCCGACCCGCCACACGGGTTGCGGCCGCGCGGCGAGGGCGCTTCTGTCGAATCCGATCTCGGTTGGTTAATTCCCTAACGGGGACGACACATACGTTTTTTCCCTTCTCCGCGCAGCCGGACGCCGGCGCGTAGGGCTTTTTGCCCGCGTGACTTGAGGCGGCCGGTCGGCCGCTTGAGTCTTTGACGCTCCGGCCGGAGCGGAAAGGGGTTACAGAGTGATGAGCGAGATAAGCGTACAGCTTGAGGGCGGACGTTCGGCGCAGGTGCCGGCGGGCGCGACCGTCGCGGAGGCCCTGAAGGCCGCCGACCGCGACGCCGCGAAGCAGGCGCTTGCGGCGAAGGTCAACGGCCGCGAGGTTGATTTAGCCTTCCGCCTCGACGAGTCGGCGGCGAACGGCGAGCCTGTTCAGGTTGCGCCGGTGCTGCCCGGCACGCTCGAAGGCTTGGATGTCATCCGTCACTCGACCGCGCACCTTCTGGCGGCGGCCGTGCTCGACCTCTTCCCCGGCACGAAGCTCGGGGTGGGGCCGGCGCTTTTGGAAGACCCGCGCTACGGGTTCTTCTACGACATCATCGCGCCGCGACAGTTGACGGAAGAAGACCTACCGGTCATCGAGAAGCGGATGCGCGAACTCGCCAAGCGCAACCTCGCGTACCGCCGTGAGGAGATTTCGAAAGAGGACGCGCTGCGCGTCTTTCAGGAGCGCGAAGAGCCTCTGAAGTGCGAGTTGATTGCCGATAAGGGCGGCGAGCAGGTGAGCGTCTACTACATCGACGGCTCGCCCTTCCTCGACTTCTGTCTCGGCCCGCACGTGCCGAACACGAATCGGCTGAAGGCGTTTAAGCTGCTCTCGCTCTCCGGCGCCTACTGGATGGGCGACGCCGAGCGCGAGCAGATGCAGCGCATCTACGGCACGGCCTTCGCCACTCAGGAAGAGTTGGACGCGTGGGTCAAGCAGCGCGAAGAGGCCGAGCGCCGCGACCACCGTCGCATAGGCAAAGAGCTTGACCTCTTCTCGATTCAGGACGCGTACGGCGCAGGGTT
>JBJMGQ010000275.1:0-13131 GCA_045807845.1 Pyrinomonadaceae bacterium | reverse complement strand
GATGCCGGAGACGCCGCCGTTGAAAGCAATCTGGTTGCGGCCGCGCTCACTGACGCGCAGATTGATGTCAACCTCGCCCGTCTCTTCGTCCGGCCTCAGCTCGGCGTCCTTCTCCTTGTCGATGGGGTCGAAGAAGCCGAGCTGGTTGAGCTTCAGCACCGAGAACTCCCAGAGCTGCCGGTCGAAGATGTCGCCCTCATTCACCGCCACCTCGCGGCGCAGCACGTTGTCGCGCGTGAAGGTGTTACCCATAAATTCCAGACGGCGAAGCGTGAACTGCTTGCCCTCGTTAATAGTGATGGTGAAGTCGGCGATGCCTTCGTCGGGCTTCTGCGGGTTGGGCTTGAACTCGGGCGAGATGTCGGGCTCGTACTGGATGAAGCCCGAGCGGCCGTAGAGGTTCTTCAAGTCCTCGTAGACGGCCTTCCCGATGCGCTGGCCGTTGGCAATCTCTCCCGGCTTGAGCCCGATGACCTGTCGAATCAACTCCTCCGAGTAGATCGAGTTGCCCTCAATCTTAATCTCGCCGAGGCGGTAGAGCTTGCCCTCGACGACGGGGATGGTGACGCGCAGACCCTCGTCCGTGGAAGAGATGATCGGGAGCGGCAGGATGGGGAAGCCCGTCCGGCGGGGCCCGAGTCCCTCGACGCGCGGCTCGCCGGTGCGCGCTTCGAGGTAGCCCTTCGAGCGCATGTAATCGACGACGTTCTTGCGCAGGTCGTAGTCGAGTTTTTCGAGGTGGAGGATGTCCTGCCCCTTGAAGCGCGACATGAGCCCCGCCTCTTTGACGAGCTTCATCGCGCCGCGCAGCTCGCCGTCGGAGAAGTGCTGGTTGCCCTCGAACTGGATGTCCACGACGCGGACGCGGTCGCCCTCGTCCACGTTGAAGGTGAGCGCGATGGAGGTCGCCGAGACCTCTTCGGGATTGGCCTCGACCGTGGCGTTCGGGTGGCCGTGCTGCGAGAGCAGTTCCTTGATGACGCGGCGGGCGTTGTTGACCTTGACGGGGTCGTAGGTCGTCTCCTTGGTGACGCCGACGCGCTGCTCGCGGAACTCCTTGAGCACGTCGGCCTCGCCGACGCTCTTCAAGCCCTTGAAGGTCAGCTCGCGGATGACGGGCAGCTCCACCACGTCGAAGATGATGACCTTGCCGCCGCGCGGGCCGTCGGTGGTGGAGACGCGCACCTTGGTCTTGTCGAAGAAGGGAAGGTTCAGGAGCGCCTGATAGTCGCGCTGAATCTGAGCCTCGTTGTAAACGTCGCCGGGGCGGGTCTGGATGTGGTAGAGGATGTCCTCGTCGCGAAGGCGGCGGTTGCCCTCGACCTGCACCTCCTCGACAAGGACGCGCTGTTGCTGCTGCGGGGCGGGCGCCGCCGGCTCCTGGGCACTGGCGCTCGCGGGCAGGAGCGCCACGTCCAAGAGCAGAAGGCAGCCCGCGAGGGCGGCCACGAGACAAATCCAGGGCGCGCGAATTCGCATAAAGTTAGTTTTTCGCCTCTTGTATTGCGGTCGAATGAATTCGGGAGACTTTAATAGAGAAAAAACTTTCGAGAATTTTTTCCGCCCGGAGCGGCACAGACGTGCGCGACTCCGGCTCAGGCGTCAGGGTTTAGAACAGGCTCAGCTTGGATTCACCCCGCGCGCCCAACCGTTGCCAGCCGCACGACTCCCGCAAAGTGGCGCATTATAAATGACCGGGGGGCTAATAGCCAACCGGGGAAGTAGGCAGTAGGCGGATGGCAGTAGGCCGTTAAGAGCATAATTTAAGGCCAAAAACAACGAGGCAGCCGGTCATGTGTGACCCGGCCGCCTCGTTGTAAGTGACCTATTTCGCTAAGACTCCGAACTGCCTGCTGCCCACTGCCCTCTGCCTACTGCTCTTCAGTGAATTAAAAGCGCATCGCCGGGCTCCTCGACGACGGTCGGGCGGTAGGAGAGCTCGTTGCCGTCGGCGTAGACCTCGACGACGGAGGCTTCGCCCAAACTGCCCTGAATGAGCGCCTCGGAGAGCGGGTCTTCGACGTACTTCTGGAGCGCGCGGCGCAAGGGGCGCGCGCCGTAGGAGCGGTCGCCGCAGGTCTTCTCGACGATCCAGCGCTTGGCCTCATCCGTGAGCCGCACTTCGAGGCCGCGGCGCGCGAGCGTCCGGTTCAACTGATCGACCTGAAGGCCGACGATCTCCAACAGCTCGTCGTCGAGCAACTGGTCGAAGATGATGATCTCGTCGAGGCGGTTGATGAACTCTGGATTGAAGGTGTGGCGCACGGCGTTCATCACCATCTCCTCCATCTTCTCGCGCGAGGCGTCGGGGCTGGCCTGGAAGCCCATCGCGCCCTTCTTCTGGATGTAGCGCGCCCCGATGTTGGAGGTCATGATGATGATGGCGTTCTTGAAGTCAACCGTGTTGCCGAGCGCGTCCGTCAGGATGCCGTCCTCGAAGACTTGCAGCAGCACGTTGAAGATGTCGGGGTGCGCCTTCTCAATCTCGTCGAAGAGGAGCACGGCGTAGGGCGAGCGCTTGATGCGCTCGGTCAACTGCCCGCCCTCCTCGTGGCCGACGTAGCCCGGGGGACTCCCGATGAGCTTCGAGACCGAATGCTTCTCAATAAACTCCGACATGTCGAAGCGAATCATCGAGCGCTCGGAGCCGAAGAGGAACTCGGCCAAGCTGCGTGCGACCTCCGTCTTGCCGACGCCCGTCGGCCCAAGGAAGAGGAACGAGCCGACGGGGCGGTGCGGGTTCTTCAGTCCCGCGCGCGAGCGCCGGATGGAGCGCGCGAGCGCCGAGATGGCC
This sequence comes from Pyrinomonadaceae bacterium, assembly GCA_045807845.1. Classification (GTDB taxonomy): domain Bacteria; phylum Acidobacteriota; class Blastocatellia; order Pyrinomonadales; family Pyrinomonadaceae; genus QHXN01. The sequence goes on along the minus strand of JBJMGQ010000275.1, from coordinate 10,337 downwards.
GGGCGCTGCGCGATGACGCGACCCCGCAACTCCTCCTCGATGCGGAGGAGCTTCTGCGTCTCCTCCTCCTTGAGCGAGGTGATGGGGATGCCCGTCCAGCGCGCGATGACCTCTTCGATGTCGTCTTTGGTGACCTCGACCGACATGATGAGGTCGTCCTCTTCCGCGAGCGGCGAGGGGTTGAGCGCGGGCCGGTAGAAGCTGCCCGCGCCTGTGCCCGCGGCGCGGTCGCGCTCGTCGTAGAAGGGCTCGCGCGGCGGGGTGTCGCGACGTGCGCGGAGCTTGACGCGCGCGCCGGCCTCGTCGATCACATCAATTGCTTTGTCGGGGAGGAAGCGGTCGGGGATGTAGCGGCTCGACTGGTAGACGGCGGCCTCGATGGCCTCGTCTGTGTAGCGCACCTGATGGAACGCTTCGTAACGCTCGCGCACGCCGTCTAGGATGGAGACGGCCTCCTCTTCAGACGGCGGCGGCACCTTGACGGCTTGGAAGCGGCGCTCAAGCGAGCGGTCTTTCTCGATGGACTTGCGGAACTCGGCGGGCGTCGTGGCGCCGATGCACTGAATCTCGCCGCGCGAGAGGGCGGGCTTCAAGATGTTCGCCGCGTCGAGCGACCCTTCGGCACTCCCGGCGCCGACGAGCGTGTGCAGCTCGTCGATGAAGACGACGTACTGCGGGTTCTCGACCAGCTCGCGCATGATCTGCTTGAGCCGCTCCTCGAACTGCCCGCGGTACTTAGTGCCCGCGACGATCAAGCTCAGGTCGAGCGAGAGGATGCGCTTGTTCTCAAGGAACGAAGGCACTTCGCCGCGGATGATGCGCTGCGCCAGTCCCTCGACGATGGCGGTCTTGCCCACCCCGGGCTCGCCGATGAGCACGGGGTTGTTCTTCGTGCGGCGGCAGAGTATCTGGACGACGCGCTCGATCTCGGCCTCGCGGCCGACGAGCGGGTCGAGCTTGTCGTTGGCGGCGTCTTCGGTCAGGTCGCGCGAGAACTCGGCGAGGTGCGGCGTCTCCTTCTTCTGCGCCGCGCGCGGGTCGTTGCCTGACTGGCGCGAGACCTCTTCGCGCACCGCGTTCAGACGCAGGCCGCGCTCGTAGAGAATCTCGGCGGCCATCGAACGCTCTTCGCGCAGAAGCCCTAGAAGCAGATGCTCCGTCCCGATGTGGCGATGCTGAAGGCGGTCGCTCTCCTCGTGCGCGAAGGCGAGCACGCGCTTCGTCTCGGGCGCAAGGGGCAGCTCGACCGAGGTGGAAATCTTCTCGCGCAGGGGCGCGCGTCCCTCGATCTCCTTGCGGATGGCTTCGAGAGAGGTCTGCGCGCGCGCGAGGAAGCGCGCCGTCAGCGTCTTGTCCTCGCGCATCAGGCCCAGCAGCAAGTGCTCGGGCTCGATGGCGGGGGCGCCGAACTGAGAGGCTTCGTACCGCGCGAAAAAGATGACTCTCCGCGCCTTTTCCGTGTATCGCTCAAACATAAAATGCTGTTTCCGACCGGTAGTAAGGGACGTTCAAAAGGGCTCGGCGAGTCTTGAAATCTTCGGGAGAACCGCCGCAGGGCATCCGCGACGCATTATAACTGAAACGCGGGGCAGATGTCAGATTTAAAAGTCCGGCGCCTGAAGTCCTCACTCTTCCAGCCTTCCTTCACGCAGCACGAGGCGGCGGTCGCAGAGGCTTGCGAGGCTTTCGTTGTGCGTGGCGACGAGGGCGCAGGCGCGCGCTTCGCGGCAGAGCGAGAGCAGAAGTGCGCCGACTTCGCTGCCTGTGCGCGCGTCGAGGTTGCCCGTGGGCTCGTCGGCGAGGACGAGCCGGGGCCGCGCGACGAGCGCGCGCGCGACGGCCACGCGCTGCTGCTCGCCGCCGGAGAGTTCGCCGGCCGCGTGTGTGAGCCGGCCCCCAAGCCCGACCTTCTCCAACAACTCGCGCGCGCGGATTAAGGCTTCGCGCCGACGCACGCGCGCGACGAACAGTGGCAGCGCAACATTCTCCTCCGCCGAGAGGTCTGCGAGCAGGTGGTGGAACTGAAAGACGAACCCGACCGCGGCGCCGCGCCAGCGCACAAGCTCTGCCGGAGACGCGCCGGTCACGTCGAACTCACCCAACCTCACACGTCCTTCGTCCGCAGCCTCAAGCCCTCCGACGACGTGCAGCAGCGTCGTCTTCCCCGCCCCCGAAGCGCCCACGACCGCCGCCGCCTCGCCCGCCCTCAAACTCAGAGAGACGCCGCGCAGAATCTTCAACACCCCGCCCGCCGGCTCGCGGAAAGATTTGCGCAGGTCTGCGACTTCAAGCTCACACACTACTCGTACCTCAGCACTTCGGCCGGTCGGACGCGCGCGGCCTGCCACGCGGGGTAGAGCGTGGCGAGGAGGCTGACGGCGAAGGCTGCGAGCGCGGCCAAGAGCACGTCCGAGGCGTGCGGGTGCAGAGGCACGGCGCTCAGCGAGTACACGTCGGGCGGCAGTCGCACGAGCTGAAAACGTTCGGCGACCCAGCAGGCCGAGAGGCCGAGCGCGACGCCCGCGAGCGCTCCGGCAGCGCCGATGAGCGCGCCCTCAAACATGAAGACCAGCGTGACGGACGGCGCGCGTGCGCCAAGGGTGGAGAGCACCGCGATGTCTGCGCGGCGCTCGACGACGACGAGCGCGAGCGTCGTCGTGATGTTGAGCGCGGCGACGATGGTGACGAGCATGATGATGAGCGCGACCGTCCGCCGCTCAAGCGCCAGCGCCTCGAAGAGCGGTCGATTCGCCTCGCGCCAGTCCACGGCCGTCCAGCCCGCGCCCAGCTCATCGCGCAAGCGCCGCGCAACCTCGCCGCTCGCGTAGAGGTCTTGCGCCTCGACGCTGACGACCGCCGGCGTGTGAGCCCCCCCGGCACGCCCGACGGATGCGAGCGAGAGGTACGCCCACGCCGAGTCATACTCGAACAGCCCCGAGCGGAACAGCCCGACGACGCGCACGCGCAACGCATCCGGCGCTCCTGATGGCGACCTCGACGCAGCCAGTCCCGCGGTCAGAACAAAACCCTCGTCGCCGACCATCGTCATCCCCGCGCGCGCCGCCAACTCCTCGCCGAGCACGATGGGCACGGGCTCGTCCTCGACGCCTTGGGTTTTAAAGAGGTCGTCGAGCGAGCCCCTCGTCAGGGTCGCGCGGACGGCGTCGAGCGCGCGCGGCGAGCCCTCGTCGAGTCCGCGCAGGAGCGCGTAGGGCGCGTTGTCGGGGCCGCCGAGGAGCGCGCTCTCGTAGGTCGTCGGCTGTGCATCGGCCACGCCCGCGACTCTGCGTGCACGCGCGGCTGCGGCGCGCGCCTCCTCCACTTCGGCGCCGCCCTCTCGACTCAGTGTGACGTGCGCCGTGCCCCGCAGGATTTTGTCTTGCAGCTCGTCGCGAAAGCCGTTTGACAGCGCCGTCGCCACGACGAGCGCCGCCACCCCGCACGCAATCCCGACCACCGCCGCGCCCGCCGTCCAACGCGCCACGCGACGGCCCCGCCGCGCGCGCAAATACCTGATGGCGAGAAAGAGTTCGAAGGGCATGGCAAAAAGCAGTAGGCAGTAGGCAGTTGAAAACCCGGTATCGCTGACGTTGAGTTAGCTTCCCATCGGCCGCGGCAACGAACGACCGCGCGCTTTAACCTTTCAACTAGCTTAACGCAGAGCGACTGCCTACTGCCATCTGCCTACTGCCTACTGATTTCCAACACTGCGACCCATTGGCCTTTGCGGTCTTCGCGGAAGAGGACGCGGCCGTTGAGGAGGCGTGCGGCTTCGTCGAGTTCGAGGCCGCCGTGGGAGGAGTAGAGGAGGGCCACGTCGTATTCGGACTTGCGCGCGGCGGCGCGCTCAATCTCGGCGGGGAGGAAGTTCTCGACGGGCACGACGTTCAAGGCGCGGGACGTGTAGCCGTAGTACGGGTTGCGCAGTTCGTCTGTCGCGGGCCAAGAGGTGAGCACGCGCGCTTCGGGGTACTTGGCTTCGAGGAAGTGCGCGGCGTCGCGATGGAGGAGGATGAAGTCGCGGTAGGCGAGGTTCTCCTCCCAAGGGAAGTTGTACGCGGGGTTGACCTCCGCGCGGTACACGAACGCGGCGCAGATGAGCGCGACGGCGAGCGGCCACGCGGGCACACGCCGCCAGAGCGTCGAGACCCAAATTAAAATAACGAGCGGCAGCACGGGCAGCATGTAACGCGCCAGCACCGCGCCGCCCACGACCGAGAGCGCGACCACGTGCGCAAGGATGAGCGCGAGGAAGAGCAACTGCACAGGCACGTCGATGCGCGGGCGCTGCGTCTGTCCGTCGCGGCGCGGCTTGAGGAACATGGCAGCGATGCCGGCGAGCGTCAGCGCCCAGAGGTTCATGTGGAGCGTAACGTGGCCGAGCCGCCGCCAGATGGTGTCGAGTATGCGCGCGAGGTTGAGCGTGGACTCGACGTTGTAGCGGAAGTACTCGGGGTTCCCCAACGTGTAACCCGTGCGCGCGCGATGGTACGCGAACCACAGCGCGAGCGGCACACCGGCGAGCAGCAACGTCAAAGACCACCACGCCGGCCGCCGCTCGACGCAGACGAGCGACGCCAGCCTCTCCTTCTTCCTCAACAACCAACAGACCAGCTCCCAACCGCACAGCACGACGGGCACGAGCACCGCCGTCTCCTTCGCCAGCGCCGCCAGCGCGAGCAGAAACACGCAGAAAACGCGGCGAAACAGCACGTTTTCCGTCTTTCGCAGGCTTCCGGCGTCGCCTTGCAAGCTTTCTGCGTCGAGTTGCGAAGCCTTTGCAACGCGTCGCAAAGGCTCTGCATCGCGCGGCGGAAGGTAGCAGACGAGCGCCCAAGTCGTGAGCGCGGCCACCATCATGTCGAGGTGCGCGAGCGTGCTCTGTGCGAAGAAGACTGGATAGAGAGCCGTGCAGACGACGGCCGCGAGCGCCACGCGCGCGTTCGCAACGCGACAGCCGAGCGCGTAGACGCCCGTGAGCGCGAGCGCCGCGACACCCGTCATCGCCGCGCGCGCGACCCAGATGTGGAAGCCGAGGAGTTTCCACGCGAGCGCGAGGTAGGTCATCACGAGCGGCGGGTGCGCGTTCGAGAGCGTCGAGTGCGGGATAAAGCTGCCGTCCGCGTAGATGTCGCGCGCGGCCGGGATGAAGTAGCCTGCCTCGTCCCAGTAGTAAGGGAGTTCGAGCAGCGAGGCATGTGTGATGTAGAGGCCGACGAAGGCGGCTGCGAAGACGAGAATGAGAAGGAGCGTCGTGCGGAGCTTGGGTCTCAAGGCGCGTGTCTGTGCGTGCGGCGTGTCGGGTGGGCGGGGCGTCAATTCTTCTCGGCCGGCTTCTCGTCCGGCGTCAACGACTCGATGAGGTCGTGTTCGAGCGACGAGTCGGGACGCTTGACCATCGTCAGCCGGTTACCGCGCTCGTTGTACTCGACCTGATCCATGATGTTGTAGATGAGCAGCACGCCGCGCCCCGAAGCCTTGAAGAGGTTCTCGGGGTCGCGCGGGTCTGGGATGTCCGCGACGCTGAAGCCCTCGCCCTCGTCCTCGATGGTGAAGCGCGCCTCCTTCGAAGAGAGGTCGGCGGTGATGCGGACGAGCTTGGCCACGTCGAGCTTGTTGCCGTGCTTGACGGCGTTGACGAACGCCTCATCGAGCGCGATGAGGAGGTTCGAGCGGTCGGGCTTAATCACGCCGAGCGCGGCGACGCGCTCAATCAGATAGTGCAGCACGCCGTTCATCAAAGAGATATCGCTCGGCAACTCAAACTCGATGTGCTCGCGGACGTAAGGCAGCACCTTCAAGTCTTCGACGAAGCGGAGCTTGTAGCCGAGCGTCTTCTCGACGATCTGCGAGAGTTCTTCCTTGTCGTAGGGCTTGCGCAGGAAGTTGGCGGCGCCGAGCTTGAACGCCTTGACGATGCCCGCGTGCTGCGTCTCTTCAGACGAAACGACGACGGGGACGAAGAGCCGCTTGCGTTGGAGTTCGGAGACGATCTGGACGCCGGAGTCGGAGTACTCGGCGAGGTCGGAGATGATGAGGTCGAAGTCTTCGAGGTCTTCGCGGGCGACGGCCTCGGCGCGGTCGGCGGCCGTTACGACCTCGTGGCCGAGTGCGGCGAGCGCATCGGCCAGGACGGTGCGCAACTCTGCGTTGCCTTCAACGATGAGAATGCGTCGTCTGTCCATCCGAGATGTTACCAAGAGCCTTGCCAACCGGGGAGGGCGCGGAAAAGCTCCGGCTTCCCTGATCTTCCGCGAGCTTTCCGCCAACGATGTACGACGCCGGGGCGGGCCCCGGTTTCAAAATATATCACAGCCCTTCAGTAGGCAGTAGGCAGAGGGCAGTAGGCAGTGAGCCCCAGAGGGGCTGGATGTTTATAGCTCAATGCTTCTTATCAACCTGCCAAGCTCCGTCGGAGCGGCATGTAGATGTCGCCCCTGACGGGGCTCGGGCTCAAATTAAACCGCATGGGCTATAAACATCCAGCCCCTCCGAGGCTTTGCAAGCGGCCTTTAACTGCCTACTGCCATCTGCCTACTGTCTACTGCTTTCGTAATCCACGTCCTCGATGAAGCGGCGCGTGCGGGGGACGCGCGTCGTCTTCGACGAGGTGCTTTCGCGGCGGCGGCGGCCGACGGTCGTGGTCTTGATGACGCGCACGCCCGTCAGGTAGTTCGTGCTGGTGTTGGTGCCGCCGCCCGCGGCGCGGTCGTAGTCGCTCTGCTCCTCGCCGATGAGTTGGAAGCGATTCGTGACGGGGTCTTGGCGGAAGCGCAGTGTGAGGTCGGTCGCTTCGCGCGAGCCGCTCAGTTGGCTCACGTCGAGGATGCCGTTCTTGATTCCGATCTGGATGTTGCCGCCCGCGGGGTCGCCGAGCACGCCGTAACAGAGCGTGCAGCCCAAGAGCTTCGTCGCGACCGTCGCGCGCGTGAAGCCGCCGCCGGGTTTGGCGAGCAGGATGACGAGCGCTCTGTAACGCGCGTTCAGTGTTCCGTCCGAAGCCTGCATAGGCAGGTCTTCGACGAGGCGGAGCACGGCGTCGGGCGTGCCGTCCCGGTTGAGGTCGCCGCGGACTTCGCCCTCGTCCGTCTCAAGCCGCCAACCCTTCGGCACGAAGTCGCGCGCCGAACTTCCTTCGGCGGGCACGAGCTTCGCATCGAGCATGCGGCGCTCCTCATCCTGACGCGCGCCGCCCGCGAGCGCAAGCAGGAATGTCGCCGACAGTATGAATGCTTTCATTAAACTTGTGTCCCCTTGTTATGAATGTCCGCGGAGCGGGAGGCCGTGCGCGAGCAGGTCTTCGAGTTCCGCGCTCGTCGGCAGCGCCGTGCGCGCGCCCAGTGCGCGGCACTTGAGCGCGGCGACGGCGCAGCCCGTGCGCAGGCAGCCCTCGACCTCTTCGCCGCGGAGCATGCCGTAGATGAAGCCCGCGTGGAAGGCGTCGCCCGCGCCCGTCGTGTCGTGGCAGCCGCCCGGGACGGCGAAGGCGGGCGACTCGACGAAGACGCCGCTGTGATAGACGACCGCGCCGCGCTCGCCCAAGGTCATCCCGACGACCGCTTCCGCGCGCAGGCGCGACTTCATCTCGACAAGCGCGGCGTGCTCGTCGTCTATCCCTGTGAGCCTGCGCGGAAACTCGTGCGAGGAGATGAGCACGTCGATGTGCGGCAGCAGCTCTGCGAGCCCTTCGTAGACGTTGTCGATGTCGAGCGAGACGACGGTGCCGGCCGCGCGCGCCTCCCGCGCGACGCGCGCGCGCGCAAGCGTGTCGTGCCCGTCCATGTGCAGCACGCGCCCCCTCGCGGCGAAGCCGCGCGGCGCCTCCTCTTCCTTATAGGAGAGACGCCCGTCTCTATCCCAGATGACGGTGCGCTCGCCCGTGCGTTCGTCGATGAGGATGTAGGCGATCTGGTTGGCCGCGCCCTCGACGACCTCCGCGTGCTCAACGTCCACGCCCTCTGCGCGCAGCGCCTCGAAGCCGAAGCGACCGGCGTCGTCCGAGCCGAAGCGACCGGCATAGGCCGTCCTCATCCCGAGTCGCCTCAAGCCCGTCATCGCGCTCGCGGTCTCGCCACCCGCGCCGCGCTCGTGCTCGACTAAACGGACTTTCGTATCGTAAGCGGGGTAGTGCGGGACGACGACGAGATAGTCCACGGCGTTCAGTCCGAAGCCGACGGCGTCAAACTCTCTGGCGGATGGGGGCTCGAAGGGGAATCGCACTCGGTTTCCTCGGGGCGGGATTATACACAACACGTCCGCGGGCCGAAGCCGCGGGGGCACGCCGGAGGTTTGCGGAGGGGCGGCTGCTCCGTTAACATCTGTCGCGCCGTGACCCTTCCCGACTGGTCGGCGACCCGTCAGGCCGACCGAAACTTTCACCCTTACGTTTTCGCCCGAGGAACACTTCGATGAGCCCCAAGAGACAGCTACGCGCGCGCCTGTGCGCCCTCCTGCTCGCCTGCCTCTGCGCCGCTTCGCTCAACGCGCAGCAGCAGCCCTGCCAGCAGCCCGTCATCTCGGCCGCCGCGCGCGCGCAGTCCATCTTCTCGCCGCGACAGGAGATGGACTTGGGCGACGTGATCGCCGAGCACGTCCAGCAGGACTATCACATCATCGAAGACCCCGAGACGACGGGCTTCCTCCGCCGCATCGGCGAGCGTCTGGTCAAGCAGCTTCCGCCGTCCGAGATGCGCTATCAGTTCTTTGTCGTAGACCTGCCCGACGCCAACGCCTTCACGATGCCGGGTGGGCGCATCTACGTCACGCGCAAGCTCATCGCGTTTGCCGCGAGCGAGGACGAGCTGGCCGGCGTGCTCGCGCACGAGCTGGGGCACGCCGCGTCGGGTCAGCTCTCCGCCGAGATGACGCGCCTCTTCCGCGAGGTGCTGGGCGTAACGTCAGTCTCCGACCGCCGCGACATCTTCGAGAAGTACAACCAGATTCTCGACAACGCCGCGCGCAAGCCCGGGGCTTGGAAGCGCGGCGACCGCGAGGAGGAGGGGCAGCAGTACGAGGCCGACCGCATCGGCATCTACGCGATGGCCGCCGCGGGCTACGACCCGCAGGCGTTCGTCTTGCTCTGGAACCGCCTGACCGACATCAAGGGCAAGACCGGCGGCTGGCTCTCCGACCTCTTCGGCACGACCCGGCCCGAGTCGCGCCGCCTGCGCGAGATACTGAAAGGCGTCTCGACGCTCCCCGCACAGTGCGTCGCCGCGCGCTCGGCCGTCACCCCCGAAGAGTTTAAGCGCTGGCAGGCGGCCGTGTTGAGTCTCACGACCACGACGCGCGAGGAGTCGCTCCACGCGGTGCTGTCGAAGACGAAGCTCGACCCGCCGCTGCGCGGAGACATCAACTACCTGCGCTTCAGCCCCGACGGCCGCTACATCATCTCGCAGGATGACGGCGGCATCGACGTGGTCACGCGTGAGCCGCTCGCGCACTTCCTCCACATCGACGCGCCCGAGGCCAAGCCCGCGCAGTTCACGCCCGACTCGAAGGGGCTCGTCTTCTACAACCAAGATCTGCGCGTCGAGGAGTGGGACGTGGAGGCGAAGAAGCTGAAGTCGGCGAAGGAGCTTTACGCGCGCGAGGGCTGCATCCAGACGGCGCTCGCGCCCGACGGGCGGACGCTCGCCTGCCTCGACGGCAAGTTCGCGCTCGCGCTCTACGACGTGGAGAGCGGCACGCCCTTCTTCACGAAGAAGGAGTTCTACAAGCCCGACCTCAACGATTTCTGGAAGATGATCTTCTACCAGCTCTTCGCGGACGAGGGGACGGAGTTCGACTGGATCAGCATGGCCTTCTCGCCCGACGCGCACTACTTCGCCGCCGGCCAGCTCAGTCTCACTGTCGGCGCGCTCGGCCTCTCCAACCAGCTCTCGACCGTCGCCCTCGACCTCACGACGCGCGCGCCCGTCTCTGTGAACGACAACATCAAGCGGCTCTTAGGCAACCGCTTCGTCTTCCTCGCGCCCGACCGCATCCTCGGCCTGCATACGCAGGACGTGAAGAAGTCGGGCATCGTCACCTTCCCCGCCGGTGAGGTGGTCGAGCAGTTCCCCATCGGCGGCCGGCTCGCGCCCGTCACGCGCGGCGACTACGTCCTCATCTCCGGCCTCATCCAGCGGAGCGGCCCGCGCATCGCCGTCTACGTCTTCGACCTCAAGACGAAGAAGCCCGTCCGCGGCGTCAAGACTCCGGCGGTGGATGTCTACGAACACTGGACGGTGGGCGAGCGCGTCAACGGCGAGCTGGCGCTCTACGACATGGACAAGGACGAGGCGCTGGGCGTCGTGAAGCTCCCGCGCAACCCCTTGGGACGCCTGCGCGCGACG
>JBJMGQ010000274.1:0-3612 GCA_045807845.1 Pyrinomonadaceae bacterium | reverse complement strand
CCGCCACGCGCGCCCCGGCGTCGAGCCGGTCGAGACCTTAGAGCGCGTCGTCTTCTTCGACACGGACGCGGCCGCGGGGGTGGGCGGCGCGCTCACGCTCTTCGAGCTTGAGCAGACGGGCGCGCAGTTGGACGAGGCCGAGCCCGAAGTCTTCAGCCGCGCCTTAAACGCCGTCGCAGCGGAAGACCTCGCGACCGTCATCTACACGTCGGGCACGACGGGCGAGCCGAAGGGCGTGATGCTGACGCACGGCACCTTCGTCTCGAACGTGCTGGCGATCTCGTGCTCGCTCCCGATTCTTTCGACGGATGTGGCGCTCTCAGTCCTGCCGCTCTCGCACATCTTCGAGCGCGTGGTCTTCTACGTCTTCTGTTGGAACGGTGTCTCGGTCGCCTACGCGCCTTCGTTCGACGTGGTCGGCGAGTACCTGCGCGAGGTGCGCCCCACCATCATGACGGCCGTGCCCCGTCTCTTCGAGAAGGTCTTTCACAAGATCGTCAAGAGGGGGACGGCCGAGGGCGGCTGGAAGGCGAAGCTCTTCAACTGGGCGCTGCACGTCGGGCAGCTTTACGCGGAGCTGAAGGACAAGGGCGAGCAGGTGCCGCCGCTTCTTGAGATTCAGCAGGAGGTGGCGTCGCGGCTCGTCTTCAAGAAGTGGCGCGAGGGCGTGGGCGGTCGCCTGCGCTTCTTCGTCTCGGGCGGAGCGCCGCTGTCGCCCGCGCTCTCCTACGCCTTCCTCGGCGCGGGCGTCGTCATCCTGCAAGGCTACGGGATGACCGAGACGTGCATCGTCTCGGCCAACCGGCCCGAAGACAACCGCGTCGGCTCGGTGGGGCTGCCGTTCCCCGGCGTCGAGGTCAGGACGGACACGGACGGCGAGTTCCTCGTGCGCGGGCCGAACCTGATGAACGGTTACTACGGCCACGAGGCGGAGACGGCCGCGGTCTTCACCGAAGACGGTTGGTTCCGGACGGGCGACGTGGGGAGGATAGACGCGGACGGCCGCCTCTTCATCACGGATAGGAAGAAGGAGTTGTTCAAGCTCTCGAACGGCAAGTACGTCGCGCCGCAGTTGGTCGAGAGCTTGATTAAGCAGAGCCAGTACGTCAGTCAAGTGGTCGTCGTCGGCGCCGGTCGCAAGCAGCCCGCCGCGCTCATCGTCCCCGACTGGGAGGCGCTCGCCTCGTCGCTGCCGACGCCGCAGGCCGAGGAGCATACGCAGCGCGTTGCTTGGAGTCGAAACCCTGCGGCCGTCAAGTTAGTCCAGACAGAGGTGGCCGAGCTGACCCGCCCGCTCCACGACTACGAGCGCGTCCGCCGCGTCGCGCTCCTGCCCGACGACTTCTCCATCGACGGCGGCGAACTCACCCCCACCCTCAAGGTCAAGCGCCGCGTCATCGACGAGAAGTACAGCGGCCTCATCGAGGAGTTGTACGACGGAGGGAAGAGCGAGTAGGCAGAAGGCAGATGGCAGTAGGCAGTTAGGAAGAAGACAAGACGCAAAAAGAATCGGAGGTGGCGAGTGATGAAGCTCGCCGCCTCTGACTGTTTAGGGGAGACGCATCGTCTTTAGGACGGATGCATCAAAAAGGATTCTTGCCTTTCAACTGCCTACCGCTTACTGCCTACTGCCTACTGTCCGCCGTCTCCGGCGTGAGGCGTTCGATCTCCATGAGCGATTCGGCGAAGCGAGCGCGGTTGTAGGATGGCTCGGCGAGGATGTCCTCGGCGAGGCGGCGCAGGGGGTCGGGTAGCGCGAGGGCGGCGAAAGGGAGCGTGGCCGCCTGCGCCGCGTGGCTGGAGAGCAACTGCAACTCCGCGCCGCAAAAGTCGCAAGATTCGACGTGCTCCGCGACGCGCCCCACGTCGCCCCCGGCCGCCGAGTACGTGAGTAGCGTCTCGGTGCGCGGGCAAGTCCGAAGCTTACGAAACCAGTTTGTGCTTGAAGAAGGCATGAGTGCTCCTCGTAGTCTCACGTTTGAAAGGCGCCCGCCGTCCGGGGGTTTATGGCGGGGCGACCACGCGAGAGAAGCATCGAACCGGATAGTGCGGGGCGCGGGGCGGGCTGAACTTCGCCGGCCGAGCGGCTCCTTTACCGTAGCCGGCCGTTGCGAGGGCCTTTTTCGGTCGCTTCACTCGTGCATCGAACTTAAAGTACCAATCCCGACACTCTTCCACACTTTCGTCCCGCCCAAGGGGGCTCCGGCGCCGGGTTTCCCCTGATTTTTCAACGCCTTGGCCGCGATGTAAAAAGGTGTTGCTCAATCACGGGATTGCTGTTACCATCTCAAATGTGTTCGGGGCGACTGTCCCGCAACCCCTTCACGGTGGCCGCGCCATTCCCCTTTGCGGCCGTACCGGTGCGGTTCTCCCTGCAAGGTCAATCATTCAAACCAAAGAGCTAGCGGAGCGCTGATGTCCCCCGGATACTTTCGTCTCCGCCTCCGGCCGCTAAATCGAAATAGGCCCGAGGAGGCAAGAGACGCCCCGGCGTTTACCCCGCGCCCTTCGCCCAACCACCTCAGCGGACACATCTTGAGACCTCCGGCCTTGCTCCCAACCGTCCAGAACCGGTAACATGGCTGCCACATCTGCCGACCAAGAACACCACTTGAACGACCCCATGACGACGGCAACCGAAGAGACATCCCCGACCCCGCAGGGGCACGGGCGCGCCCAGACGCAGGAGCGACAGTCGCGCCACGCCGGCGCATGGGTCGAGACCCTGCGGCGCTCCGACGTTTCGCGTCTCTGGACTGAGCTGCAACGTCTGGTCGTCAACCATCCACTCGTGCGCGCCTCCTACAGCGCCGGCCTCCTCGTCGAAGAGGGCGACCGCGGCAGTGCTTATCTCGACCTGACGCAGGAACTCTTCGTCACGCTCCTCTCGAAGTCGCGCTTCCAGCACTACCTCGACTCGGAGATGACCGACGCCGAGATCGAGTGCGAGATCAGCCAGATCGAGCTGACGAACCTGCTCACGGCCGAGCTGCGCAAGCGCCACCCCGAGAGTTACCGACTCGCGCGCCGCATCTCGACCATCATTCAGTCTTCGGCCAACTTCCGCCGCGTGGACTCGGGCGCGGGCGAGGACGAGCCGCACCGGCGCCTCGTTGACCGCGTCTACGGCCTGCGCGAGTGGCGCGCGGACAAGCCGCGCCGTGCGCAGCCCGAACTCGAAGAGCGCGTGCAGATGATTCCCGTGCGCCAGCGCGACACGCGCATGGTCGGCTGCACGGGCGACGCGCAGATCATCATCAGTAACTCCGATCTCGAAGACCTCATCGTCTCTGTCTTGGAAGCCTCCGACTCGCCGGTGGACGTGCGCTCTCTGCGCAGCCTCGTCATGTCGCGCCTGCCCGTGATGGACATCTACCTCGTCCCCATCGGCGGCGGCGACGACGAAGAGGGGCGCGGCTTCGAGCCCGTGGACGGGAGGGAGAATCCCGAGCAGTCGCTCCTCAGGCGCGAGTCTGAAGACGAGGCAGCCACCTTCGTTGACGAGTTCCTGCGGGGCCTGCACGCGGCCGTGCGCGGCAAGTCGAAGCAGTACGACCGCATGCTCGGAGTGCTCTGGTATTGTTACCTGAGCCCGTCGCACATCACGCAGCT
>JBJMGQ010000273.1:0-6450 GCA_045807845.1 Pyrinomonadaceae bacterium | reverse complement strand
GCGCCCATCAAGACCTTGTCCTTCGCCAACTCGAAGTCCGCCATGTTGACGATCTTCTTGTTGTAGCGCGCCGCATTCAAGGCCGCCTCGTTGACGAGGTTGGCGAGGTCTGCGCCGGTGAAGCCCGGTGTGCCGCGCGCGATGACGCTGATTTCGACATCCTCGCCGAGCGGAATCTTGCGCGTGTGAACTTTAAGGATGCCCTCGCGCCCGCGCACGTCGGGACGGGGCACGACGACGCGGCGGTCGAAGCGGCCGGGGCGCAGCAGCGCCGGGTCGAGCACGTCCGGCCTGTTAGTCGAGGCCATGATGATGACGCCGTCGTTCGACTCGAAGCCGTCCATCTCGACGAGCAACTGGTTCAAGGTCTGCTCGCGCTCGTCGTGACCGCCGCCTAAGCCTGCGCCGCGATGACGGCCGACCGCATCGATCTCGTCGATGAAGATGATGCACGGCGCATTCTTCTTGCCCTGCTCAAAGAGGTCGCGAACGCGCGAGGCGCCGACGCCGACGAACATCTCGACGAAGTCGGAACCCGAGATGGAGAAGAACGGGACGTTAGCCTCGCCCGCCACCGCACGCGCCATCAGGGTCTTACCCGTGCCCGGAGGGCCGACCAAGAGCACGCCCTTCGGGATGCGACCGCCGAGCTTCTGGAACTTCTGCGGCTCCTTGAGGAACTCGATAATCTCCTGAAGCTCCTCCTTGGCCTCGTCCACGCCGGCCACGTCCTTGAAGGTGACGCGCTTCTGCTGGTTGTTCAGAAGCTTCGCGCGCGACTTGCCGAAGGAGAGTGCCTTGTTGCCGCCCGACTGCATCTGGCGCAGCATAAAGACCCAGAAGCCGACGAGCAGCAGGATGGGGGCCCACCACATCAGGACAGACCAGAAGGCGCTGTTGCCCGCGGCGGTCTCGTCCTCGACGGCGATGCCCTTCGACGTGGCAAGGTTCATCAGCTCGTTCTGCTGGTTCGAGTTGCCGAGCTTGGTATGAATCTCGGCCTTCGTGCCCTTCTCAATGGCGACGGCCTCGGTCGCCTTGATCGTGAGCTTCTCGACCTTAACGTCGTTGATGAGCTGCTTCAGCTCGGTGATGTTCTTCTCCTGCGCGTTCTTCGCCGTCCGGTTCGTCACGAACTGGTAGAGCATCACGGCGCCGACCAGGATGAGCACCCAGAAAATAAGTTGTCTCGCAGTGGAACTCAAAATCTTCTACGCCTCCGACGCCGATAATAACGCATCCGGCGTCTTTTGTCGCTCCCCGTATGAACCGCTTGCACTTGCCGCCCGGCCGCCGCTTCCAAGGGAGCGAGCCACTCTGTTTATACGGCGGCGGTGCTTCGTTTGGATGCCCCCGGCGCGCGCCCCGTTGCGCCTACGCCCAACGCGCGGGCGCCTCTCCGATTGTAGGTTCCGCTGCCGCCATTTTCAACCTATTTCCCTGAAAAGACCGCCCGCGGCCTTTAACTTTGAAGCCCGCGGGCAGGGTTTACGATTCGTCCACGCCGCTTGTTTCAGTGCCGGGGCGGAAGTGGAGCAGGCCGCGGCGGCGTTCGACGCGGGAGCCGCCCGGTAGTTCGGCGACGCGACCGCCGCGCTCGCCTTCGAGCAGACGCTCGACGCCGTGCAGGTGCGCGCGCGACAGACGGCGCAAATCGCCGCGCGCGCGCGACAGCCACAGGCGCAGCGCTCGACGCCTGAGCGCGGGGGCTGCACGTATGAGGAGCGCGACCCGCACGGCCTCAAAGGTCTTTCCCTCTCCCTCTTCCGACTCGGCATCGACTTGCGCGCTCGCCTCTTCGAGCAGCGCGGCGGCCAACTCGTTGAGCGCCGCGGAGTCTTCGCGCAGGAGCGAGGCCGTGCGCGCCAGAGCCTCGGCCGCGCGCGGGTTGAAGGTCGAGAGCAGCGGCAGGAGCCTGCGTCGCACGCGCACGCGCGCGAAGTGCTCGTCGTCGTTCATCGCGTCGGAGCGGAACTCGACGCCGCGCTCGCGGCAGAAGCCTTCCGTGTCCGCGCGCCGCGCCCACGTTAAGAGCGGGCGGCGCAGGTAAACCTCACCCCCGACTTCGAGCGTGCGCTCGGGCGCCATGCCGCCCAACCCTTCGGCTCCGCTTCCGCGCAACAGACGGAGCAGGACTGTCTCGGCCTGATCGTCGAGCGTGTGCGCCGTGAGCACCGCGCGCGCCGCGCACGCGCGCGCCGTCTCTGCGAGGAACTCGTAACGCGCGTGCCGCGCCGCCTGCTCAAGGTTGTCGCGCGCCTCCCGCGCCCTCTCCGCCACGGACGCGCGACCGACGACGCACTCGAAACCGTGAACACGCGCGAGCCCTTCCACCCAACGCGCGTCGCCCTCGCCGCCCGCGCCGCGCAACCCGTGGTCGAGGTGCGCCGCCGTTACATCAACCTTGAGCAGACCCGCGCGTCGCAACTCTTCGAGCGCCAGCAGCAGCGCCGTCGAATCCGCACCGCCCGAGACGGCGACCAGCACATGCTCGTCGCGCAAAGGCCAGCCCCTCAAACGCCACTCGCGCAACAGCCGACGCGCGAAACGACTCGGCCCGCCCTCGGGGTTTACTTCCAAATTTGAAATTTCAGATTTCAGATTCTTCCTGCGCTTCGTCTAACATTCCGGCACCGGCGGCCGCGCCGCGCGTGTTTGAACCGGCGACGCTATTGATTCTCTCATCCGAAAGGGGTGCAACCGAAATGAAAGCCAGACACGGGGCGACGACGCTCGCCTTCGTCTTCGCACTCGCCCTCGCGCCCGCCACCTACGCCGCGCAGTCTCAACAGCCCGAGCCGCCGCGCAGACCGCAGGGCCCGGCCGCGGGGCCCGTCATCAAGCTCCCACCCGGCGCGGGCGTCGCCGAAGAGCGCGCGCAGACGCCCGCTACGAAAGAGGAGGCCGCGCCCGCGCCGTCGAAGTGGGAGTACTGCGTCATCAGCGGCTTCCACTATCGTCCGAACCAGAAGGGACTCAGCCTCTCTTCATCAACGATCAGACCCGTGGCCTACGTGCGTTACCTGCCCGAAGGCTCCGAAGAGATTGAGGGTGCGACCGAAGAGGAGGCGCTCGACAACGCGCTCTTCAAGCTGGGCGAAGATGGCTGGGAGTTGGCCGCCATCCGGACTGACCTTCATCTCGTAGGCGGCGACGGCAACACGGCCTCCGTCTACTTCTTCAAGCGCCCGAAGAGGCAGGAGTGAGGCCGCGCGCTCGAAAAAAACTGAAACCCGCGCCAACTTCCTGTCACAAACAGGTGCGCGGCGGTGTGTTCTCTGCAAATGGCCGAAAGTGTGTAAAGGGTCGGCCGCCGCGAATCCGCCCGAACAGGAGAGACTGAAATGGAGTGGCAGAATCTTCGCCCCGCGCGCGCACGCGCGGCCCGGCTCGCGTTCTTAACTTGTGCGCTCGCCGCGCTCGCACTCTCCGCGCCGCTCGCGAGCAGGCTCGCGCCCGCGGGCTCGCCCAACGTCTCAGCGCAGGAGCAGCGCTTCGAGGGGCAGTGGCTTATCGAGTACAGAACCGAAGAGGGCAAGACCTCTTTGACGCTGCGCTACGACGAGAGCCGGCGCGGCGAGGACGGCAGCCGCCACGAGCACCACTCGAACACGACCCGCAACGTCGCGCCCGAATCGCTGCAAGGGCTGACGCGTGAGCAGGCGTTCTCAAACGCGGGCACGACCGTCCGCTTCGACGTGCGGCGCGACGCGGGCACGTTCGCCTGCGAGGGCTGGTTCCGGCAGGGCAACGGCTCGGGCCACTTCACCTTCGTCCCTGACCCCGGCTTCGTCGCCGAGCTGACGCGGCGCGGCATCGGCACGCCCGACACGCGGCAGCTCTTCCGGCTCGCGTTGGCCGACGTGGGCCTCGCGCTCCTCGACGAGCTGAAGTCGGGCGGCTACGAGCGACCCACGCTCGAACAGCTCGTCCGCATGGGCGACCACGGCGTGGGCGCAGACTACGTGCGCGGGCTGAAGGAGTTGGGCTACCGGCTCGGTAACGTCGAGACGCTGATACGGATGCGCGATCACGGCGTCAGCCTCGAATACGTCGGCGAACTGCGCGAAGCGGGCTTCCGCGACCTCCCGGCCGAGGAGCTGGTGAACGTGCGCGACCACGGCGTCAATGTCGAGTTCATCCGCGAGCTTCGGGACGCGGGCTACCAGACGCCGCCGCTCGCAGGGCTCGTGCGCCTCCGCGACCACGGCATCACCGCCGACTTCATCAAAGAGATGCGCGCCGAAGGCTACGACACGCTCACGCTCGAACAGCTCGTGAGCGTGCGCGACCACGGCGTCAACGTCGAGTTCATCCGCGAGCTGCGCGACCTCGGCTACGCGAGCCTCCCCGTCGAGATGCTCGTCCGCCTCCGCGACCACGGCGTCCGCCCCGACTTCATCCGCACCGTCAAGTCCCGCACAGGCAAATCGCCCACGCCCGACGAGCTAATCCACCTGAAGGACACGGGAAGTTACTGAAGTAGACAGTAGCCCGTAGAAGAATCAAGCGGCGCGTCTCAGCCTTCAGGCCGAACGCGCCGCCTCATTTTTCCTACGGGCTACTGTCTAATGCCATCAGGCAATAATCATCGTGCCTGTGCCCTCGTCGGTGAAGACTTCGGAGAGGAGGGCGTTGCGCAAGCTGCCTTTGATGATGTGTGCGCTGCGGACGCCGCGGCGCAGCAGCTCTGTGATGTTCTGAAGTTTGGGAATCATGCCGCCGGTGGCGACGCCGTCGGTGATGAGCGCTTCGACCTCCGCGGCCGTGAGCCGAGAGATTTTCGTCGCCTGCTCGCCGGGGCGCAGGTAGATGCCGTCCACGTCCGAGAGCATGACCAGCTTCTCTGCTTCGAGCCGGACGGCAATCTCGGCGGCGATGGTGTCGGCGTTGATGTTGAAGACGCGCCCCTCCGCGTCGGCGCCGAGCGAAGAGACGACCGGCAGATAGTCGTGGTCTAAGAGCACGCGCAGCAGGCGGTCGTCAATCTCCAGAACGTCGCCGACGTGGCCGAAGTCCACCATCCCGCGCACGCCCGTCTCGCGGTTAAGGATGTCTTTAGGGGGCCGCCGCTCGGCGACGACGATGTTGCCGTCCACGCCCGAGAGCCCGACGGCGTGAACTCCGCGTTGACGCAGCGCGGCGAGGATGTCCGTGTTGATCTTGCCCGCAAAGAGCATCTTCGCCATGTCGAGCGTGGCGTCGTCGGTGACGCGACGGCCGTTGATGATGGTCTGCTCGACGCCCATCTGCTCGGCCAGCTCGGTCAACTGCTTCCCGCCCCCGTGCACGACGCAGATGCGGATGCCGACCTGATGCAGCAGCGCCAGCTCCTCGGCCAGAGAGGCGAGGTTCTCCGGCTCATCCGTCACCTTCCCCGACAGCTTCACCACGAACGTCTTGCCCTTGAACCGCTGAATGTAGGGCAGCGCCTCGCGCAGAAGGTCAAGCCGTTGCTGATGCTGGCTCACGCTTCCCTCCTCTTCACCCTTTGAGTAGCTCCGCCATGATGGCCTTTTGAATGTGCAGACGGTTCTCGGCTTCGTCGATGACGACGGAAGCCGTTGAATCAATCACTTCGTCCGTGACGATGCAGTTGCGGCGCACGGGGAGGCAGTGCATGAAGAGGCCGCTGTCGGTGCGTGCCATCTTCGACGCGTCCACAATCCACTCGCCGCGATAGGGCGCGCGCTCCTCTATGTCGTCCTGCGAGCGGCCGTAGAACTCCTTGCTCCCCCAACTCTTCGCGTAGACGATCTGCTGACCGTCGAACGCCTCCTCCACGTCGCGCGTCACGGTGACGGTGGCGCCCGCGTCGAAGGCGCGCGAGTTGATTTCGCGTATCAGGTCTTCGTCCAGTTCGTAGCCGGGCGGGTGCGCGATGGTGAGGTCGTGCCCCATCTGCGCCGCGGCGAGCGCGAAGCTGTTCGGCACGGCCATCGGCAGCGCCTTCGGGTGCCACGCCCACGTCAGCAGCACGCGCTTCCTTCCCTCGCCCAACTTCTCGCGCACCGTCAACATGTCGGCCAACGCCTGACACGGGTGATGCATCGCCGACTCCAAGTTGACGACCGGCACGTCCGAGTACTTCGCGAAGGCCGCGAGCACAGGGTCTTCGCGCTCCTCCTTCCAATCCTTGAGCGCCGCGAACGTCCGCACGCCGATGGCGGAGCAGTAGCGCGCGAGCACACGCACGAACTCTTTAACGTGCTCGGTCTTGTCGCCGTCCATCACGACGCCCTCGCGATGCTCCAAAGTCCAGCTCGTCCCACCCGGCTCAAGCACGACGGCGTTGCCGCCCAACTCATAGACGCCCACCTGCATCGACGCGCGCGTCCGCAAACTCGGATTGAAGAAGACGAGCCCCACCGAGCGCCCCGCCAGCGGCTTCGACGCGTCTTCACCACGCTTGAAGCGCGCCGCTGCTTCGAGCAAGCCCTCAAGCTCCTC
>JBJMGQ010000272.1:0-11556 GCA_045807845.1 Pyrinomonadaceae bacterium | reverse complement strand
TTGCAAGCTCGTAGACGCCGAAGGCCGTCCCGCGGCGGTCGCTCCCCACCACGACGAGCCCCAACGGCACGCCGGGTTGAGGGTTCTTGACCGTCGCGATGATGAAGCTCTCCCACTTGCCGCGCAGCTCGCTCGCGTCGAGCTTCCGCTCGCGCGCGAGCCAGTCGATGAAGGGGCTGTGGCCGAGCGTCCCGACGTAGACGAAGGGGCTAAAGGGTGCGGGCCAATCCGTGCGCACGGCCGGCCGCGCGCCCGTCACGCGCTCGACATCGGCCGCCAGATTGTCAACGGCGATGCGCACGACCTTGAAGTCTTCGGCCGAGACATACACGTCGGCCGCGTGCCCCGCGCGCACCAGCTCGAAGTCGCCCGCGCGGCGGGTCTCCCTCACCCAACCGGACTCCTGCGCCGCCGCCGGCCGCGCGCACGCGCAACCGAGCACGAACAGAAGCGCGGCCAGAGACGCGACGATCTCTTCAGCAACTTTCCTCATACGCACTAGGGACGCTTCCGACGTTGCGGCCTCGGTTTACGTGCCGGAGTTGGACTCGGCTGCGGGGCAGCGGTGCCTTCGTCTATGTCAGGGGTGGCGGTGCGTGTGCGCTTGTAGTCGGGCGCGTCGTCCGCTTCGCCGGGAAGCTTCGGGCCCGCGTAGATGACCGCCAGCTCCGCGAGCGCGGCCTTCGTCTCGGGGCCGAAGCCGGAGTTGATCGTGAAGAGCATGCGCGGCGCCGTCACGGGCTCCTTGAAGCGTATGACCTGCGGCTCGAAGGTCGAGGCCAGCTCGCCGCGCGCGACCTCACGCCAGGGCATCCCGTCCTCGCCGACCGTGACGACGTACTCGCGCACGTCGCCCTCGTGTTCGCGGTGGTTCTGCCGCTGCATGACGACGAGCCCGTTCATCGTCGGCCGACGGCCGAAGTCGATTAAGAGCCCGTAAGGGTGGTGCAGCCCCGTCGTCTTCGGGTCGGGGACGATCCAGAAGGTGTTCGGGTCGCCGTCGATGGCGTTCGAGGCGGGGTTCGTGGGCAGCGACTCGGCGTGCGCTTCGGCGCGGAGCTTCTGCATGACGCGCGTGTCGAAGAGCAGGCCGCGCAGCTCTTCAGGCCGGACGGCGACCTGCGGGCTGAAGCGCGGCGAGGCCATGTAGGCAAGGAGCGAGCTTCGCAACTGTCGCGCGGCGGGGCGCGTGTCGAGTGAGCTTTCGAGGTCGGCGCCGCTCACCAGCAGGCGACCGCGGCCGACGCGGCACTCGAAGAGGAGGCCGAGTTTGTAGTTGCGGTTCCAGTCGTCGATGGCCCAGACGATTGGCTCAAGCGCGCGCGGCAGCCGGTCGAGGTTGACGGCGCGCGCGCCGCGTACAATCTCGGCCCACTGCCAATCGAAGTTCGCGTCGGTCGGGAACTGTGCGAGCGCCGGGTGGCGCGTGTCGCTTAACAGACCGAGCATGCGCCCCCACGCAGGCCCCATCAGGCGGTTCCAGAAGACGGGCACGTCGTCGAGCGGCGGGCTCGTCCAGTCGAGGTCTGCGCGGCGCGGGATGTAGAGCACGCGCCCGCCCTCTGCCAGTTTCGTCTCGGCTTCATCCCAAGACCTTGTTATCAAGACATCACGCGGCGCGGCGCGTTCGGCGCCCGAAGGGTAGAGCCAGAAGTTCCAATCGTTCTCGGCCGTTGTGCCTCTTAACCCCACGACGAGTTTGTACCGGCGCGGCGCGGGGAGCTTCGAGAGGTCAAACGAGACGCGGCCGAGCGCAGTGTTCTTGCCGACGGGAATCGTCCGCGCGGGCCAGCTCCCGCTCGCCAGCGCTCGGCCGCGCGCGTCAACGATCTTCCACACCGGCGTCGCATTAGTTAAAGGCGCCGCGCCGTAGTGCGCCACTTCGACTTCGGCCTCCAACGTCTCGTCGTCGTTGAAGACGCGTCTGGTCAGACGCGCCAGCGGGACGGTCTCGGAGTTGAAGCGGCGGAACTCTGTCGAAGTGGCGTAGCCCTTCGGCTCCCAGAAGGTATCGAGCAGGCCGACGAGCGCCGTGCCCTGCCCCGTGTAATCGTGCAGGTCTAAGAGCTGAAAGCCTGCGAGGCCGGGCGTGCGCAGGTTGGCTTCAATCTCCTCTTTGTAGCAGGCGAGCTGATAGCGACCCGACGCCCAAGCGAACTGCCTGTCCTTCTCCAACAGCCCGTGCGCCGCAAGTGAGTCGCGGAAGATTTCGTAGTTGCCGGGTTGCGCGTAGCCTTTGAACTTGTCGATGACCGAGTAGTCGGGATAGGCGACCCACTGCCCCAGCTCGTGCGAGAGGACGGGGACGTGTATGCCTTCGAGCGAGGCGCGGTAGTCGCGCCCGAACCAAGCGGACTGCCCGCGCAGCATCTTCTCGCCGAGGCGTTGGACGACGAGATAGTCGGCGCCCTCTTCGGGGTCTGGAATCTCGCGGTCGGTGTGCCCCGTGCCGGTCGTGTAGAGGATGCGCGGGTCTTCGCGGCGGAAGTGTTCGGCCCACGCGGGGAGCGACTGCTTCCAGCGACCCTTCGGCTCGTTGCTCGCCGAGAGCATGACGAACGAGGGATGGTTGCCGTAGGCACGAAGCATGCGCTCGGTCTCGGCGTAGAGCATCCGCTCCATGGGCGTGCCGGGGCTTATCTCGTTCCACATGCCGGGCTCGGGCTGGAGGTAGACGCCGAGTTCGTCGGCCGCCGTGAAGGCGGCTTCGGGCGGGCAGAAGGAGTGGAAGCGGATGTGGTTGATGCCCCACTCCTTGTTGATGCGGAGGATGCGGCGCCAGTATTCGACATCCGTCGGCGGGTAGCCCGTCAACGGAAAGTCGCCGCCGTGATGCGTGCCGCGCAGGTATGTCTTGCGACCGTTGACGACGAAGTCGCTCCCTTCGGTCTTGAACTCACGCAGGCCGAAGACGAGCTCCTTGCTCTCTTCAACCGACTCGCCCTGAAGCCTGAGCGTCAACTTCTGTAAGGCGGGACTGAACTCGTCCCACGTCTTCGCGTCGCGCCCGAGCGGCACGTTGAGTTGTGCGCTCCCACCCTTCTCGTCCCACTCGACGGGCGCTTGCGCGCCGCCCGCCGAGAGCGTCCCGCGCCCCGCGCGTCCCGTCGCGTTGCCGACGACGACTTTCAACAGCGCCGACCTCGTCCGCACGTCCGGGAAGACGCGCGCCTCTTCAATCCAGACCGCGCCCGTCGTGCTCAGCTCAATCTTCCCGACGATGCCGTTCCAACTGCCCGCGAGCGAGTCCGAAACGCTGTGCGCGTCGGGGCGATAGGGCAGAAGCATCGAAGAGTCAACGCGCACGGTGAGACGGTGCCGGCCCGGCGCGAGCTGGCCGAGGTCGAACTCGTGCGGCGCGACGAGGCTGTTGTTCGAGCCGACGCGCCTCTCGTCAACCCAGACGGTTGACTCCCAGCGCGGTCGCTCCATCGAGAGCACGACGCGGCGCCCGCGCCAAGCGTCGGGGACTTCGAGGTCGCGCTGATACCAGGCGACGCCGATGTAGTGGCGCGGCGGCTGCGAAAGGAAAGGGACACGGACTGCGCCCGGCCGCGCGTACGGCTTGTACTCCTCGCGCATGAACCAGAGATGGTCGTAGAGCGAGAGCACCCAAGGCGTCTGCGTGCTGGTCTCGTCGCCGAACCCTTGAGCCTGCAAGACGCCGGGGAGCTTTATCGTCTCCGGCAGTTCGCGCTCGAACCAGCGCTCGCGGAGCCCCGTGTCGGCGCGGTCGAGCGCAAAGCGCCACACGCCCGCGAGCGGCAACGTTTCGCCCGCGTGCGCTTGAACAGGCCAGACGAGCGCGGCGGCCAAGAGC
Organism: Pyrinomonadaceae bacterium; assembly: GCA_045807845.1. Taxonomy (GTDB): domain Bacteria; phylum Acidobacteriota; class Blastocatellia; order Pyrinomonadales; family Pyrinomonadaceae; genus QHXN01. The sequence goes on along the minus strand of JBJMGQ010000272.1, from coordinate 7,736 downwards.
AGAAGCCCGGCCACACCACCCTTCCTGAGTTTCATTGTGCCGCCATTGTACAGCCACCCACCACACCCAAGTAAAGCGCTTTTCTTCGGTCGCATGATAAGCTCTCGCGCACATCTGAACAGATGCGAGGAAGGAAGCGACGCCGAACTTGTGACTTTCGACGGGCGCGTGCAAAAATCGTCCGATTTATCTCAAGGGACAAATTTGCGGGCAGGTAAGAGGAGAGGTCGGCCGGCACCGTATACATGAAGGTACTTATCTGCAAAGGCCAGACGATGGGCCCGATCAGCGGCGCGGACGAGATTCTCGTCACCTACGCGACGCAGTTGCGAAGGGCGGGCGTCAACGTCTCGGTGCTCCTGATGTTCCCACAGTCTCGCGACACATACTACGACAGGCTCCTGCGCGAGGGCGTGCCCGTGGATGGGCTCGCGCAGGGCGCGACCGTCTCAGCCATGCAGGCCGGGCGCCGTCTGGCGTCGAGACTTTTGACGGCCATCCCCAGCACACAGCGCTTCATCAGGCGCGGGAGCCGCCGCGTCTCGGGCGGCGTGGCCGAGCGCTACTACGCGCGCTGCCGCGAGCGCATCGCCGAACACAAGCCCGACGTGATTCATGTCATCACGCCCGACCCTTCGTCGGTCGTCTTCATCAGGGCCGGCCACGACTTGCGGATTCCAGTGCTCTATCAAGAGGTGGGCATCCCCTTCCACCCGCCCGGGTACGAGTCCTACTACGAGCACTTCACCTCGGCGCTGCCGCTCTGCACGGAGGTCGCGGCGCTCTCGCCCGCGCTCGCGGAGATGTGCCGGGCCATAGTGCCGCCGGGTAAGCCCGTCTCCGTCCTGCCCGTCATGGCCGACGACGTGTCGGCGCCGCATACGCGAGAGGGGGACGGCGTCGTGTTCGGCTTCGCGGCGCGCGCGGAGACTTTGAAGGGCGTGTCGGAGTTGATGGAGGCGTTCGAGCTGGCGCGACGGGAGGACGAAGGCGTGCGGCTCTACGCGGCGTGCGCGGGCTCGAAGGTGGAAGAGATGTTGGAGCGCGCCGAGGCCATGCGCGCGGGCGACAGTTTTCAACACCTCGGTGTCTACGAAGGCCCCGAGGGTCGCGCAGACTTCCTGCGCAAGATCGACGTGCTCGTCCTGCCGAGCCACACGGAGGGCACGCCGAACAGCATCGTCGAGGCGATGTCGCAGGGCATCCCTATCATCGCGACGGACGTGGGCGGCATCCCCGACATGCTCGGCCGCGACGCCGGCCTGCTCGTCCCCGTGGGCGACGCGCGGGCGCTGGCCGACGCGATGCTCCGGCTCGCGGACGACCCCGTCCTGCGCGCGTCGTTGGGGCGCGCGGGGCGCGCGCGCTACGAGGCCACGTTCTCGCTACAGGCCGTCCTCCCGCTCTTGCTGGAAACCTACGAGCGCATGCTCGGCCGCGTGAAGCAGGAGCCGCTCCCGCAAGTGGCCGCCGTCTGACGCGAGCCCTCTTTCATCAACTCAAGAGCCTTGCGAACGCCTTCCTGACGAAGCGCGTGTTGTCGGGCGCGAAGGCGCGGCGGAGCGTTGCGAGCGGGTGCAGCTTGAGCGTCGTCCAGAGGTTCCGCGCCGCGCCCCGCACACGCCCGTGCTTGAGCGCGCGCCCCGTCTCCCAGACGAGGTGCGTCGCCATGTTGTATGAGAAGGCACGCCACGCACGTCTCCTCTGCACGGCGTCGGCGCGGACGCGCTCGCGTCTCTGCCAACTATTCCTGTAAAGCTCCGTCAGCGCCCTGACCATGTACGCCGCGCCGGAGGTCACCTGCCCCGAGCGCGGGTTGCCTTTGCGATAGGTGGCGACGGGATGTGCCGTCGCCAACACGCGGCCGACCTCTGCGATGCGCAGCCAACAGTCCCAGTCCTCACCCGGCGTCGTGTCCTGCGGCAGCCCCGTGCGAAAGAGCATCTCGCGACGGAACAGCACCGCGGGGCACGGGATGAAGTTCCGCTCCATCAACTGCCAGAAGATGTCGCCCTCCGGGCACTCCAAAGGGTACTTCTCCGGCCCCGAGTCGCCGGCCGTCCACTCGAACGTCGCCTGCCCGTAGATCATGTCGGCGCCGGGGTCTGCGAGCAGAACCGCGCGCTGCTCGTCTATCGAGCCGGGGAGCCGCGTGTCGTCGTCGTCGAGAAAGCTGATGAAGGCGCCGCGACTTAAAAGGATGCCGAGGTTGCGCGCGCCGCCGAGCCGCTGATTCCTCGCCGCGCGAAAGTACCTGACGCCCTCGTAGCGTCGGCAGACCTCCTCCGTCTCGTTCGACGGCGAGGCATCATCGACGACTATCACCTCCACGTCACGCCCCGCGGCCAACGCGCTCTCGATGGCGCGCGGGACGAGCTGCGGCCGGTTGTGCGTCGCGATGATGACGCTCACCGTCTCGCCGCCGACAGTGCCCGTCACACGCTCGGCCCGCTCCGTCGTGTTCTGCCTGACACCGGACGTGTCCCAACTTATTAAGGCTTCACCCTCATGCGTCGGCGGGTTGCGTTGGCGCAGTGAGTTGTAGAACTCGCGGTAGACGAACGGGCGCAGGGCGCGCGACGGCGCGAGCCGCAGCCCTGTGAGGAGATGTTTGAAAGCGAACCCGTAATGTCCGCGCGCGCCCCACACGGCTGCGCGTTGGAAGAGCACGTCGGCGAAGCGTCGCGCGGTCTGCCGGCGCACCAGACGCCGCTCACTCGGCGAAGCAGCCGCGGCCAGCGGCAACTTCATCAACTCCTTCTGATGCCGGAGCAGGCGCCGCGAGTCGCGCGCGAAGTCGGCCGAGCCCTGACCCGAGTTGGGCGTCGGTCTTCGATAGATGCCCACCGGCTCCGCGACCGCGACGACGGGGAACAGCTCCGCGAGCCTCACCCACAAGTCCCAATCGTCGATGCCGTCGATGCGCGGCTTCAACAGCCCCGCGGCGAGTATCGCGCTCCTGCGCACGACGACGCCTGCGGGCTGGATGAAGAAGTCCAACTGCAACAAAGACCAGAAGACCTCCGCCCCTTCGACCGCGCGCGGCGTGCCCACTTCGCCCGTCGGCCTCCCCTCCGCGTCCGCGAAGAGCAGAGGGCCGCAGCAGAAGCCCGCCGCCCTGTTCTCTTCAAGCGCCGCGACCTGTAGGTCGAGCGAGCCGGGCAGCCGCCGGTCGTCGTCGTCGAGAAAGGCGACGTACTCGCGCGTCGAAGCGAGCAGCCCGACGTTGCGCGCACCGGCCACGCCCTGATTGCGCTCAAGCCTGACGTACCTGACGCCGTCGAGCGTGCGACAGACCTCGGCCGTCTCGTCCATCGAAGCGTCGTCCACGACGATGATCTCGACCTCCGCCCTCGACGCGGCGCGCGCGCTCTCGACGGCGCGCACGAGCAGGCGCGGCCGGGAAAAGGTCGGGATGATGACGCTCACTCCGTGCATCCTTAAGTCGGACGGCGATTCTATCAGTAGACAGTAAGCAGCAGGCAGCAGGCGGCAGAAAACTACGGCGGGCGTCGGGGTTTTAACCCACAACGCCCGCCGTAGTTGTCTGCTGCCTACTGCCTACCGTCTACATTTGAGCTATCTCATTCATGGCGCAGTGCCACCAGCGGGTTGACGCGAGCGGCGCGGCGCGCGGGGACGTAGCAGGCCAGCAGAGCGACGGCAACCAGTAACAGAGGCACGCCGACGAAGGTGACAGGGTCGGTTGCGCCTATCCCCAACAACAGGCTTGCCAACGCGCGCGTCAAAAGGAACGCTCCCATCAGCCCCAGCGCGATGCCGATCAAAGCCATCCGCATCCCCTGACCTACGACCAGCCGCACCACGTCGCGCAGCGCCGCGCCGAGCGCCATCCGGATGCCGATCTCGCGCGTGCGCTGGCTGACGCTGTACGTCATCACGCTGTACAAGCCCATCGTCGCCAACACCAGCGCCAGCACGCCGAACGTCGTCGCCATCCCCGCCGCCACGTTCGGCCCCCAGTACGCTATCGCCAGATTATCCTTCCCGAGCATGACCCCGTACACAGGCAGCCGCGCGTCCATCTGCGCGATCCCGCGGCGCGCACTCTCCAATGCCGACGGCACGTCGCCCGCCGAGTTTGCGCTGACCAGCAGCGTCATCCCGGTTCGCGGGTGCTGATAGACGGGCAGGAAAATGCACGGCAGACGCTCTTCGTACAGCGAGCGATAGCGTCCGTCTCTGGCGATGCCGACGATCTGCATCAACGGCGTGCCCTGCTCGAAACGAAAGCGCTTCCCTAACGCCTTCTGCTCGTCGCCGTAGAACCTGCGCGCAAACTCCTGATTGACGATGACGACCGGAGGCGCGCCTTCGTCGTCGTGGTCGTTGAAGTCGCGCCCCTCCACCAGCGGAATTCCCGCGGCGTCGAAATAGCTCGGCGTCACGAGGTTGGAGTCGGCGTGTACGCCCTGATTCGGCGGCGGGTCAAGCTCGCCCTCCTTCACAACGGGGCCGCGCGTGGTGTGACCGACCGCGAGCGGCATCTCGTCAATCAGCGCGGCCGCACGCACACCGGGCTGCGCTTCGATGCGGTGCAGCAGTTCGGGAAAGAACCGCCGCGTCGTCTCGTGCTCGTCGTAGGCCAGCAGCCTCGGGTTAATCATCATCGTCACCAGATTGTCGGTCTTGAAGCCGGGGTCGGTCTGGCGCACCTGACTCAAGCTGCGGATAAAGAGCCCGGCACAAATCAGCACGACGATTGAGATGGTGACCTGTGCGACCACCAGCACGCCGCGCAGATTCCAGCGGCGGCGGCCGTGCGCGGGTTGCGCCGCTCCTCCTTTGATGACGTTGACCAGATCAGTCCGCGAAGCGAGCAGGGCCGGAGCCAGACCGAAGAGCACACCCGTCAACACGGAGACGCCCATCATCCATTTCAGGACGTAGCCGTCCGGCGCGAAGTCGAGACTAATCGGGTACGGCACCGGCGGGAAACTCACACGCACCACGTCCGCCCCCGCATAGGCCAACGCCCAACCCAACGCGCCGCCCAGCAACGCCAGCAGCACGCTCTCCGTCAGCAGTTGCCGCACGATGCGCCCGCGGCTCGCGCCAATCGCCAGCCGAATCCCGATCTCTCTGGCGCGCGTGACGGCCCGCGCCAGCATCAGATTCGCCACGTTGAAGCAGGCCAGCAGCAACACGAGGGCGGCCACACACAAGGCCATAAAACCGCCGTACCTGATCATGCTGGTCGCGCCTTCGTATCGCCCGTCCAGCTCCGTCGTGAGCTGAATTTTGATCTCCGCGTCGTCCCCGGGATAAAGCTTGGCTAAGCCGTCGGTCACCAGATTCAAGTCCGTCTCTGCCTGCTCCATCGTCAGGCCGGGTTTCAGACGCCCGTACAGCTTCCATAACATGTAGCCGCGTTCCGTCTTCCATTCCGCGCGCCGGCCGAACTGCTGCGCCATCATCAAGGGCACCCAGAACCCTTTGCGGAGGTAGAAGTCAGAGCCGAGAAACGATTCCGGCATGACGCCGACGACGGTGTACGGCTGGCCGTTCAGGTAGATCGTCTTGCCCACAATCGCCGGGTCGGAGTTGAAGCGCCGCTGCCACAACGTCTGCCCGAGGATCGTGACAGGATGCGTGTTCGGCGTGCGGTCTTCTTCCGGCAGAAAGACTCGCCCGAGCACCGGCTTGACGCCCATCACGTCGAAATAGTTGGCTGTGACCAACTCGCCCCAGACAATCTCCGCGCGCCCGCCGTTGTCGCCTTCGCGACCTTCGCCGGAACTGATGCCCGCCGAAGTCTCCCTCCACGCGCAGAGGTCGGAGAAGCTTTTGTTCTGGTCGCGCAAATCCAAATAGTTCGGATAAGAGAACTCACCCCACACCCACGCATCCGTCTTTCTCCCCCAGTGTGGGGCCATCAACTCCCGCGGGTTTTCCACCGGCAGCGGGCGCAGGACGAAGCCGTTCACGACGCTTAAAATGGCGGTGTTCACGCCGATGCCCAAAGCCAGCGCCAACACTGCGACCAACGTGAAGCCGGGCTGCTTCGCCAGCACACGCACGCCGTAGCGCAGATCGCGCAGAAGGTCATTCACCCAACGCGTCCCGCGCGCGTCGCGACACAACTCCTTCACCTGCTCCGGCCCGCCGAGTGCGATGTGTGCTCGCCGCCGCGCCTCCTCGGGGCTGTAGCCCTGTTCGATGAGGTCGCTCGTGTGTTGTTCCAGATGGAAGCTCAGTTCTCTTTCGAGCTCCTCGTCAAGTCTCCTTCGGCGAAACAGCCGATGCCACCACTTCATGGGGGATTCTCCTTCGAAGAGTTTGAGGAATCAGGCGTTGGACAAGTTGAGGATGAGACTGACGGCCTCGGCCAAACGCTGCCAGCCCGCGGCTTCGGTTTCGAGCTGCGCCCGACCTTTGCGCGTCAGCCGGTAGAACTTGGCTTCGCGCCCCGTCTCGGTCGCCTTCCAGTCGGCGGCCAGCAGGTCGCGATTCTCCAAACGGTGCAGCGCCGGGTAGAGCGAGCCCTGCGGAACCTGCACCACGCCCCGCGACGCCTGTTCGAGGCGCTGCGCGATTGCATACCCGTGGACAGGCCCGAGCGCGACCACTTTCAAAATCAACAAATCCAAAGTGCCCTGCGGCAAATCCGATTTCGTCGCGGTCATCAATATTACCTCCGGCTTCTACATATAACACCGGCACATGTAGAAGCACAAGGTATAGTTACGATCCGGCATTACTAAAGTTCAAAAAAAGCGGCCGGGCCTTTTCTGACCCGGCCGCACATAGAAATTACATGCCCCGGCATGTCTATGAACCGTCCCCACCCGCGAGTCCTTCGAGAATCAGGCGCTCCAACTCGTCCAGCGTCCGGCACGCGTTGATGGAGTCGGCGCCAGCCAGAACCTTCAGCCCGTCGCCCTCCTTCGTGAAGATTGCCGGAAGCCCGACGCCCTTCAAGCCGTAGCGGGTCGCCAGCTCATCTGCGTGCAGGAATTCGAGCGGGCGCCCGAGCCCGTCGAGGAACTGCTTCCACTCGCCGCGCATGCGGACGGCCGTGTGTGTGAGCGCGCAGAGGTTACACGCGTACGTCCGCGGCGAAAAGATTTTGTGCGCCGCGTCGGCCAGCGTGTTGAAGACCCTGCTGTCGGCGTTATAGACGAAGACCAGCGCCGGCTCCGTCTGCTTGGACTCTTCCAACATCACTCAGTCAGCACCTCCGGCATCCCATCATAACTCCTGCCGGGGCTGACCTCCTCGGCAGAAAGTTCGCCCACGCAACAAAAGCTTGACGTTGACAAACCCCCAGCGACACTTTACCGACCGTTCGGTAGACATTCGCCCAACTCTCGGGCACAGGTCAACTCCCTTTAGATCTCTTTAAGGCTCGCGCCACTGCTCGCCCTCGCACACCCAGCGTTCGGGTTCTTAGCTGCTCGACCGTCAACACTTCGCTTCAAGGAGATTAACTGCTATGAGAAGCCTGACTCAGTTCTTCTTGGCGGCCGTCGAAACGCCGCGCCGACCGAACCACTCGGCTTCACCTCGGCCGCCAACCCGCGGCAGTTGCAGTTCGGCGTGCGGTTCAACTTTTCAGAGTCAACCACCGCAGACACGGAGACACAGCTTTGAAGAGACAACTCATCAAGCTGTGTCTCCGTGTCTGCGGTGTTAATTTATTCTCTGTTACACTCAGCACACATGCCGCCACCGACCATAGAGTTCAAACGCCGCCTCCGCTGGGCCGACGCGGA
>JBJMGQ010000271.1:0-7443 GCA_045807845.1 Pyrinomonadaceae bacterium | reverse complement strand
CTCTCATGCGGCGTCCCCGCGCACCTCGCCGCCTTCACGCGCGTCGTGCGCGAGCGCGACATCCCTCCGGAGCACTACAGCGCCATCCTCGACGCCATGCGTCTCGACGTGGCGCCGCGCCCCTTCCAGACGCTCGACGATTTAATTGGCTCCTACGTCTACGGCAGCGCCGTCGTCGTCGGCCACTTCCTGACGCACGTCTACGGCGCGCGCGATGCGCAGAGCTTCCGGCGCGCGCTCGACTCGGCGCGCGACCTCGCCGTCGCGCTGCAACTGACCAACTTCCTGCGCGACGTGGCCGAAGACCAAAGGCGCGGGCGCGTCTACCTGCCCGCGGACGCGTTGCGCGCCGAAGGGATTGAGACGCTCGATGCAAACGACCAGCGGCAGCAGCAACGACTCGCGCGCGTGCTCCGCCCGTTAGCGTCCGTCGCCGCCGGGCACTACGCGAGCGCCGAAGCGGGACTCGACGCCTTCGCGCCCGACTGTCGTCTCGCCGTCCAGTCCTGCATACGCGTCTACGGCCGCCTCAACGAGCGCATCGCAGGCAACAGCCGCGGCGCCGCGCATCGCGAGAGCGTGCCGCTGCGCGAGAAGTTTCAAGTGCTTCCCGTCAGCAAGTACTGGCGCATCCCGCTCGCGTATCTGACGAAATGAAGACGACAGACGACAGGCATGTGCTCATCGTCGGCGGCGGCCTCGGGGCCTTGAGCGCCGCGATACACCTGCGCCTCAAGGGCTTCCGCGTCAAGCTGCTCGAAGCCTGCGAGCGCGTCGGCGGTCGCGCCAATCTCATCGAGCGCGATGGCTTCCGCTTCGACACAGGCCCCTCTCTGCTCAACTACCCTTGGGTCTTCGAGCAGCTCTTTGCCGCCGCGGGCCGTCGTCTGGAAGACTACGTGCGCCTGCTCCCCGTCGAGCCCTCCATCACTTTTCGCTGGGCCGACGGCACGCGCTTCACTCTTTCGAGTGACCTGCAAGACTTCGTCGCAGAGTGTGAGCGACTCGACCCCGGCTCGGCCGCATCGGTCTTCGGCTTCATGCGCGACGCGGGCGAGAAGTACCGCGTGGCCTTCGACAAGCTCATTAGCCGCAACGTGGACAACCCCGCGAAGTGGCTCGGCGCACTCAACGCCCGTGAGCTGCTGGGGACGGGGCTCTGGCGTTCCTTCGACGGCGAGCTGCGCCGCTACTTCAAGAGCCGCTACGTGCGCGAGGCGCTCGGCTCCTACGCGATGTATCTCGGCGGCTCGCCCTACCAACTGCCGGGCATGTTCACGATTCTTCCTTACGGCGAGATGGCCTACGGCCTCTGGCTCCCGGAGGGCGGCGTCTACGGTCTGGTCGAAGGGATTGAAAAACTAGCGCTCGAACTCGGCGTCGAAGTCCGCACGCGCTGCCGCGTCTCGAAGATCATCGCGCGCGGCGGGCGCGTCCGCGGCGTACAGCTTGCCGACGGCACCGTCGAGCGTGCCGCGCTCGTCGTCTCGAACGTGGACGTGCCGACGACCGACACGGAACTTGTCGAGTCGGACAATCTCTTTGCGGCGCGGGCGCGTGCGTCGAAGACGAAGATGACGCCCGGCGTCGTCACCTTCTACTGGGGCGTGCGCGGCGAGGTCGAGGGCTTAGGCCACCACACCATCTTTCTGCCCGCAGACTATCGAGCGGCGTTCGACGATTTGACGAAGCACGACCGCGTCCCGCGCGCTCTTCCCTTCTACGTGAGCGTCCCTTCGGCGACCGACCCGGGGCTCGCGCCCGCAGGTTGCTCGGCCGTCTTCGTGCTTGCGCCGACGCCGACGCTCAGCCGTATGCAGGGGGCCGACTGGCGCGTCGAGACGCTGAAGATAAAGGCGAGCGTGACGGAGACGCTCAGCAGCCACGGCGTGCGCATCGACCCGGCGCGCGTCATGTGCGAGGAGGTCTACACGCCTGCGGACTGGCAGAGACGCTTCGGGCTCTACGACGGCTCGGCCTTCGGCGCGGCGCACACGCTCTTTCAGGTCGGGCCGTTTCGACAGAAGAACTTTTCGGAAGAGCTGGAAGGGCTCTACTACGTCGGCGCGAGCACGACGCCGGGGACGGGCATGCCGATGGTCGTCCTCTCGGGGCGACTCGTCGCGGAGAGGATCGCGGAACGTGTTCGTTGAGCGCCACGGTCGAGGGGCAGAAGTCTACTTCGCGCTGCACGGTTGGGGCGGCGACCGTCGGACGTTCGCGCCGCTCGCGCCGTACGTGCCCGACAACGTCTCGCTCTACGCGGCAGACCTGCCGGGCTGCGGCCACTCAACCCGGCCGCGCGAGTGGACGGTCGGCTGTGTGGTCGAAGAGATAGTTGAAGCCGTGTGTGAGACAGGGAGGGCGCGCGTCACGCTCGTCGGCAACTGCGGCGGCGCCGTCTTCGCGCTGCTGGCCGCGCGCGAGTTGGGCGGGCGGGTCGAGCGCGTGTCGATGATCGACCCGTTCGCGTACCTGCCGCGCTACTTCAAAATTTTCAACGCGGGCGAGTTCGGGCGTCGCGCTTACGACGCGACCTTCGCCAATCCCGTCGGGCGTTGGCTGACGAATCAGTCGCTCCGCGGCCGTCGCGCGGGCGCGGCCGATTTGACGGCATCGTTCGCCGAGGCCGACCACGAGGCCGCGCGACGTTACCTCGCGCTCTATGAAGAGGTGGGCGGCGTCGAAATCTTTCGCGGCCTCCAAGCGCCCGTCGAGATCGCTTACGGCGAGCGGACGTTCGGCGCCGTCAAGCGCTCGCTCGCGCTCTGGCGCGACGTACTGCCACACGCGCGCGTGCGCGAGCTGAAAGGAGCCGGGCACCAACCGTTCGTGGAGGCGCCCGCGCAAGTGTCGGAAGCCATCTTCGGGGCCTTCGTCGAAGAGAGAAAGCGGGTACGGGTTTGAGCAAGCTGTTCGCAAAGTTCGTCGCGTCCGAGCGCGACAGTGTTGAGGCGGCACTGCGTCGGAGCCTTCCTTTGAGCACGCTCGCGTGCGCGCGCCGGCTCAACGAGGCGCTGGAGTACGCGGTCTTCCCCGGCGGCAAGCGCCTGCGGCCGGCGCTCGCGCTGCTCGCCGCGCGTCTGGCCGGTGCCGCGCCGAAGCAAGGATCGAAGGTGGCATGCGCGGTCGAGTTCCTGCACACAAGCTCGCTCATCCTCGACGACCTGCCTTCGATGGACGACGCCGGTGTGCGCCGCGGACGGCCCGCGCTCCACCTCGTCTACGGCGAAGGCGTCGCCGTGCTCGCCGCGGTCGCGCTGCTCAACCAGTCGTACGCGCTCCTCTCCGAAGCGGCGTGCGCCGTTGACGGGCGCGCACGTGACAGCGGCGCGCTCGTGCTTGAGGCCGCGCGCTGCGTCGGCGCGGACGGGATGGTCGGCGGTCAGGTCGTAGACCTTGAGACGCGCGCGGCCTCGGCCGACGAAGAGACATTGGCCTGCCGCGACCTCAAGACCGTCGCGCTCATGCGCCTGTTGATGACGGGCGGCGCGCTCGCCTGCGGCGCATGTGTCGAAGAGACTTTGACGCTGGCGGACTTCGGCGAGTGCTTCGGCCGCGCCTATCAGGTCTGCGACGACGTGTGGGACGAGACCTGCGCGGGCGACGTGACGGGCAAGCCCGCGCGACAGGACGCGCGCCACCGGCGTGCAAGCGCCGTCACAGGCTTCGGCGCCGAAGGCGCGCGCCTCTTCGCGCGCAGGCTCGTCGCGCGCGGCGTTGCGCGCCTGCATGAACAGTTCGGCCCGAGGGAAGAGGTCACGCTCCTCTCCGACGCAGCGCACTACGTCCTCGACGCGACGGGCGCGGCCTGTGCGCAGGCGCCCGCGCTTCAGGTTCAAGAAGAAGAGGCCGTAGCGTGACGCTCCTCTCTTTGCTCATCCTCTTCGTCGCACTCGCCTCACTCTGCATGGCGCTCTGGAACGCGCGGGCGTGGCCGCGCGTCGGCGACGCGGAAGTCGTGTCGGACGCGGGTGCGCCTTCGGTGTCGATACTCATCCCGGCGCGCGACGAGGAGTCGAACATCGCCGTGTGTCTCGACGCGGCGCTCGCGCAAGGGGCCTGTGTGCTTGAGGTGCTCGTCTACGACGACCACTCGCGAGACCGCACGGCGCAGATCGTCGAAGGGTACGCGTGGCGCGACTGGCGCGTGCGGCTCGTTAAGCCTTCGGAGCTGCCCGACGGCTGGTGCGGAAAGACGTTCGCCTGCGCGCGTCTGGCCGCGGAGGCGCGTGGGCGCTGGCTGCTCTTTCTCGACGCGGACGCGCGGCTCGAAGCGAACGCCGCCTCGCTCATCGTCGGCGAGGCGTTGGCGCGCGGCGTGACGCTGCTCTCGTGCTGGCCGCGCCTCCTGACGCGCGGCTTCTGGGAGGACGCGCTGATGCCGCTTTTGAACTTCGTCGTCTTCACGCTCTACCCCGCGCCGCTCGCGCTCAGGCGCGACGATGCGCGCCTCGGACTCGCGCACGGCTCGTGCGTGCTCGCGCGACGCGACACGTACGAAGCGGTCGGCGGCCACAGTGTCGTACGCGGCGAGCTGTTTGAAGACGTGAGGCTCGCGCGAGTCTGGCGCGAGCGCGGGCAGCGCGGCCTGTGCCTCGACGGGCGCGGGGTCGTCGCGGTGCGGATGTACCGCTCGCTCTCGGAAATCTGGGCCGGCTTTCGCAAGAACTTCTTCCCGGCCTTTCGCACGTCACACACCTTCTGGGCGTTCGTCGCGCTCCATCTGTTCGTCTTCCTCTTGCCGTTCGCGCTCGCGCCGCTCGCATTGCACTTTTCGTGGGCGTGGCCGTTCGCGGCGGCAGCCGCCTGCGTGCTCGCGGCGCGCGTGGCGCTCGCTGTGAGGTTCAGACATCCGTGGTGGTCGGCCGCGCTGCATCCCGTGGGCGAGGTGTTGCTCGTCGCGCTCGGCCTCGCGTCTTGGCTGAGTTGCAGGTCGGGGCGCGGCGTCGAGTGGAAGGGGCGCCGCTACCGCACACAGGAACGACTTGAGGAGGCAGGTCAGAACCCCCTTCTATGAAGTCGATGAGGCGGAGCGCGGTCGTCATCGGCGGCGGGCTCGGGGGCTTGGCGACCGCCGTGCGTTTGGCCGCAGGGGGTTGGCGCGTCAACGTCTGTGAGCAGGGCCCGCGTCTCGGCGGAAAGATGAACACGTTCGAGCGCGAGGGCTTCCGCTTCGACACGGGCCCCTCGCTGATCACGATGCCTTGGGTCTTCGAAGAACTGTTCGAAGCGGCCGGCAGCTCCCTCGCCCGACACGTCAAGCTCGCGCCCGTCCGCCCGCTCGCAGACTACGTCTACGCCGACGGCACGCGCTTCACGTACACGACCTCGCTGCCCGAATGGCTTGCGACCGTGCGGCAGCTTGAGCCGCGCGACTGCGAAGGCTTCATGCGCTTCATGCGTCTCGGCGCGCGCCTGTTCGCGCTCTCGCGCGAGACGTTCCTGCGGCGTCCCGTAGGCGCGCCGCCCGACCTGCGCTCGTTCAAGGCGCTCGGCCGCATCCCTCTGCGACGCGCGTGGGGCAACTATCATTCGACCGTCGCCGCGCACTTCCGCAGCCCGCACCTGCGACAACTCTTCGGGCGCTATCCGACCTACGTCGGCTCCTCGCCCTACCGCTCGCCCGCCACGCTCGCCGTCATCCCCTACATCGAGTTCGCCTACGGCGGCTGGCACGTCGAGGGCGGGCTCTACCGCATCGTCGAAAGTTTAGTCGAGCTGGCGCGCGGCTTGGGCGTGACTCTTCACACCTCTGCGCGCGTCCGGGCAATCGAGCACGACGGAGGGCGCGTGCGCGGCGTGCGGCTCGCCGACGGGACTCGGCTCGAAGCAGACGTAGTCGTGATGAACGGCGATGCAGCTTTAACTAACACACTGCTCGGCGAAGTCAACGGCGCGCAGGCTCAGACGGAGAGGTCGCTCTCCGGCGTGGTGCTGCTGCTCGGGCTTAAGAGAAAGCTCGACGGCCTCAAGCATCACACCGTCTACTTCTCCAAAGACTACCCGGCCGAGTTCTCACAACTCTTCGACGCGCGGCGCTTCCCCGGCGACCCGACCGTCTACGTCTGCGCCCCGAGCCGCACAGACCCGCGCACCGCGCCCGAGGGCTGCGAGACGCTCTTCGTCATGGCGAACGCACCGGCGAGCGATTCTGTCTGGGATGATAAGCAGGTCGAGGAGGCACGCGCGCGCATCTTCGAGCGTCTGTCGAAGGGCGGCTTTCCAGACATCACAAGCGACACGGTCGTCTCAGACGTGTGGACGCCCGGGCGCTTCGCGCGCGACTATCTGAGCCCGGGCGGCGCCATCTACGGCAGGCACTCGCACGGCTGGCGGCGCGCCTTTCTGCGCCCGCCGAACAGACACCCGCGCGTCGAAGGGCTCTACCACGTCGGCGGCAGCAGCCACCCCGGCGGCGGCACGCCCACCGTCCTGCTCTCCGCGAAGATAACGAGCGAGCTGATCGGGAGGCACGAGCTTTGAGCGCGCAGACCCATGCGCCCTTCAGGCCCCGCGCGCTGCATGGCTTGCGGCGCGCGGCGCTGTGGACTTCTCTGACGGTCTTCGCAGTCCTCTGGGTCGGCGGCGTCGCGAGCGAGTGGCTCGGCGTGCAGCGTGAAGACGCGGGACGACTGGCGTCCGTCTTCCTTCTGACGGCCGCGCTCGTCGTGCTGCTCGGCGAAAGCACAGGGCGCGGCGCGGCGTCGCTCGCGTGCGTCGCGCTGCTCGGGTTCGCGGTTGAGGCGTTGGGCGTGCGCTTCGGCGTCCCCTTCGGGCGCTACGTCTACACCGGCGCACTACAACCGCAGATGCTCGGCGTGCCGTTCGTGATGGGGCCGGCGTGGATGGTGCTGATTGCGTTTGCACAGGACTCGGCGGGGCGTTTGCGACTTCGCGCGTGGAGGGCCAACGTGTTCGCGGCGCTGCTGACGACGGCGACCGACCTCGTCATCGACCCGCTCGCCGCGAACCGGCTCGGCTACTGGAAGTGGGCCGAAGCCGGTAGTTACTACGGCGTCCCTCTCTCCAACTTCGCCGGATGGTTCCTGACCGCTCTGCTTGCCTGTCGCATCATGGGCGCGCGACCGCGCGCGAGCTTCTGGGCCGGACTCGTCGGCGTCGCTATCATTCTCTTCTTCGCGCTCCTCGCACTCGCGCACTCGCTTCCCTACGTTGCTCTTGTCGGGTTCGCGCTCTGCCTCTTGACGTTTGCCCGCCGTAAAGTTTTGTAAACGGCGCACGCATCGTACGACCGCAGGTCACCGTTGTGGGGAGACAAGACACCTTATCGTGCGCCGCGCAGCCAACTTCGGGCCGACGGGCGGCGCTTTTCCTCAGTTATCCGGCTCTAGCCACGTGGCATGGGGATTGTTAATATACACGCCGAGAAGAGCCGCTTCGCCGACATTGTGTCGTGCCAAGTCGGACGAAATCGCAGGG
>JBJMGQ010000270.1:0-16603 GCA_045807845.1 Pyrinomonadaceae bacterium | reverse complement strand
GCGCTACGCGAAACAGACGACGACGCCGCACGCCAACGCCGACTTCAACTTCCCCGCGCGCGAAATCTTAGAGCGCATGGAGGCGGGCCAGACCATCCACGCGGGCGGCGGCGCGCGCACGAAGGGGAGCCGCGCCTTCCTCCTCGCGGGCGGCGAGCGCCGCGAGCTGAAGGCCGACGCCGAAGGCAGCTTCTCCTTCGACGTGAAGGCCGCACGCGGCACGGGCGCCGTCGTCGTCGCCGTCGTCTCGCCCTCCGGCGCCACCTACTTTCGACGCGAAACCATCAACGGCCTCACGCCCGAAGAGCTTGAGAAGGCCGAACGCGACCTCTACCCGCCCGACGCGGCCGAGCGCGTCAAGGCCGCGCAAGTATCGCCGCTCATCGACGCCGAAGGCGTGACCTTCATCTACCGCGGCGCTGCCAAACGCGTCGAGGTCGTCGGCGACTTCACCGGCTGGGCGCCCGCCGGGCTCGCGCTGCACGACGTTCCGGGCATGAACAACCTCAAGTTCATCCGCCTCAAGTTCCCGGCGGAAGCGCGCCTCGAATACAAGCTCATCGCCGACGGCGAGTGGCTGCTCGACCCGCTCAACCCGAACAAGAACGACAACGGCGTCGGCGGCCTCAACTCCAACTTCGCGGGCCCCGCCTATCGCCCCACGGCCTTCGCCTCCGGAAGCAGAGAGCTGCGCGGCCGGATCGAACCGCTCCAACTCCCCGGCGGCGATAAGCACAAGGTTCAGGTCTACCTCCCACCCGGCTACGCGCGCGTGCGCGTGCGCTACCCCGTGCTCTACATGCAGGACGGCACGCAGGCCGTCGAGCTGGCGCGCGCCGCCGAGACGGCCGACCGCATGATTACGGAGGGCCGGGTCGAGCCCTTCATCATCGTCTTCATCGACCCCCTCGACCGCATGAAGGAGTACTGGGCCGACGACGCGTTCGCCGACTGGATGGCGCGCACGCTCGTCCCCTTTGTGGACACGCGCTACCGCACGCGCCCCACACGCGACGCACGCGCGCTCGCGGGCGCGAGCCTCGGCGGCGTCATCTCCGTCTGGACGGCGCTGCGCCACCCCGAGACCTTCGCGCGCGTCGCCGGCCTCTCCACCTCTTTTCAGATTGACGAAGAACGCATCCTCGCCGCCCTCGCGCGCCTCGACGACGCGGAGCGCCTCCGCCACCCCTTACGCTTCTACCTCGACGCCGGCCATTACGAGCAGATCATCCTCGACAACGGCCGCCGCGCCAACCTCCTCTTGCGCGCCCGCGGCTACCCCGTCACCTACCGCGAAGCGCCCGTCGGCCACAACCACACCGCATGGCGCGACCGCCTCCCCGACGCCTACGCCGCGCTGTGGGCGAAATGATTGTTAAAGAGAGAAGAGAAGAAGGGATTAAGGCTTAGGACTTTTTGCCAACGGTGAGCTTTCCCCAGCGGCCGCCGTTGACGACGTAAGAGACTGTCGCCTCGCTAACGCCGAACTGCTTCGCGACCGTCTTTTGATAAACGCCGCCTCGTTTGCAGATGCGGCGGATGGCGAGGACGGCGGCGCGCGTCAACTTGGCCTTGCCGTTCTGCTCGCCGTAGAGCTTCGTGTTCCGTCTCTTCCTGATGGCGTCCTGCGAGTTGTCTTTGGGTGTGCCTAAGAAGAGATGCGAGGGGTTGACGCAGTCGCGCACGTCGCAGCGATGGAGCACGAGCCGGTCGTTGTCGATGCGACCGTGCTCGATGAAGTAGCTGACGCGGTGCGCCTTGTACGCCCTGCACTTGATGCTGATGACGCCGTAGCCGTTCTCGCCGATGTAACCCTTCCACAGCCGGCATGCGTCCGCGCCGCCAGAGCTATCGACGTGCATCCAGAATCTGTTGACCTGCGTGAAGTGAAGTTTGGGGATGCGCTTCGCCATGAGAGTAACCTCTCGTGGCGGCGAGGAAAGTTAAATGCCCACTGAAGGATTCGAACCTTCGACTTCCGCTGTGTGAAAGCGACACTCTACCACTGAGTTAAGTGGGCGTACTAAATTTTTAAGACGCGAAATGCTAACAAAGCGTGCGCGCGAGCGTCAAGCGGATGGCCTTGACGCTCGCGCGCGTTTCGAGTCGAAGGGTTCGGGGATCAGCCGCCGCCGGCGGGCGGGTCTTCGGGGCCGGCGGGCTTCTCGCTGTTGGAGGTCGCGTTGCCGACATCGGAGCCGATGTAGAAGAAGCGGCTCCCGGTGGCGGTGATGCCGGTCGGCTTCTGGGGGTCGGCGTTGACGGCGAAGCCGGGGGGCTGGTTGCCCGACTTGGCGGTCAGCGTCATCTTGTAGATGTAGCCGTCAACGAGCGGCGTGTCGCCGGTGAACTGCTTGCCGAGGTAGCCGCCCGACGAGAGCTGTTCGAAGGTGCCGTAGCCCGAGCGGTTCTTGGTGTTGAAGTAGGTGACCTGCGCGGTCGAGATGCGCCCGAGGTGCGTGATGGCCGCGGCCTCGTTGGTCGAGCGCACGCTCGCCTGCCACGCGGGGATGCCGATGGCGACGAGGATGCCGATAATCGAGATGACGATCATCAGCTCGACAAGCGAAAATCCCCGTTGGCCCTTTGTTTCTGTTCTCATTCTTTCAAAACCTCGCTGCCCGTGAGTACACGTATGCTCGGGGCCAGAGTTCCATAAAGCGGCGAAAAATGTGGCGCCGCTCGCCCGACGCTTCGGCTTATCGCAGCAATAGAATTTTACTACAGGGAACCCCTCAAGTCACACGAGCGTCAAAAGGAGAGCAAAAGAGAGGCGCGAAGCGTGAACCGTCAAAAATGACCGGATAAAAGCTGCACCTTCTGGTCACGATTGACGGTTCACGCTTCACAGCATTTCTCACTTTTGCCTTTTGCCTTTTTACTTTTGCCTTTTAGAATGGTTGCAAGCATGAGAAATCTCCACACGGCGGACAGGGGCGGCGCGGTGTCTGCGGTCGAAGCGGCCGAGCGCGTCGGGCGGCTGCGTGCGGCCGTCGAGCGCGTCATCAAGGGTAAGCCCGAGGCCGTCCGTCTCGCCGCCGTGACGCTGCTCGCGGGCGGGCACCTCCTCGTCGAGGACGTGCCGGGGGTGGGCAAGACGACGCTGGCGCAGGCGCTCGCGCAGGCCATCGACTGCGCCTTCCAGCGCATACAGTTCACCTCCGACCTCCTGCCCTCGGATGTCATCGGCCTCTCGGTCTACGACGAGCGCAACGGCTCGTTCGAGTTCAAGCACGGCCCCATCTTCGCCAACATCGTCCTCGCCGACGAGATCAACCGCACGACGCCCAAGACGCAGTCGGCGCTCCTCGAAGCGATGGCCGAAGGGCACGTCACGGTTGAGGGCGTGACCTATCGCCTGCGCGCGCCCTTCATGGTCGTCGCCACGCAGAACCCGGTAGAGCACCACGGCACCTACCCGCTCCCCGAGTCGCAGGTTGACCGCTTCATGCTGCGCCTGCGCATCGGCTATCCCGCGCTCGACGTGGAGAAGGAGATCCTGCGCGACCGCGAGCACGGCGACCCGCTCGACAACATGCGGCCGGTGATGACGGGCGAGGAGGTGGTCGAGTTGCAGCACGCCGTCCAGACCGTTACGGTTGACGACGCGCTCGTCGATTACCTGATGCGCATCGTCGCGGCGACGCGCGAGTCCGAGACGCTAGACCTCGGCGTCTCTCCGCGCGGCACGCTCGCGCTCTTCCGCGCCGCGCAGGCGTTCGCGCTCACGGAGGGGCGCGACTACTGTCTGCCCGACGACGTAAAGCGGCTCGTCCTCCCCGTCTTCGCGCACCGCCTCGTCGTCAACTCGCGCTTCTCCTCCTCGCTCCACCGCCGCAGCGAAGAGGCCGAAGAAGTCCTCCGCGAAATCATGAAGACCGTCAGCGTCCCGCTCTGAAAAGCAGTAGGCAGTAGGCAGCCGGCAGTAGGCAGTTGAAGACATCGCTGTCGAAAACTCTGAATCAACCCATCAACCCTCTTAACGCGGAGCGTACTGCCTACTGCCATCTGCCTTCTGCCTACTTCTCCTATGAAGCATTGGCGTAACACGATTCTGGGAACGCTCGTGGTGTTGAGCGGCGTGGGCGCGGCGGCGCTGACGGTGCTGGCGCGCCGCAGCGGCGACTGGGAGTTGACGCGCATGGGCGCCATCGCGTCGATAGTCTTCGCGGTGCTCATCGTCATCTTCGTCGTGCCGCCGCTGGCGCGCAGCGCACGCGCGGAGGCGGCGCGGCTCGACCTCTCGTTTCAGGTGACGGGGGGCGGCGTCGTCTTCGTCTGCATCTACACGGTCGTCGCCTTCGCTGCGTGGAACACGGGCAACAACCTCCTCTTCCTCGTCTTCTCCGTCCTCTCCTCGACGCTCTTCGTGGCGCTGACGGCGGGGCGCGTCAGCCTCCGAGACCTCGTCGTCACCGCGCGCTTCCCCGACCACATCTTCGCGGGCGACCCGGCGCCCGTCATCGTCACCGTCAACAACACGAAGCGCCTGCTGCCCTCGCTCTCCATCGTCGTCGAGGCACGCGAGCGCGCCGAAGCCGCCAAGAGGCGCGGTCTCTTCCGCCGCGCGCGCGAGCGCAAGCGCGCCCTCGCATACTTCATGTACCTACCGCACCGCGCCAAGGTCGAGCAGCGCGTCGAGCAGACCTTCGCCGTGCGGGGGCGCGTGCTCATCACCGGCTTCGAGCTTTCGACGCGCTTCCCGTTCGGCTTCTTCCGGCTGCGGCGCCGTCTGCGCGCGCGCGACGTGGAGATCGTCGTCTACCCGAAGCCCGAAGGCTTAGGCGACGAGCTGCATCTTCTGCCCATCGACGCCGGCCAGCTCGAAGCGCAAAGGCGCGGCGCGGGGCACGACCTCCACTCTCTGCGCAACTACCAGCCGCACGACGACGTGCGCCACATCCATTGGAAGGCGACCGCGCGCCACGGCCATCTCGTCGTGCGCGAGTTCACGGCCGAGGACGAGCGCCGCGTCCACGTCGTCTTAGACACCTTCGTCGAAGACGACCCGGAAGCCCTCGTGCGCTTCGAGCGCGCCGTGACCGAGGCCGCCTCGCTCGTCACCCACTTCGTCGAGGAGCGCGCCGAGGTGCGCCTCTCGGACGGCGCGGGCGAGTCGCGTTACGGCATCGGGCGCGAGCACCTCTACGCCTGCCTGCGTCGCCTCGCGCTCGTCGAGCCGCAACGCGCCGAGCCCGACTCACTCGCGCGCCGCGACTTCTGGCAGCACGTCGAGCCGCCGACAGCCGAGGCCGGCTACGTCATCCTCGTCACCACCGCCCCACGCGGCACCATCCCCGCCGACCTCTGGCGCAAGTCGCACGTCATACACCTCTAGAGCCATCTGGTCAGAAGGTAGCGGTCGTGGTCTACGTAGCCGGCGCGGCGGTAGACGGACTGCGCGCGGGTGTTCCCGCGCTCGACTTCGAGGTGCAGCGCGCGGACTCCGCGCTGGCGGCAGAGCCCTTCGGCGAAGCGCAGGGCGGCTGCCCCCGCACCCCGGCCGCGGAACTCTTCCTTCACGAACAACTCGTCAATGAAGGCGTCGCGCCCGCGAAACTCAATGCTGAACCCGAAGGTGATGACGACGTAGCCCGCGACCTCTTCGCTCAGCAGCATGAGGCAGACGAGCCCGTACGAGTCGTCGGCGAAGAGCTGCGCCAGCGCGGCGCGCACCGAGGGCTCGTCGAAGGCGATGCGCTCGTGCGCGTTGAAGTCGCGCATCATCTCGATGAGCGTGTCCGCGTCGGAAGAGTTTGCAAGTCTGAATGTCGGTTCCACGTCCACCTCCGGGCTAAGGTTTTTAGATTCGGATTCCTGTTACAATGCGCCCCATGATCTCGGCACAGACGGCGCGGCGCGCGGTGTGGAGGCCGCTGTGGGAGCTGCCGCGGCGCTTCGACCTCATCTGGCCGCTGGCGCGGAGGATGACGCTGTCGCGCTATCGAGGGTCGGCGCTCGGGCTGCTGTGGGCGCTTCTGACGCCGGCCGTGATGATTGCCGTCTTTACTTTCCTCTTCGCGGGCGTCTTCGGCGCGCGCTTTACCGAAGGGGGCACGCCTTGGGAGTACGCGCTCTACCTCTTCTGCGGGCTCCTGCCGTGGACGGCCCTCTCCGAGACTTTACAGCAGTCCGCAGGCATCGTCGTCGCGCACGCCAATCTAGTCAAGCGCGTCGTCTTTCCGCTTGAGACGCTGCCCGTCGCGCAGGCGCTCGCCGCGCTCGTCACGCAACTCTTCGGCACCGTCGCGCTCCTCCTCGCCACGGTCGTCATCCGCGGTCAGCTACACGCGACGGCGCTGTGGCTGCCCGTGCTGCTCGTCCCGCAGCTTCTACTGACGCTCGGCGGCGCGTGGCTCGTTGCCTCGCTCGGCGTCTTCGTGCGCGACACGGCGCAGGTGCTCGGCCTCCTGCTGATGGCGTGGATGTATCTGTCGCCCATCATCTACCCCGAGCACGTCGTGCCCGCGCGCTTCCGCCCCGCGCTCGAACTCAACCCCCTCACACCGCTCGTGCGCAGCTACCGCCGCACACTGCTCGAAGGCGCGCAGCCCGACTGGACGGGGCTCGCCTACACGACCGCTTTCGCCCTCGCCGTCTTCCTCCTCGGCTACTGGTGGTTCGCCCGCACCCGCAAGAACTTCGCGGACGTGATATGAGGGGAGTAGGCAGTAGGCAGAGGGCAGTAGGCAGTCGGCCCGCGTTATGGACGTTGGAAGGTTGACTCAGAGTTTCCGGCAGCAGTGCTCTTAACTGCCTACTGCCCTCTGCCTTCTGCCTACTCCCCCCGTTTGACTTGCCCCCGCCGCTTTGGCATAAAGGCGTCCGACGCGCACGCCTCGAACTCGACCCCGGCCGACTCGCGCGGCACGCGCCGCAGAATCTAAGACATGGCGAAGAAAGCGCAGCGTTACCTCAACCGGCTCGGGCTCCACTTGGAGCGCGCGCGGCAGCGCTTGCGACGGAGCGGCTTCTCGAACTTCGACGAGGAGCGGATGCTGGCCGAGTTCGTCGCGCGGCTCGTCCGCGAAGAGACGGCGCGCGTCGCCGTGGACGTGGGCGCGGGCGACGGCATCCGCGGCTCGAACACCTACGCGCTCTTCCTGCAAGGCTGGCGCGGCGTCGGCTTCGAGGGGGACGAGAAGCGCGCACGCCGTCTCGCACGCGCGTATAAAAATCTTGAGGGTGTCGTGGCGCGCCATGCGCTCGTCACGCCCGCCAACGTCGTCTCACTGCTGCGCGCCGAGCGTGTCCCCGTGGACTTCGGCGTGCTCAGTCTCGACATCGACAGCTACGACTACTGGGTGCTCGACGCTGCGCTCAAGAGCTTCCGGCCGCGCGTCGTCGTCGCCGAGATCAACGAGAAGATACCGCCGCCCGTCCGCTTCCGCGTCGGCTTCGACCCGGACTTCAGCCTGCAACATCACTTCTTCGGCTACAGCATCGCGAGCCTCGAAGAGTTGTGCGAGCGTCACTCCTACGCGCTGCTCGCGCTCGAATACAATAACGCCTTCATCGCGCCGCGCGAGCTGGTCGGCGACTTCGATCTGCTCGACGCTACGACCGCCTACCGCCGCGGCTACCTCGAACGCCCCGACCGCCGCCAACGCTTCCCGCGCAACCACGACATGGAGGCGCTCCACGCGCTCAGCCCACAGGAGTCGGTCGCCTTCATCAAGAACTTCTTCGCCCGCCACGAAGGCAAGTACGAAGTGAGCCTCGCCGAAACGCACGAGCCCGCCGCGGTGAGTTAACGATGAACGATGAACGCTGAACGATGAACTGTAAGGCAACGGGCTTGCAGTTCATCGTTCATCGTTCATCCTTCATCGTTCAGCGTTACTACCACTCCCATCATCCACCAGACGAGCAGCGCGACCTCTGCGTCGCCGAAGTTATAGTTGACGATGGAGCTGGCGAGGAAGCCCGCGAGCGCGCCCGTGATGCCGAGGGCGAGCCCATGAGTGGACGCTTCGGCCGAGTCGCGCCAGAGGCGTTCGGCGCGCGCGGCCAGCCGCCAGAGGACGTACATCAGCCAGAGCCAGAAGAGAAGCGCGGGCAGTCCGCGGTCGAAGGCGAGTTGGATGGGCGTCGAGTGCGCGTGGAGCATGTCGCTGCCCGGAAAGCCCCACTCGGCCCAGTGCGCGTGCACGGCGTCCATGCCGTGGCCGAAGAGCGGGTGTGTGTGGATACGCTCGACGGCGACACGCGCGACCTGAAGACGCAGCGACGCGCTCGCATCCCCGAGCCGCAGCGCGCCCGTCGCGCGCGTGCGCCACACGGCCGCCGCGCCTAAGGCCAGCACGACCGCGACCGCCGCTGCCACCAACGCGCGCTGACGCCCACGCGCCGCCGCGCGCCAAGCCACGACGCCCGCGCCGAAGGCGAAGGCGACGAGCGTCGTCCTCATCGCCGTCAACGCGATACCCGCGGCGAGCATCGCGAACGCTGCACCCGCGAGCCAGACCCAGCGTCGCGCACGTTGCTCTTCGGACGAAGAGCTTCTGACCTCTTTCCCTCTTTCGCGCAGCCAAACGGCGAGCGCGAAGCCGAGTGCGAGCTGCGCGACTATCTGCAAGACCTCCGCGAAAGTCTCGTAATGTCTCGTCCAGCCCGAGGCGCGGAAGCTGTGCGTGCGCCCGCCGCCTTCGGTGATGCCGGAGGGTGACGGGGCGCCGCGCATCTCTTCGTTGACGGCGGCGCCCGGCCACTCGACGTGCTCGCCGTGCGAGATGACGCTCAACTTCAAGCGCTCGCCCGCCGGAGTGCGACGGATGGCCTCGTCAATCTCCTCAACTGTTGAGACGCGCCTTTCGTTCACGCGCCACACGGCGTCGCCTTCGCGCAGAGGGGTCGAGCGGCGCAGGGAGCTGTCAACGCTCAAGCCTTTCACGACGACGCCGCGCCCGACGGCCAGCTCACCCGCGCCCCACAGCGCGCCCGCCGAGCCCGAAAGAATCATGAGCGCCGCGAGCAGCACCGCCGTCCTGCGTGTGACGAGCGCCTGCGTGAGATAGAACATGAGAAGCGTGCTGACGTTAATCAGCTTCGGCACACTCACGCGCGGCTCTTCGGAGAGGAAGCACGACAGGGCAGTCCACGCGAAGAAGAGCCAGAGCGGCAGGTCGAGCGGCGTGCGCCTCAGTCCCGGCCGCCACGTCGCGAGCGTGCGCGCGAGCCAGCCAAGCACGGCGAACGAGAGCCCTATCCAAGAGACGGCGATGGAGTGCGGCGCGGCCAGCGCGTAAAGCCCGAAGCCCGCCAGCCCGAGCCCCTGCGAAGCGCGCACGAGCGGGCGTAGAGCGGCGATGGGCTCGGGGGAGGCGGGCTCGGCGGCGGTGTTCGTCGCCATGTTTTCGTCCGTGTTTATGGGCATAAATCCCTGCGGAAGGAGTTGGTTGACACCCTTCGCATGCGGGTGCTAACGTACAAAATTGCCCGTCCTCGGAGGCAGGGGCGATAAGAGCCGTGGACAAGTAAGTACACCGCCGGGCCCGGAAAGCACCCTGTCGCTGCCCTGTCCGCCCTCGCGTCGCTTCAGTCCACTTCATCAGACCGTATACAATATCCCTGATGGGTTTCGACAAGGCAAAAGCCATTCGTGCGGCTGAGAAGTACCTTGCCTCGGGCAAGATTCCGTCGGCCATACAGGAATACACCCGCATCGTCGAGCACGACGCGGAGGACTTCAACGCGCTCAACACGCTCGGCGATCTCTACGCGCGCGTCGAAAAGCGCTCGGAGGCCGCCGCCTGCTACCGGCGCGTCGCCGAGCATTATCGCGAACAGGGCTTCACGCTCAAAGCCGTCGCGATGTACAAGAAGCTCACGCGCTTCACTCCCGCCGACCAGCACACGGCGCTCGCGCTCGCCACGCTCTACGAACAGCAGGGCTTGATGGTGGACGCGCGCCAGCACTATCTCATCGCGGCCGAGGCGCTCGCGCGCGCGGGCAACTCGCGCGAGGGGCTCGACGTGCTGCGCCGCATCGCCGACCTCGACCCCTCGAACACGGAAGTCCGCATCCGTCTCGCCGAGAGTTTCGCCGTCGAGAATCTGCCCGACCTCGCGGCCGAGGCTTACACCGAGGCCGGCGCACGGCTCGCCGCGCGCAAGGAGTTCGAGCCCGCGCTCGCCGCCTTCAACAAAGCGCTCGGGCTGCGCCCAGCTTCGCACGCGGCGCTGCACGGGATGCTCTCGGCGCACGCGGCGTTAGGGACGGCCGACGACGCGGCGGAAGTCCTTGAGCGCGCCATCAAGGAGAGGCCGGGCGACCTCGAAGTCCGCGCCATGCTCGCGCGCGCCTACGTGGACGCAGAGGACGCGCAGCGCGCCGAGGCGGCGACGCACGAGCTGGTCAGCCGCGACCCTTCGAGCTTCATGCTCCTCTTCGACGTGGCGCGGCTCTACCTGCGACAGGGTAGCCCCGACGACGCCGCGCGCCTGCTCGACTACGTGGCCGAGCCCGCGCTGGCCGCACGTCAGGAAGCGGCGCTCGCCGAGCTGCTTCAAGAGGTGCTCGCGCGCAACCCCGAGCAGATGGACGCGCACCGCCTGCTCGTGCGCTGCTACTCGTCGATGCACGACGAGGTGAAGCTGCGTTCCGCGCTCGAACGACTGGCCGACGCGGCCGAGGCCACGGGCGCGGTCGAAGACGAGCGGCGCGCGCTGACGCGACTCGCGCGGCTCGCGCCCGACGATCAAGGCAACCTCGCGCGGCTCGAAGAGTTGGGCGGCCCGCTCTTCGAGGAGGGCGAGAAAACGGCGCTCGCGTCTGAGGAGCCCCCGAGCTTCGAGCGCTTCATGCTCAACGACGACGCGGCGGCCGGCGCGGCAAACGATGCGCCTCCGAGCGTGCCCCCGGCCGTCGAGTTCGAGTGGAACTCTGTCTCGGAGCCCGCGGCGACGAAGGCGCCCGCCGCCGACTCCAGCGCCTCGTTCGCAGACCTCAACGATTTCACCGACGGCGGTTCCGGCTACGAGACGCCCACGCAGGCGCCCGCACCTCCGCCGCCGCAGACTGGCTATCAGGAGTTCGACTTCACGACGCCGGTCGCCGACACCGGCGCGAACGAACCGGCGACGGGCGCGAGCGTCGAGCGCATGCTCAAGCAGGAGCTTGAGAGCGTCGAGTTCTACATCGAGCAGGGCTATGCCGACATCGCGCGCGACACGCTCGACATGCTCGAACGCCAGTACGGCCAGCACCCGAAGATTGCAGCGTTGCGCACGCGGCTCGCCTCTGCCGAAGACGTGGGCGCCGCACAGGCCACCGACCCGCCGGTCGCCTTCGACACGAACGCGGCCTTCGACACCGGCGTGACCTTCGAGACTAACTCCGCCGGCAGCGCGGCGGACGCCCACGCCTTCGAGCCGACGGCCTTTGAGACGCCTGCAACCTTCGAGACGCCTGCGGCGCCGGAGCCTCCGCGGCCGGCAGCGACGACGAACATCTCTCAGCCGCAGTCTTCGGGCGCGGGCATCGACCCGGGGCTGGCGGCCATCTTCGACGAGTTCCGCGAGGCGGTCGAGGACGGCGGCGATGAGGAGTCGGGCAACGACTTCGACACGCACTACCAGATGGGACTGGCCTACCGCGAGATGGGGCTCTTGGATCAGGCGGTCGAAGAGTTTCAGACGGCGGCCGGGCAGGTCACACCGGGCGACGGCACGCCGCGCTTCCTGCAATGCTGCAACATGCTCGGCCACTGCTTTATGGAGAAGGGCATGCCGCGCCCCGCCGCGCTCTGGTTCAAGCGCGGTCTTGAAACGCCCGGCCACACCGAGGACGAATATCAGGCGATGCGTTACGATCTCGGGACGGCCTACGAGCAGATGGGCGACAACGGCCGCGCCATCGAAGTTCTCTCCGAGGTCTACGCCATCGATGTCTCCTACCGCGGCGTGGCCGAGCGCCTGCGGGAACTACAGAAGGCGAGTAAATAGTAAATGGTTAATGGTCAATAGTGAGTAGTCGTTACTGTCAAGCCTTTGATACGCGCAACGACCATTCACCATTCACCATTCACCATTCACCACTTATGGCTTCTAAGCTCACGGTCATCTTCTACATCCTGCTGTGCCTTGAGGCGGGCATCTTCTTAACGCTGCTGCCGTGGTGGCAGCCGTGGGGGATGGGCGAGTGGGGCGACAACTTCTTCCTCGTGATGGTCGCGCAGAAGACGGGCTTCGTCGGGCTTCAGCACGCGGTCGCCTCGGGGTGGGTGCGCGGCGCGGTGTCGGGCATCGGCGTACTCAACCTCGCGATGGCCTTCTGGGAGATATTCCACTTCAAAGAGACCGTGCGCAAATTGGATGGCGCCGCAGCCCAGGGGCCCGAACCGCCTTTGATGCCCGTCACTCCCCCGACCGCCGACACACTCCCGACGACGACGCACGCCGCAGATGCCCCGACCGCTCGCGCGACCGATCACGTACCTCATCACGAGCGGCGAGAGCAGTAGCGCGACGACCCCTTCGTCCGAAGAGTTCCGCCGCCTGCTCACGCTCGTCCGCGCCGCCGTCGCCGCGCGCGTCACGCTCGTCCAACTGCGCGAGAAGAATTTGAACGGCCGCGTTCTCTTCGAGCTGGCCACGGCCGCCGCGCACGTCTCGCGCGGGAGCGCGACGCGCATCCTCGTCAACGACCGCGCAGACATCGCGCGCGCCGCCGGTTGCGACGGCGTTCATCTGGCGCGGCACTCGCTCGACCCGACGACCGTGCGCCGCGCCTTCGGCGAAGAGTTTTTGATAGGCGTCTCGGCGCACACGCTCGAAGAGGCGCGCGCGGCGCGTGACGGCGGCGCAGACTTCGCGGTCTTCGGCCCCGTCTTCGACACGCCCTCGAAGCGCGCGTACGGCCCGCCCGTCGGGCTCGAAGCGTTGACGACAGTCGCGCTCAAACTCTCCACCTTCCCACTCGTCGCGCTCGGCGGCGTGGGGGTTGAGCAGGTCGAAGATGTCCTGCACGCGGGCGCGGCGGGCGTCGCAGGGATTCGGCTCTTTGCGAACGGACAAAACCTCGCGCAGACGGTGCATCTCATCGGGCGGGCCTATGACGGATGACCGCACAGAGACGACGCCGGTGGCGCTGACCGTCGCGGGGTTCGACCCGTCGGGCGGCGCAGGCGTGGTCGCCGACGTGAAGACGTTCACCGCCTTCGGCTGCTTCGCCGCGGCGGCCGTCACGTCGCTCACCTACCAGAACACGACGGGCGTCTTCGGCGCCGCGCATCAGACGGCCGAAACGGTGCGCGCGCAAGTGCTGGCCGTCGTCGAAGACTTCCGCGTCGCGGGCGCGAAGACCGGCATGCTCCCGGCGCGTGAGATCATCGTTGAGGTCGCGCGACTCTTCCGCGAGACTTCCTTGCCCGCGCCCGTCGTTGACCCGGTCGTGCGCTCGACCTCGGGCTTCGACCTGATAGACGACGAGGCGCTCGACGCTTTGAAAAGTGAACTGTTGCCTTTGGCACGCGTCGTCACGCCGAACGTGCCCGAGGCCGAGCGCATCACGGGCCTTCGTATACGCGACCGCGAAGGGATGCTTGTGGCCGCGCGCATGATGCGAGACATGGGCGCGCGTGCCGTGCTCGTCAAGGGCGGGCACCTCGAAGGCGACGCGACGGACGTGCTGCTTGATGAAGAGGGCCGTGTTCGGACTTTCACTGCCGAGCGCATCGAGACCACCTCGACGCACGGCACCGGCTGTACGCTCGCGGCGGCGATAGCGGCGTGCCTCGCGCGCGGCCTTAACCTTGAAGAGTCCGTGGCCGCGGCCAAGCGTTTCGTCACGGAGGCCATCCGGCGTGCGCCGGGCTTAGGTCGCGGCCACGGCCCCGTCAATCATTCGGTCGCGGCCCGTCTCTGAGGACTACTCAAAGCCATGAAACATAGAAGCAGACAGACCCTCTACGCCACAGCGCGCGCGCCTCTGGCCGCGTGCCTCTCGCTGCTCTTCGCGCTGACGGCGTCGGCGCAGGGCGATTTGACGGGCGGCGTCGGGCAGTTCGCCATCCAGCCGAAGAAGCCGAAGGTGGTGGTGTCGGCGAAGCCGAAGCCGCCGACCGTCACGCATGGCCCGCGCGCGACGAAGAACGACCGCCTGCTCGAAGCGGCGGGGCGCGGCGACGCGGCGGCCGTGGCGGGCTCGGTCAAGGCGGGCGCCGACGTGAACACGAAGTCGAAGGAGGGCTGCGCGGCGCTCGTCTACGTCGCGGCGGCGGCGGATGCGTCGGCGGCGAAGTCTCTGCTCGCGCAAGGGGCGGACGCCAACGCGCGCTGCACGGACGGTGTGACGGCTTTGATGGTCGCGGCCGAGGCGGGCAACGCCGAGACGGTGCAGGCGCTCATTGCGCGCGGCGCCGATGCGAACGCGAAGACGGACGACGGCCGCACGGCGTTGATGTTCGCGGCCTCGAACGGCCAACTGCCTCTGGTGCGCGCGCTGTTGGCGGCGGGGGCGAACCCGAACGCGCGCCACAAAGACGGCCGCACGGCGTTGACCTTCGCGGCAGCCAACGGCTACGCGGCCGTGGCGGAGGAGCTTTTAGGGAAGGGCGCGGAGGCGGACGTGCGCGCAGAGGATGGTTGGACGCCTCTGCTGTGGGCCTCTTGGTTCGGGCACGCCGACGTGGTCGGGCTGCTGCTGGCGCGGGGCGCGGACGTGCGTGCGCGCGACAACGACAAGGACACGGCGCTGATGAAGGCGGCCACGCAGGGGCACATCGCGCTGGTGAAGACTCTGCTTGAGCGCGGGGCCGAGGCGGACGCGCGCGGCAACGGCGGAGGGACGGCGCTCCTGTTCGCGGCGCCGCGACCGGCGGGCTACGACATCATTCAGATATTGATGGCGAAGGGCGCCGACGTGAACGTGCGCAACGACGCAGGCATCACCCCCGTCATCAGCGCAGCCGCGAACGGACGCGTCGCGGCGCTCGACCTGCTCTTGCAGAATAAGGCAGGCGCCAACGCGAGCACGCCGAAGGGCTGGACGGCACTCACCGCCGCCGCCAGCAAGGGACTCAAGGAGAGTGTCAAGCTCCTCCTCGAATACGGCGCCGACGTTAACGCCAAATATGAAGACGGCCGCACCGCCCTCGACTTCGCCGAACAGAACGGCCAGAAAGAGGTCGTCGAGATACTCAAGGCGGCCGGCGGCAAGTCAGGACTCAAGCCATAAACCGTAACAAGACGTGAACCGTAAACCGTGAACCGTGACGAGAGAAGAGAGCTTCTTCTTCTGGTCACGGTTCACGGTTTACGGTTCACGGGCTTTACGCTTCTTCAATCGTGACCTTCTCCATCACGACATCGGATTGCGGGCGGTCGCTGTGGTCGGTGGCGGAGGAGGCGATCTTGTCCACCACGTCCTGACCTTCGATGACGCGGCCGAACTTGGTGTAGGAGGGCGGCAGCGCGTAGTCCGAGTGCATGATGAAGAACTGCGAGCCGTTGGTGTTCGGCCCGGCGTTCGCCATCGCGACAGTGCCCGCGGCGTATGCGCCGCGATAGAGTTCGGACGAGCGGTTGATCTCGTCGTCGAAGCGCCCGCCCCATGCCGACTGGCCGCCGCGCCCCGTCCCTGTCGGGTCGCCGCCCTGAATCATAAAACCCTTGATGACGCGGTGGAAGATAACCCCGTCGTACTTGCCCTTCTCGGCCAGCAAACGGAAGTTCTCAGCCGTCTTCGGCGACTCGTCCTCCAACAACTCGAAGCGAATCGTCCCCATGTTCGTCTCGATGCGTGCAATGCGATTAGCCATAAGCCTCCTGTGAAGTCTGAACGCTGAACGATGAACTGTCAGACCAGAGTCTTCAACTCATCGTTCAGCGTTCCTCGTTCAGCGTTCAGTACGTATCTCTCAATTGCTTCGGCGACGCCGTCGTCGTCGTTGGTGGCGGTGGCGTGGAAGCGCGCCGTCGCGTGCAGCCCCGGGTCGGCGTTGCCCATCAGCACCCCGGTGCCCGCCCAGTCCAGCATCTCAAGGTCGTTGAAGTTGTCGCCGACGGCCATCACCTCTTCGCGCACGAGCCCGGCCTCGGTCGCCACGGCCGCCAGCCCCGCACCCTTCGAAGCCTCCGGGTGCAGCACGTCGAGCAGCGCAAAGTCCATCTTCGGATAGAGCGTGAGCAGCAGCTTCACCGCCCCGCTCAACTCCTCGTGCAACACGCCGGACAGGCGCTCCATCGCCGCGCAGCCGCCCGAGAAGGCGACGTGCAGCGGGTCGTGGTCGAGGTACGCGTCGAGCGACTCGACGCGGCGGATGGCGGCTGCCGCCTCCTCGCCCACGACGCGGCGCGACCACTCGATGTATCTGGCAAGCGCGGTGTTGCCGGGGCTAATGTGATCGTAGACGAGCAGTCCCGCCCCAACGTGGTCGTCGCTCAAGAGCGCGTCGGCGCCGTGCTCTCTTCCGACGCGCACGACCGCGCGCGCCGCCTCGACCGGCATCAACACGGCCGCGACCGTCTCCAACGACAGCGCGTGCTTGGTGAGCGCGCCGTTGTGCGCGATGACCGGCACGTCGAGTCCCAACTCCAACGCCAACGGGCGCGCGTCGCGGAAGCGTCGCCCGGTGACGAGCGCCACGCCGACGCCGCGCGC
>JBJMGQ010000269.1:0-5615 GCA_045807845.1 Pyrinomonadaceae bacterium | reverse complement strand
GTCGGCGGCCGAGGCTTGGGCGGCGCTCGAAGGCGCGGGCTGCGACGTGCTCGTAAGCGACATCGGGATGCCGGACGAGGACGGCTACTCGCTCATCGGCCGCGTGCGCGGACACGGCGCGGCGCGCATCAACGAAACGCCGGCCGTCGCGCTGACCGCCTACGCGCGAGACGACGACCGCGAGCGCTCTCTGGCCGCGGGCTTCGACGCGTATCTGCCGAAGCCGGTCGAGCCGTCGGAGCTGCTCGCAGTGTTGTCGGGCTTAGTGAAGCGTCACGCGTGAGTTGTTAGTTGACGACGATGCCGTTGATTATCCTTCCCGAATCTGACGAAGATCTGTTGCGCGAGTGCGAGGTCGAGACCTTTCGCTCGGGCGGCCCCGGCGGACAACACGTCAACAAGGTCGAGACGGGCGTCAGGCTTCGGCACCTGCCCTCGGGCGTCGTCGTCAACTGCCGCGAGGAGCGGAGCCAGCATCGCAACAAGATGAACTGTCTGCGCAAGCTTCGCGAAGAGGTCGCGCGCCGCAACTACCGCAAGCCCAAACGCGTCCCCACGCGCCGCACGCGCGCCGCCAAAGAGCGCACGCTCGAAGAGAAGACGCGCCGCGCTCAAGTTAAGCGCCTGCGCTCGAAGCCGAACAAAGACGACTGACGTTGAGAAGCCTCTCGCGCCTTGTCCCTCACTTTCGTTGCTTGCTATAGTCGCAAAGCGTTAAATGCCCCCACAGTCTTCGCCCGGAGCCTTCGGATGCTTCACGCAGCGGTCGTTCTCCTTGCGTACCTGCTCGGCTCGATTCCATTCGGGTTCCTGTTGGTTCGCTTGAGCGTCGGCGGCGACGTGCGCGAGACAGGCTCGGGCGGGACGGGCGCGACCAACGTGACGCGCCGCGCGGGCAAAGGTGTCGGCATCCTGACGCTGCTGCTCGACCTTCTGAAGGGAGCGGCGGCGGTGCTCATCGCCGGAGCGTTGCTGGGCGCCGAGGAGGGCGCGCAGTGGTGGGTGTGCGCGGCGGGCGCGGCGGCCGTGCTGGGTCACGTCTTCCCCGTGTGGCTCAGGTTCCGCGGAGGCAAGGGCGTGGCGACGGGGCTCGGCGTCTTTCTCATGCTCGCGCCGCTCGCGACGCTCTGTGCGTTCTTTCTCTTCGTGGTCGTCGTCTGGTTGTGGCGCTACGTCTCGCTCGGCTCGATGGTGGCGGCGTTAATGCTGCCGGTCGCCGTCTGGGCCCTCAGCACGCTCGGCGTGAGCGACCGCGCCCCGAGGCCGCTGCTCGTGCTCTCGATGCTCGGCGCCGCGCTCATCGTCCTGATGCACCGCGCCAACGTCGGGCGGCTCCTCCGCGGGGAGGAGAGCAGGTTGAAACTATGAAGTCTGAACGCTGAACGTTGAACTGAAGGCAGCTTGTTTATAGTTCAGCGTTCAGCGTTCAGACTTCAGCGTTACTGTCATGCGCGTTGCTGTCATCGGGGCGGGCGGTTGGGGGACGGCGCTGAGCGTGGTCGCGGCGCGCGCGGGGCGCGAGGTGCGCCTGTGGTCGCGAAACCCTTCAGTCGTCGAAGACATAAACGAGCGACGCGTGAACGGCGCGTACCTCGAAGGTCAAGCCATCCCTGCGGGCGTGTGGGCGACGACGGAGCCGGGCGCGGCATTGAAAGGCGCAGAGATAGTCGTGCTGGCCGCCCCCTCGCACGCGACGCGCGCTCTGTTAGAGAAGATGCGTGAGCTGTTCGAGCCTGACGCCGTGTTCGTCAGCGCGACGAAGGGCGTCGAGGTCGAGACGGGTAAGAGGATGTCTGAGGTCGTCGGTGAAGTCCTCGGTGAGAGCGCGGCGGAGCGCTTCGCGTGTCTCTCCGGCCCTTCGTTCGCGCAGGAGGTCGCGGCGGGGCAGCCGACGGCGGTCGTGGCCTCTTCGCGCGACGAGTCGCTCGCACGGCTCGTGCAGCAGGCTTTGAGTGCGCAGAGCTTCCGCGTCTACACGAACCCGGACGTGGTCGGGACGGAGTTGGGCGGGGCCTCGAAGAACGTGATGGCGCTCGCTGCGGGAATGGTCGCGGGGCTCGGGCTCGGGGCGAACACGATCTCCGCGCTCATCACGCGGGGACTGTCTGAGATGGCGCGACTGGCGCTGGCCGAAGGAGGCCGGATCGAAACGTTGATGGGGCTCGCGGGTCTCGGCGACCTCGTGCTGACCTGCACGGGCCGGCTCTCGCGCAACCGCTTCGTCGGGCAGGAACTGGGGCGCGGGCGAACTCTCGAAGACGTGCTCGCGGGGATGCGTGAGGTGGCCGAGGGCGTCCGCACCACGCGCGCCATACGCCTTCTCGCCGCGCGTCGCGGCGTCGAGATGCCCATCACCGAAGAGGTGCACGCCGTCCTCTATGACGGCAAACCGGCCCGCGCCGCGGTCGAGAGTCTAATCTCCCGGCCGCTGAAAGAGGAGTTTGTAGTCACTTAGATTATGGCAGAAGAGAAAGTGCTCGTGACGAACCGTGCGGCGTTGCACGAGTACCACATACTGGATAGGTTGGAGGCAGGCATCGCACTTCAGGGAACAGAAGTGAAGAGCATTCGCGCGGGGCAGATACAGTTGAAGGAGTCGTACGTCTCCGTGCGCGACGGCGAGGCGTGGCTCTTCAACGCGCACATCTCGCCCTACTCGCACGGCAACCGGCTCAATCACGACCCCGTGCGCACGCGCAAGCTCCTGCTCCATCGACGCGAGATAGACCGCCTCGAAGAGCAGTCAACGATCAAGGGCTTGACCCTCGTCGTCACGCGCGTCTATCTCAAGGGCGGTCGCGTCAAATTTGAAATAGGCGTGGCCCGTGGTAAAAAACTCTACGACAAACGAGAGACAGAGATGCGCCGCACCGTCGAGCGCGAAACGCGCGCGCAGTTGAAGGAGCGCGCGAAAGATTAAGGAGAGCACCCGACTATGGACATTCAAACGAGCAGCGGCCCACTCGCAGAGACGGACGTGCAGGCTTTGGCGGTCGCCGTATACAAGGACGAGAAGGCGGACGAGGGCTTTCTCAGCGAACTCGACGCCGCGGCCGGCGGGCTCGTCCGCTCCGTCCTCGAATCCGAGGAGCTGAAGGGCAAAGAGGGCGAGACGGTCTACCTGCACCTGCCTGCGGGCGGCGACGGCTCGAAGGCGCGGCGGCTCCTGCTCGTCGGCGTCGGCGAGCGCGCCGACTACAAGCCCGCGCAGGTCTCGCAGTTCGCCGGTGCCGCCATCCGGCACTTGCGCGCGCGCAACGTCAAGAGCGTCGGATTAGTTCCTCGACTCGAAGCAGACGCCACGGCGTCCGCCAAGTCTGCGGTCGAAGGCGCCATCATCGGGCTCTTCGAGCCTGACAAGTACCGCACCGTTGACAAAGAGGAGCGCGCCGTCGAGCGCCTCGTCGTCGTCGTGCCCGGTGCTGCGGAGGACGAGCTGAAGAGCGGTGCCGAGCGCGGGCGAGTCGTCGGCGAGTCGGTCAACTTCACGCGCGACCTCGCCAACGAGCCGGGCGCCTACATGACGCCGACCATCATGGCCGAGCGCGCGCAGGAGATTGCCAACAAGTTCGGGCTCGACATCGACGTGCTCGATCAGTCGCGGATGGAGCAGGAGGGCATGGGCGCGTTGCTTTCGGTCGCGCGCGGCTCCGACCAGCCGCCGAAGATGATGGTGCTGACATACATGCCCGACGGCAAGCAGTCCATCGAAGACGGCGAAGAGTTCCTCGCGCTCGTCGGCAAGGGCATCACGTTCGACACGGGCGGCATCTCCATCAAGCCGTCCGAGAACATGGAGCTGATGAAGTACGACATGACGGGCGGCGCCACCGTGCTCGGCGTCATGCGCGCCGTCGCGCAGCTCAAGCCTCCAATCCCAGTCCTCGGCGTCGTCCCTTCGACCGAGAACATGCCTTCGGGCAAGGCCACCAAACCCGGCGACGTGGTCGTCGCCATGACGGGCAAGACCATCGAGGTCATCAACACCGATGCCGAAGGCCGACTCATCCTCGCCGACGCCGTCGCCTACGCAAAGAAGCTCGGCGCGACGCGCGTCATCGACATGGCGACTCTAACGGGCGCCGTCTCCATCGCGCTCGGCGACGTGAACACGGGCATCCTCGGCACGGATCAGGAGCTTATCAACGAGGTCATCGAGTCGGGCAGGGAAGTCGGCGAGAAGTTCTGGCAGTTGCCGCTCGACAAGGAGTACTCCAAGCAGATTAAGTCCGACATCGCCGACATCAAGAACGTCGGCGGGCGCAAGGCCGGCACCATCACCGCCGCCGCCTTCATCAAGGAGTTCGCCGACGGCATCTCCTGGGCGCACCTCGACATTGCCGGCACGGCTTGGGGTGACGACGCCAAGCCCTTCCGCTCGAAAGGCCCGACGGGCGTTGCCGTCCGCACGCTCCTCAACTTCATCGAGCGTGAGTGCGCGCGCGCGGCAGAGGGGAGCGAGGGCATGAACGGGTCGAAGTAGTCAACAACTCGACTCAACAAATGTCGACGCCGGTGTCAACAAATGTTGACACCGGCGTCGACATTTGTTGACAAGTGCTCACTGGACGAAATCTAAAAACTTGTCATTTTCTGCACTTTTTTATTGCAAGGGATTTGGCATATGTGTTGCAATACGCGCGTGAAGCAAAGGGTCTGTGGGAGCGGGCACCACAAACACGTCCTCGCCCCCCTCGGCGGCCGCACGAGGTAAGCTCCGACCACAGGCTCAACACTTCACACGCGTTCGTCCCGTTCGAAGCATCCGTGGGTTTCTCGTGAGCCCCGGGAGCTGAGGGCGGGACGAACGCGTCTAAAAGTGTTATAGTGGCGCCGAAGGGGAGCCTCCCCACCCGCGGCGTCTGTCGCCGGGCCAGAGCACCGGCGAGTGCGCGCCGGCCACAGAGTTTTCGGTAGCTGGCCGTGGTCAATTACTACGAAGTCTTAAAGGTCAAGCGGACAGCCTCGTCGGCCGAGATTAAGTCGGCCTACAGGCGTCTTGCGCGCCAACGCCACCCGGACTTGAACGGCGGGACTGAGGCGGCGGCGCGCGAGTTCGCGCTCATCTCTCTGGCCTACCGCACGCTCAGCGACCCGCAGGAGCGCGCACACCACGACACGCAGCTCAAGCGCGCACACAGCGGCGACTTCGTGGGCGGCGGCTCCGTCTTCCACTCGAACAATCCGCACGCGCAGCGCCTCCGCCGGATGGCCGTGCAGGCGCGCTTCGACCGCCGCGTAGACCAGCTCATCGAGGCCGACCGGCGCGAGAACTACGCGCTCCAGCAGGCCGTCTTCACGACCGTCACGCTCTTCCTCTCGACCTTCTTCGTCTCCTGGTTCAAGCCGCCCTTCTGGTACAGCTTCCAGCTCGTCGGGCGCGCCATCGTCGTCACGCTCTTCTGCATCGGGCTGTGGCATCTGGCCGTGCGTTTGAAGGCGTGCTTCGAGCACTACACATACAACCCGAAGTCCATCCACGACTCGCTCATCAACTCCGACAACAGCGAGCCCGACAAACCCTTCACGCGCTTCACGGCCTCGACCTTCCTCATCCTCGGTTACCTCCTGAGCCTCGCGGGCGGGCTCTACGTGGGCTCCGTGATGAAGTACAT
>JBJMGQ010000268.1:0-12777 GCA_045807845.1 Pyrinomonadaceae bacterium | reverse complement strand
GCGCTCGGCTCGGTGCTGCTCTACTCCTACACGAAGCGTTTCACGTCGCTCTCGCACGTCGTGCTCGGCTGGTGTCTCGCCAACGCGCCGACGGGCGCGTGGGAGGCCGTGCGCGGCAGCCTTGACTCGCCGGTGCCGCTGCTGCTCTCGCTCGTCGTGCTCTTGTGGACGGCCGGCTTCGACGTGCTCTACGCGTGCCAGGACTTCGAGTTCGACCAGAGGGCGGGACTGCGCTCGATCCCCGCGCGTGTGGGCGTGGCGCGCGCGCTGTGGGTGTCGCGCCTGCTGCACGCGGGGGCGTTCGCGGCGCTCGTTGGGTTATACTTTCTGACGCAACTTGGCGCACCGGCCGTCGCGGGTGTCGCGGCGACGGGCGCGCTTCTGATCTATCAACACTCGCTCGTGCGCGCCGACGACCTGAGCCGCCTGAACGCCGCGTTCTTCACCACGAACGCCTTCGTCAGCGTCATCCTGCTCGCCACGTTCGGCGGCGCCGCGCTGCTGGGGGGTTGAATTTAAGAAGAGCGCTTCCCAAGATGAAAGGCTTCGACTTATGACCGCCACACTCACACCAACCGAACGAAAGGCTGGCCCACTCTTGCTGCGCTTCGGCACGCGCCTAAAGAGTCTTAGCGATGAGGAGTGCTTCGCGTTCTTCAAAAGTAATGAGCATCTGCGCCTCGAACTCACGAGTGAAGGAGACCTCATTGTCATGCCGCCTACTGGAGGAGAGACAGGCATTAGGAACTCTGAACTGAATGGAAACTTTTGGGTCTGGTCGAAACAGGACGGGAAAGGGCAAATCTTCGACTCATCCACCGTCTTCTCTTTACCCAACGGTGCGAAGAGATCGCCTGACCTGGCGTGGGTGGTCAACGAACGTTGGGAAGCCTTGTCTAAGCGTGAACGGGTCGGCTTCCCGCCCATCTGTCCCGACTTCGTTGTAGAGCTTCGGTCGCCGTCGGACTCACTCGACTTCCTAAGAGAGAAGATGGAGGAGTACGTTGCCAACGGCGCGCAACTCGGCTGGCTAATTGACCCGTTCGAGCGAAAGGTCTACGTCTACCGCCCCGGCGCGAAGGTCGAAGTGCTCGAAGACCCGGAGACGGTCTCGGGCGAGCCGCTGCTGCGCGGCTTCACACTCGACGTGCGCGCGCTGTGGGAGTAGGGCTCTGTTTCTAACATCCGACTTTGAACCTTAAACACTTGACTATGGATTTTTCACACGACCCCAAACTCAACGAACTCGCCGAGAAGGTCGAGGCCGGAGAGCGGCTCAGTTTTGAAGACGGCTTGACGCTGTTCGCGACCCTCGACGTGCCTGCGCTCGGGCGTCTGGCCGACACCGTCCGGCGGCGTCTGCACGGGCGCGTGACGTACTACAACGTCAACCGTCACTTCAACCCGACCAACATCTGCTATGCGGATTGTAAGTTCTGCGGCTTCTTCCGCACGCCGCGGCAGCCCGACGCCTACACGCACAACATCGACGACAGCTTGCGCATTGCGGGCGAGGCCGTGCGTGAGGGCGCGACCGAGCTGCACATCGTCGGCGGCTTGAACACCAAGCTGCCGTTCAGCTACTTCACAGACCTGCTCTCCTCGCTGAAACGCCACTACCCGCAGCTCCATCTGAAGGCGTGGACGATGGTCGAGCTTGACCACTTCGCGCGCTTCTACAAGATGAGTGACGAGGAGGTCATCGCTCGTCTGAGAGAGGCCGGAATGGACTCGTGCCCCGGCGGCGGCGCGGAGATTTTCCGCGAGCCGACGCGCTCGATGATCTGCGCGCACAAGACGGACGCGCAGCGCTGGCTCGACCTCTCGGGCAAGGTGCACGCCGCGGGCCTGAAGACGAACGCGACGATGCTCTACGGCCACATCGAATCCTTGGAAGACCGCGTCGATCACTTCGTCCGCCTGCGCGAGCAGCAGGATAAGTCGGGCGGCTTCCAATGCTTCATCCCGCTCGCCTTCTACCCGCCGGGGTCGCAGCTCGCGCACCTGCCCGGCCCCACGGGCGTCGATTCGTTGAAGACGATGGCCGTCTCGCGCCTCATGCTCGACAACTTCCCGCACATCAAGTCCTACTGGGTGATGTTGGGGAAGCGGCTCGCGCAGGTTGCGCTCCACTACGGCGCCAACGACCTCGACGGCACCATCACCGAGGGCGGCGAGCTGACCGAGAGCTACTCGGTCGAATCCGGCGGTGAAGTCAAGATGTCCAAGCAGGAGATCGTCGCCCTCATCGAAGACGCCGGCCTCTTGGCGGTCGAGCGCGACACTCTCTACAACCGCGTCGAGGAGCCGGCCGCCGCCTGACGAATTCGCCTCCGCCCGCGCGGGAACTCCCCGCGTGACAACCATCGCCCGACGGTTCGCAAACAAAGGAAGACTAGCGTGACCAACGAAGAGATTCAGAAGGTGATGGAGTTCATCATTAAGCAGCAGGAGAGCTTCTCAGAGAAGCTGGAACAGATGCGGGAGATTCATAACTTGCGCATCAGCAGCGTCGAGACGGCGGTCGTGCATCTCTACAACGCCGCCACCGACCTCAACAAGGCGCAGAGGGACTTGGCCGTAAAGATGACCGAATTGGCAGAGGCGCAGGCGCACACCGACCAGCGCCTTAACGTCCTCATTGATATCATCGAGCAGGGGCGCGGTGGGACACCAGCGGTTTGAGATTTTAGAACGGGGCGGCGGGCGTAAGATACAAGTCCGCCGCCCGTTTAATTTGTTTCAGAGGACTTATGACGACAGCAACAGAGACACGCACCATTACCGTCGCGCACTCGCCGGATTCGGACGACGCGTTCATGTTCTACGGGCTGGCGACGAACAAGATCGACACGGGCGACATCCGTTTCGAGCACACGCTCGAAGACATCCAGACCTTGAACGAGAAGGCGACGCGCGGCGTCTACGACGTAACGGCCGTGAGCTTCCACGCCTACGCCTACATCTCGGACAAGTACGTCCTGCTTCCGCACGGTGCCTCCATCGGCGAAGGCTACGGCCCCATCGTCGTCGCGCGCGAGCCGTATAAAATTGACGACCTGCGGAACTTAAAAGTCGCCGTGCCCGGCACGATGACGAGCGCCTTCCTTGCGCTGCGCATTCTTCAGCCCGAGTTCGAGTACGTGGTCGTCCCCTTCGATAAGATCATCGACGCCGTGCAGAAGGGCGAGGCGGACGCCGGCCTGCTCATACACGAAGGGCAGCTCTTCTACCAGCGGCTCGGGCTTCAGAAGGTCGTAGACCTCGGCGAGTGGTGGAAGGAGCGTGAGGGGCTGCCGCTCCCGATGGGCGGCAACGTCATCCGCCGCGACTTAGGGAGTGAGACGGTCGCGCGCGTCTCGGACTACCTGCGCCAGTCCATCCAGTTCTCGCTCGACAACCGCCGCGACGCGCTGGCCTACGCCATGCAGTTCGCGCGCGACATGGACACGGAGCTGGCCGACCGCTTCGTCGGGATGTGGGTCAACCAGCTCACGCTCGACTACACCGAGCGCGGCCGGCGCGCCGTTCAGCTCCTGCTCAATCAAGGCTTCGAGCGCGGCGTCATTCCGCATCGCGTCGAGGCCGAGTTCGTCGTCTAACTCGAAGTTGCAGGCTCAAAGTTGAAGGGATAATCCTTTCAACTTTGAGCCTGCAACTTTGGACTTCCGTCTCGCATCGAAGGGGTTGCTCGGCGGGCGTTTTCCCTGACCCTGAATGCCTCGCACGCCTAACCCCTGAAGTTCAGAAGAGAGTTTATGAGAAGAGTTCTTTTCCTTATCCTCGCCGCCTTGCTCTGCGCGGCCTCGGCCGCGGCGCAGAAGCAGAAGACCGCCACGCCCGCCCCCGTCTCAGGCCCGTCCGTCACCAACCGCTCGGGCGCGCCCGAGGACGTGGAGCGCATCATCCGCGCCTTCACGCAGAAGGAGGCCGAGTTTCGCAAGGCGCTCAACGAGTACGGCTTCCGCCGCGAGGCCATCCTTCAGACCATCGCGTGGGGCGGGCAGATTTCGGGCGAGTACCTCCGCGTCTCGCGCTTCGTCTTCGACGACAGCGGCAACCGCTTCGAGAAGATTCTCAAGTTCCCCGTCCCGACCATGTCGGAGATAACCATCACGGCCGAAGACCTTGAAGACTTCGGCGGCGTCCAGTCCTTCTCGCTCGAAGCCTCGAAGATCGGCGAGTACAACTTCGCCTACGTCGGTAAGGAGAAGATTGACGAGCTGGACACCTACGTCTTCGACGTGACGCCGAAGATTCTCTCGGACAAGGGGCGACTCGACGCGCTCAAGCGTTCGAAGAAGCCCGAGCGCTACTTTCAGGGGCGCATCTGGGTGGACGACCGCGACTACCAGATCGTCAAGTCGCGCGGCAAGGGCGTGCCCGAGTTCGACCAGCGCTTCCCCACCTTCGAGACCTACCGCGAGCAGATAGACGGCAAATACTGGTTCCCGACCTACAGCTACGCCGACGACGAGCTGACCTTTAAGACGGGGCAGACCGTCCACCTCCGCATGCGCATCAGGTTCACGGAGTTCGAACGCCTGCGCGGCCGCGTCAACGTCATCGAGGAGAGCGACGAGGTCAAGGACAAGAACCTAGACCCCGACAAGCCCACGCCGACGCCCACGCCCCCTGCGCCGAAGCCGAAGCCGTAGGACGCCACGAGCGGCGAAGACAAATGAGCCGCGGGTGAGCGCGGAGGGAACGCGGAGAAGAGATCCATTTCAGGGATTTTACCCGCGTTCCCTCCGCGCTCACCCGCGGCTTCTTCAGTTGTTCCTGCCGGCGCGCGCCCAACTCCTCCGCCGTCGTCGCGCGCGTGCGCTCGTTGAGGCGCTTCAAGTCTTCGCCGGTCAGGTCTGCGGGTTCGACGGCGGGACGTTTGACTTTCTGGACGCGGCCCGCTTCGCCGGCCTTTCCAGATGGCTCGCCGACTCCCACTGTGCGAGCTTCTCCGGGTCGTTCCGAAACGTGTTACGCACGATAGGGTCTAACTCGCGCCTGATTGCAAGCACCTGCTCGCAGGCATCTTCCAGCATCGCCGTCGCGGCGGAAGCATTTCTCGAATGCAGGTTGTAGTCTTCCACGGCGCTCTCGAAGTTCTCGACGGCGCCGGCCAGTCCCTCCAGAAAATCATCCGGCATCGCGCGGCCGAGGAAGAGCGGCTTGAAGATTGTGCCGGCGGCGATAAAAGCGCGCGCCGTTTCGAGCCACGATTCGTCGCTCCGCGAGGCCGGCAGGTTGAAGTTCTGCGAGACGCCGGGCTGTACCGTCTCGGCGGAGACGGCCGTACTCCTCATCTCTTTCATCCGCCGCTTAAACTCTTCCCCCCAAGTGTTTTTTCTCTCTGTCGTGGCCTTCGCCGCGCCCTTCTCCTGCGCCTGTTTACTCGCCAGTTCGTCGATTCTCACGCCTAACCCCGCCAGCGCGGCGATTCGTTGTCCGGCGATGCTGTTCGCGGGGAAGCCATCTTCTAGTCCCCCAAAGAATCCGCGTATGCTCGTCGCCGTCGCGGAGACGCGTCTATTCTTATCATTCATGATGTGAGTCTCCTTTCTTAAGCTTCCGTGAGAAAAGGTCTTTCCCACTGGGATTCGACCGCGGACGCCCGCCGGGGCGTCCTCCCGCCCCCTTGACGCTTAGCCTCTCACCCTTTGCACGTCAATAGACTCTCAAGAGAATCATGCCTAACATATAAATCCCTACCCGCTGACATCTCCGCGAGACTCGCCTTCCATGCATAAGCGGTTCGGTGGACGGTATGAGGGGTTCTCGCCGCACGTTGACCGGCCGCGCCGGATGGAACACTTACTTTTTCGGCGAGATGAATCATCGCGCACAGCCGTTCTATCTTCCCGTCGGCCGGATTAATGATTTTGCGCCGCAAAGAAGTCATCGGAACACGCCGAGAGGTCGTCGGAACACGCCGATGAATAAAAAATACTTATCCCGGAATAGTTTTGTATAAACGAGGAAGAGTTGGAACACGCTGCTGAGCGATTCGTCGCCGCCGATAAGCGATTAGAACACGCCGCGGAATCGTTGAAATCGTCCGCGGAGTCGTCGGACGTGAGCCGGAAGCAATTAGAAACATCCCCGTAGTCGTCAGAATCGCCCGGGGAGTCGTCGGAAATGGGTGCCGAGTAGTTACGAAGGTACGCCGGACGGTTTTCGGCGAGCAGATACCTGCCGCCGACGCCGGACGGGCCTCTACTGGCTGCCTGCGGTACGTAGCGCATGGCGGATAAGTGCCTTCACACCCCGCGGACGACTGCGA
Organism: Pyrinomonadaceae bacterium; assembly: GCA_045807845.1. Lineage (GTDB taxonomy): Bacteria > Acidobacteriota > Blastocatellia > Pyrinomonadales > Pyrinomonadaceae > QHXN01. Next base: position 6,497 of record JBJMGQ010000268.1, on the reverse strand, counting down.
CAGGCGCACCGGCCCGCCGCGTGTATGGGCCCTTACAGGCAGGCGCGCGGACGCGAATCGCCCATCTCTGCCGGGAAGAGCACGGGACTGACTTACTCGTTTGTCTACAGTTGACGTGAGCTTTGACGGAAGGCGGAGGGCTGCACGCGGCGGCCCGTTTCCGTCATACACATCCCAAGTTTACCGTGAGGCCGACGGGGCACGAGAATTACGTCGGCAAGCAATTACGTCACCAGATTCGACCGACTCTCTGTGCGACGCGCGAGACTTTATGCCCACCTCTGTTCCATGTCAATAGAAATGTTCTCTCTTAGCCTTTTACTTCTCGTCGTCGAACGTGTCTTCAGAGAACTCGAACTCTCTCATGACCTCTTCCCACTCGGCCATCTTCCGCGGCTGGTCGGTGTACGCCTTGCGCACGAACCCGTCCATCTTCCGCAGGACATCCATCGGAGTCTTCCCCTCGGCCACTTCGCGCGCAATCAGCTTCGCCACGCGGAAACACTCCTCCATGTAGCGGTTGAGCGACGCCTCAAGGTTAGTCCTCGCCAAATGCACCCCCGCCTCGAAGAATTTGTCATCCAACTTTTCGTCAGCCATCATTAACCTCCTCTCTTCTCCCCACGACGCAGGTACGAACGCCGAAGCCTTCGCCCCCACCATCACCCGGCGACTCTTCCCACCCTTCTCCCTCGGCTCAACGAACTATCAACGCATCAACGCCGGGCATCACCCGCCGCGCCCGAGCGATTACCGAAGATAAGAGCCGTCGGGTGCATGCCGTTGTTAGCTGGCGCGTTTGGTGAAATCCATACCGACGCCTATAAAAAGATGAGCGATAAAACAGGGGGCTGCCCAACCCGGATGTAACGCTGATTCACGAACGCGCTACATTCGACTAGCGCATCGAAGATTTCCGGCAATCTCTGGTTGAAAGACTCTGTCGCTGTCACTTCGATGTGTAGCATCTCTCCAGCGTCCAGAAGAAAGCGCGTCATGCCGGCATCTTCGTCCAGATAGGACATGCAATCAATCCAGGCATTCATGTTCATGCCGTAGAAATCAGGGAAGCCGAAGACTTCCCGGCAAACCGCATGGAACGATGGCCAGTCGGTGATTGATTCTGTCTCCAAGCGAGCCGTAGCCATGATTCACGCTCTTAACTCTCCGCTAATGAAGCCAGCTAACTACTATTGTGCCGAATGGTTCGGCCGAACTTCGTCAGAGGGACGTAAACGCCGAACCATCCGGCCCGACTCCACGGCGGGGGAGAACGTCGCACTGCGCGGCGTGGGCTTGCGATAGTGTAGAGAAGGACGGGACGTGCGACAAGACTCTGCGCGCCTCCGCCGGGTCTGTCTGCGAGGGGGATGAGGGATTTAATGAGCCAGCCGGTAAAAGCCCCCGCCGGGACTTTGGTATGACACTCTAACCTCGGCCGCCGATGCCCAGCTCTTCGGCGATGGCCGTGCGCGTGCGCTCGGTCAACTTCTTCACATCCTCGCCGCGCATCCCGGCGGTCTCGATGGGCGGGAGGATGACCATCTCGGCCGTGCCGGGGCGCGCGACGCCCGTGCCCTTCCCCATCAGCTCGTCGGTGTACTTCATGACGATGGGGACGATTGGCACCCCCGCCTCGACCGCCATGTAGAAGCCGCCCTTCTTGAACGGGAGCAGCTCGCCGGGACGTGCGCGCGTCCCCTCCGCGAAGACGCCGAACGACGTGCCCGCGCGCAGGCGGTCGGTCGCGGCCTTCGTCGTGCGCAGAGCGCTCTCGCGGTTCGAGCGGTCGATGGCCATGATGTTGACGAAGCCCATGCCGTAGCCGAGGATGGGCACCTTCAACAGCTCCTTCTTGGCGAGGATGCCGATGCGCCGCCGCAGATGATAGAAGAGCATGGCCGTGTCGAGAAACGAGCGGTGGTTGGCGATGAAGACGTAAGACTGTTGCGGGTCTAAGTTCTCCAAGCCGCGCACGCGCACGGGCACGCCGCTCAGGCGCAGCCATGTGCGCGCGCCGAAGAGCGCAAAGGGGTAGAGCCAATGCTGCCGCCCCGCGACGCGCGCCACCGTAATCGTCGGCGGGCCGATGACGAGCAGCAGCATCGCGGCCACAAACAGAGACCACCAGTACCAGAGCCTTCCCGCGAGCGTGTGCCGCGTGCCTGTGCTAGACTCGGCCTTCGTCACCTCTGCGCTTCGCTCTGGGCCTTCAATCTCTGTTGGAAGACTTTCAGGATGCATTCAGCGTTCCTTCGCCGCCCTTCCCTGCTCTTCGCCGTCGCCGCGCTCGCACTCTGCTGCCTGACCACCACAGCCGCGCACGCGCAGCGCCGTCGCACACCGCGCCCGACGCAACCGCCCGCGAGCGTCGGCCCTGCTGCGGCCACCAACGGGCGCGTGCCCGCGCCGCGCGACGTGCTCGGCTTCACACCCGGCGACGACCGCAAGGTCGCCGACTGGAAGCAGATCACGGACTACTTCGGCCGTCTCAACGCTCGCGGCGGTCGCGTCCGCGTCCAGACCATCGGCGAGTCCACACTCAAGCGTCCCATCCTCGCCGCATTCATCAGCTCGCCCGAGAATATACGCGAACTCGACAGGTATCGCGAAATCCAGCGCCGCCTCGCAGACCCGCGGCTCGTGCAGACGGAGGCCGAGCGCGACCGTCTCGTGCGTGAAGGTAAGACGGTCGTCGTCATCTCCTGCTCAATCCACTCGACCGAGATTGTCGCCTCGCAGATGTCGATGCAGCTCGCCTATCAGCTCGCCTCCGCACAGGATGCTGAGACGCGCGAGATTCTCGACAACACCATTCTCATCCTCATCCCCTCGCCCAACCCCGACGGCATCGACATCGTCGCCGACTGGTATCGACGCTCGCTCGGCACGCCCTGGGAAGGCTCTGAGCCGCCCGAGCTTTATCACGCCTACGCGGGGCACGACGACAACCGCGACTGGTTCATGCTCAACCTCCGCGAGACGCGCGCCGTCTCGCGTCTGTTGTGGAAGGAGTGGTTCCCGCAGATTGTCTACGACGTGCATCAGCAGGGCTCGACGGGCTCGCGCTTCTTCGTCCCGCCCTTCTTCGACCCGCCGAACCCGCACATCGCGCCGCTCCTGCTGCGCGAGGTCGGGCTCATCGGCCACAAGATCGCCGCCGACACGGAGGCCGCGGGCTACCAAGGCGTCGTCACCAACGCGATGTACGACACTTGGTGGCACGGCGGCTTCCGCACTGCGCCCTACTTCCACAACTCGGTCGGCATCCTGACCGAGGCGGCGAGCGCGCGCCTTCTGACGCCCGTCAAGGTCACGCCCGAACAGCTCCGCCGCTCCTCCGTCCGCGGCATGCCGACGGCGCTGCCCGACAGCCCGACGACCAACTTCCCAGACCCTTGGCCCGGCGGCGAGTGGCGCGCGCAGGACATCATGGGGCTTGAGCTTGTGGCCTCGCGCGCAGTGCTCTCGATGGCGGCGAAGTATCGCGAGCGCTATCTGCGCAACTTCTACGAGCTGGGCCGCCGCGCGCTCGACTGGTCGCCCGCAGACCGCGACGAGGTGCTCGCATACATCATCCCCGCCGGTCAGGGGAAGGACGAAGCGGTCGCCAAGCTCGTCACGCTCCTCGTCGAGCAGGGCGTCGAGGTGCATCGCATGGACGCGGAGCTGCACCTGATGCTCGCGGCCCAGCACGGCACCGTCTACAACGACGCGAAGCAGCCGCCGCCCGAGTGGCCTTCGGGCAGCTACCTCGTCTACCTGCGTCAGCCGTATCGCTCGAACGTGCAGGCACTCTTCGAGCGCCAGCTCTACCCCGACCGGCTCGCGGGCGGCGCGCCCGAACGCCCCTACGACGTGGCCGGTTGGACGCTGCCGATGCAGATGGGCGTCGAAGCCTACCCTGTCCACAGCATCCGCGAGCCCGAGTCGCAAAGACGCCTGACGTTAGTTAAGGACGAGTCGGAGGTGCGCCGCGACCTCGGGCTCAACACCACTATCTCGGGCAAAAACAAGATCATCGAAAGCGACAGGCGCGGGCAGTACGACTTGAGAACGACACTCATTGACTCGCCGATACAGAACCCCGTCAAGCGCCCCGTCCGCCTCGCGCTCTACAAAAGCTGGACGGGCTCGATGGACGAGGGCTGGACGCGCTGGCTCTTCGACACCTTCAACGTGCCCTACACGAGCTTGCGCGACGCCGACGTGCGGGCCGGCAAGCTCAGCGCGAAGTACGACGTGATCGTGCTGCCTTCGATGCGGCTGCGTGAGATAGTCGAAGGCCGCGCGAAGGAGACCGCGCCCGCCGAGTTAACGGGCGGCATCACCGAGGCGGGCGTCGCAAACCTTCGCCGCTTCGTCGAAGAGGGCGGCACGCTCGTCTGCTGGGACGACTCGACCGAGCTGCCGCTCAAGCACTTCAACCTCCCCGTGCGCAACGTGCTCGACGGGCTGCGCCCCACGGACTTCTACTGCCCCGGCTCCGTCCTGCGCGTCGAGGTCGAGACTTCGCACCCGCTCGCGCGCGGCTACGGCGCGCAGGCCGACGCCTACTTCGTCAACAGCGCCGCCTTCGAGGTGACCGACACGGCCCGCGCCCACGTCGTCGCGCGCTACGCCGGCAAGGACGAGGTCTTACGCTCCGGCTGGCTGCTCGGCGCCGACAAGCTCGCCGGCCGCGCCGCCCTCGTCGAAGCCACCCTCGGCCGTGGCCGCGTCATCCTCTTCGGCTTCCGCCCGCAGCACCGCGGCCAGACATGGGGCACCTTTAACTTCATCTTCAATGCCATCGAGAGCGCCGCCAAGTAACGCTGAAGTAGGAACGCTGAACTGGAAACCCGTTGTTTTTCAGTTCAGCGTTCAGCGTTCCTACTTCAGCGTTAAAATAATTGGCATCCGCGAGAGCTTGGGCCACGTCAAAGGGGGGCGCCAGCCGCGCCGTCCGGAGAAAATGCTATGAAATTGCTCGCACGTCTGTCCCTGACCCTCGCCCTGTTCGCGTCTTTCGCCGCGCCTTTGGCGCACGCGCAGACGCGCCCGCGCCGCGTCGGCCAGACGACGACCAACACGCCCGCGCCCGCCCCTGCGCCCGCGAGGCGCGCACCGCAGATGGAGCGCCCCGCGCCCTCGACCGAGAGGAGTTCCGCACCGCAGGCGCCGGCCGAGGTCGCAGAGGAGGTGGGCGAGGACGAGGTCGTCCGCGTCAACGCTTCGCTCGTGACCGTGCCCGTCTCGGTGCTCGACCGCGATGGCCGCTTCATCGGCGGACTGCATAAGGAAGACTTCCGTATCTTCGAGGACGGCACGGAGCAGCAGGTCGCATACTTCGCGCCCGTCGAACAGCCCTTCACCGTCGCGCTCGTCATCGACACGTCGGGCTCGACGCGCTTCCGGCTCGAAGACATACAGGACGCGGCCATCGCCTTTCTCGACCAGCTCCGCCCGGCCGACCGCGTCATCGTCGTCGCCTTCGACGATCAGGTGCGCGTCCTCTCCGAAGCGACCAGCGACCGCAACCAACTGCGCGCGGCCATCCGCCGCACGCACACGGGTAACGGCACGCGCCTCTACGACGCCGTCGACCTCGTCATCAACGACCAGCTCAGCCGCGTGCAGGGGCGCAAGGCCATCGTCCTCTTCACCGACGGCGTTGATACTTCGAGCAAGCATGCCAGCTTCGAGAGCACGGTCGAAGAGGCCGTCGAGCTGGACGCGATGATCTACCCCATCCAGTACGACACATACGTTGACGGCGGCGGCAACAGCGGCGGCGGTGGCGGGGGACAGTGGCCCGGGCGTAATCGTCAGCCGAGGCATAGGAAGAACCCCGGCTGGGGCGATGTCATCGGCGTCATCCTGAGCGGCGGCAACGTCAACATCGGCAACGGCGGTGGAGGCGGTGGCGGTGGTGTGGGGACGACGCGCGAAGATTATCAGCGCGGGAGCGAGTACCTGCGCCGTCTCGCGGAGGCGACCGGCGGCCGGCACCACGACGCGCAAGACCTCAACTACATCGAAGAGGCGTTCACGAACATCGCCGAAGAGCTGCGGCGCCAGTACAGTCTCGGCTACTATCCCTCGCGCCAGTCGCAGGCCGAGGAGCGGCGCCAGATACGCGTCCGCGTCCGCCGCCCCAACCTCGTCGTCCGCGCGCGCGACAGCTACGTCTACCGCCCCGACGGCGGCACCTCCCCCGACGCCACCACAGCGCAGGGCAACACCAACCCGCGCCAGTCCGCGCCGGTGCTGCGCCGCAACTTCGCCCCCTTCGGCGGAACGTTGAACTATGAACGCTGAACGCTGAACTGAAAGAACGGCGGCGGTTGACAGTTAAAGAAGAAGAGGCCGGAGGTTGAACGCTCGAACCTCCGGCCTCCTTGCGTTAGCAATTGTTCTTAGCTTTAACAGTTCATCGTTCAGCGTTCATAGTTCATCGTTTCAAACCACCGTGCCGTCAGGGACGATGCCGTTCTTGGGGACGATGATGATGCCGT
>JBJMGQ010000267.1:0-30874 GCA_045807845.1 Pyrinomonadaceae bacterium | reverse complement strand
ACTTTAAGATAGACACTTCGGCGAGCTTCGAAGAGGCGCGCAGGCAGACCGAGGAGGTCTACGCCGCGCTCCGCCGTCTCGCGGATAAGGGCGCGGCCAAGCGCTGAGTGATTGATGAAAGTCGTCGGGCACAAAATCTTGGGACGGAGGCGCGTGAGGTTTGCGCGCGGCTTGAGGCTGTGGCTGTCGCTCGTCGTGTCGGCCACGCTCATGCTCAGCGGATGCTTCAGAGAGGAGAAGGGCGAGCGCTTCTACGGGAAGGTCGAGGTTCCGGCCGCACAGGAGTTTCGTTGGAGCGACGGCGGGTTACCGAAAGTCTTCGACCCGGCGCGCGCCGCCGCGCCACCGGACACGGACGCGGTGCGTGCGCTCTTTGAAGGCTTGACCGAGTATGAGCCCGGGAGTCTGCGCCCGGCCCCCGCGGTCGCAAGCCAGTGGGAGCAGGCCGAAGATGGGAAGCGTTGGACGTTCCACCTGCGCGAGGGCGCGCGCTGGACGAACGGCGACCCCGTGACGGCGCAGGACTTCGTGCGCTCTTGGCGACGCACGCTCCGGCTCGGCGAGCGCGCGCCGCACGCCGCGTTGCTCTCGAACATCGAGGGCGCCGAGTCGCTCACGACTCAGACGAACGAGAACGAAAAGAGCGGCGCGAGTGTTGGCGAATCAGAGCGCGCGCATGAAGCGTTGAAGACGGAGAGGGGTTCGACCGCGAAGCAGCCTCCGCGGCCCAAGGCGTTCGGCGTGGTCGCACTCGACGCGAGAACACTCCGCGTGACGCTCATGCGTCCCGACATGAACTTCCCGGCGCTCGTCGCGCATCCCGTCTTCCGGCCCGTGCATGAGTTGAGCCCTGAGGCCGTGCTGCCCGAACAGTGGGAGCAGAGGCAGGGCGGCGTCGCGCAGACGGAGCCGGGCATCGTGACCAACGGTGCTTTCAGCCTCTCGCGCCTCGCGGGCGACAGCGTCGAGCTTGCGCGCGCGGAGAGCTACTGGGACGCGGCGTCGGTCACGCTCGAACGCGTGCGCTTCGTCGCCGGTGGCGATACGGAGTCGGCGCTCGCAGCGTATCGTGCGGGCGCGGTCGATGTCGTCTCGAATGCGGCCGTCGAGCCGCTGGCCGTCAAGCTCCTCACGCCCTACGAAGACTTTCGCCGCGAGACTTTCGCCGCGCTCAACTACTACCGCTTCAACACCGCGCGCCCGCCCTTCGACGACGTGCGCGTGCGACAAGCGCTCGCCTTCGCGCTCGACGTGGAGCGTTTGAGCAAGGACACGCTCGGCGGCGCGACCGAGCCGACGCGCACGTTCATCCCCGTCCCTGCGGAAGCGGCGGGCGAGGGGACGAATGTCTCTAACAATGTAGACGCGAACGAAGGCGGCGCGGCGGGGCTCGAACACAACGTCGAGCGTGCGCGCAAGCTTCTGGAACAGGCGGGCTATCCCGGCGGCGTGAACTTCCCGCGCGTGCGCCTGCTCGTCAACCGCAACGAGCAGCAGCGGCTCGTCGCGCAGGCCGTCGCGCGCATGTGGCGCGACGGCTTAGGCGTCGAGACGGAGATTGTCGTCCGCCCTTGGGAAGAGTATGAGGCGATGCTGCGCAACGGCGACTATGACGTGGCGCGACGCAGCCTCGTCATGCAGACGACCGACGAGGAGACGAACATGCGTCAACTCTTCGGCGAGGTCGGCGACACCGAAGTCTCCGATCCCGAAGTTGAGACGGCGCCCGCCGCGCCGCCCGCGTTGACGACGAAGGGCGTCGAGGCTAAGACGGACGCGACGCTCGCGCAAGCGCGGCCCAACCCCGCGGCGTTGTCCGAGGCGCAGGCACTGCGCGAGCTGCCGGCCATCCCGCTCCACTTCGCTTCGTCCTACGCGCTCGTCAAACCCTACGTGGATGGATTCGAGTCCAACCTTTTGGACGCGCCCTCGCTCAAGCACGTCCGCATCAACCGCGACTGGCGCCCGCCCGCGGCCGAGCAGACTGCGCGGGTGGCGCGTGCGGCGCAACGCTGACAGCTTCGGCGCACGAACATGCAACCGCAGGAGCCACGAAGCGCATCGTTAGAGGCGTGTCACTTCATCCTTGATTGACCGTGCGCGGCGTGATACTTTCGGGGCCGGCCTGTTCCCCGGACAGTTTATCTACGACCCCCGCAGCCCCGCCGCCCAGTCTCGATTGAAGCAGGAGTACCTACGGCCATGACCAAAAGTAAGATCGCGCGCATTGTGGCGTTAGTCCTCGTCGCCGTCCTCCTCTTCGTGGCCTGCGGCCCGCCGGTCGAGAAGAATGGCTACTTCGGCAAGCTGGAGCCGCCCGAAGGGCAGACGCTCCGCTACATCTCCGGCTCCGAGCCCGAGTCGCTCGACCCGCAGATGAGTTCGGGGCAGCCCGAGGCGCGGCTCGACGTGGCGCTCTACGAGGGACTGGTCGAGTACCACCCGAAGACGATGGAGCCCATCCCCGGCGTCGCCGAGAGCTGGAAGTCCAACAGCAACGCGAGCGAGTTCGTCTTCTTCCTGCGCAAGAACGCCAGGTTCTCGAACGGCGACCCCATCACCGCGCGCGACTTCGTCTACACGCTGCGACGCGGCCTGCGGCCGGAGCTTGCGTCGCGCGTCGCCTTCCTCGCGTGGGAGATTAAGAACGCCGAAGCCTTCAACACCGGCGGCGCCTTCGTTCGCGACCCGAAGACCGGGCGCTTCGTGCTCGCCTCCGAGGCGGCCGAGTCCGGCGGCGGCACGGAGCAGGCGTCCGCGCCCGTCAGCGGCGAAGACATTGCGCCCGACACGGAGTTCCACCACCGCATGCACGAGCCCGACCGCCTCTTCGTCCCAACCGATGCGAAGGAGAAGGAGAAGGCGTTCAAGGCCAACCCGAAGCTGGCCGCGCTGGTCGCGGGCAAGGAACTGGTTCCCGCCACGGCCGAAGACGTGGGCGTCGAGGCCGTTGACGACTACACCCTGCGCATCACGCTCCGCCAGCCCGCGCCCTACTTCATGGGTCTCATCCAGCATCAGTTCTTCCGCGTCGTGCAGGAGAAGACCGTCGAGAAGTACGGTATCGACTGGACGAAGCCCGGCAACATCGTGTGCAGCGGCACCCACATGCTTGCCGAGCACAAGCCCTACAACCAGCTCGTCGTCGTCAAGAACCCGTACTACTGGGACGCCGACAAAGTCCATCTCGACAAGATCGTCTTCTACCCGCTCGACGACCAGACGACGATGATGAATCTCTACAAGTCGGGCGAGGTGGACGCGACCTACAATCACACCGTCCCCGCCTCGTGGCTCAAGGCCGGGGTGCGTGAAGCGCGCGACTACATGGACGCGCCCGAGAACGGCTCGGTCTACTGGCAGATCAACACCACGGCGCCTCCTATGAACGACAAGCGCGTGCGGAAGGCGTTTGCGATGGCCATCGACCGCGACGCGCTGGAGAAGTTCCGCGTCGTCTCGAAAGCCAACAACGTCTTCGTCCCCTCCGGCATCCTGCACGGCTACACGAGCCCGAAGGGCTACGACTACGATGTCGAGGGGGCCAAGCGGCTGCTGGCAGAGGCCGGTTACAAGGACGGGTCGGGCAAGTTCGACGCGTCGAAGTTCCCGGCCAACACGGTCGAGGTCATCTACAACACGGCCGGGTCGAACAAAGAGGTCGCCGAGTTCGTCCAGGCGCAGTGGAAGCAGAATCTCGGCATCACCATCGGCTTGCGCGCCATCGAGTGGAAGACCTTCCTCAACACGCGCGCCAATCTCGAATACAAGGGGTTCGCGGGCGGCGCCGGGTGGTCAGGCGACTACATGGATCCATACACCTACCTCGGGCTGTTCGCCACCGCGGGCGGTGACAACGGGACGGGCTGGTTCGACCCGAAGTTCGTGGAGATGCTCAACACGGCGAACCGCGAGACCGATCAGGCGAAGCGTTACGCGCTGCTCTCGCAGGCCGAGGCGTACCTGCTCGACGAGGCGCCCGTCATCCCTTTAACCAAGCCCGCGACGAGCTGGATGAAGAAGCCCTACGTCAAAGGCATGTACCCCAACCCGGCGACGCTGCACGCTTGGAAGTTCGTCTACATCGAGCATGACCGCGCGAAGTGGGATCAGAAGATGCCCGACATGGAGAACGCAGAGCTGGCCGAGGTGAAGGAGTAGCCGCGAAATGTTTCGCTTCATCGTCCGCCGCATGCTCGTGACCGTGCCGATGGTGCTCATCGTCATCTCTCTGACGTGGGCGCTCATCCGGCTCGCCCCCGGCAACTTCTATGCGAGCGAGCGCAAGCTGCCGCCCGCTATCGAGAAGAACATCCGCACCAAGTATGGGCTCGACCAGCCTTGGTACGTGCAGTACGGCCGCGTGATGAAGAACATCCTGAGTCTCGACTTCGGCCACTCGCTGCGCTACGAGACCGAGACCGTCAACGACGTGCTCAGGCGCACCGTGCCCGTCTCGGCCGCCATCGGGACGTGCGCGTACCTGCTGGCGCTCCTCGTCGGCACGACGCTCGGCACCATCGCGGCGCTCAAACAGAACTCGAAGTTCGACTACACGGCGATGGGGCTCTCGATGCTCGGCATCAGTATGCCGAACTTCGTCTTGGGGCCCATCCTCGTCCTCATCTTCTCGCTCTCGCTCTACTGGCTGCCGCCCGCGCGATGGGGCGGCTTCCCGTCCTGGAACATGCTGCTGCCGGTGCTGACGCTCTCGGCGATCTACATGGCCTACATCGCGCGGCTGACGCGCGCGGGGATGCTCGAAGTCCTGCGCTCGGACTACATCCGCACGGCGCGCGCCAAGGGGTTGACCGAGCGGCAGGTGGTGATGCGTCACGCACTGCGCGGCGGGCTCTTGCCGGTCGTCTCGTTCACGGGCCCGGCGCTCGCCATCCTGATTACGGGGACGGTCGTCGTCGAGCGCATCTACGCGCTGCCGGGCTTGGGTACCTACTTCATCAACGCGAACTTGAACCGCGACGAGCCGCTCATTCTCGGCATCGTCGCTTTCACGTCCATCCTCGTACTGATCTTCAACCTTATCGTCGATATCGCCTACGGCTTCATCGACCCGCGCATACGCTACTGAAGAGATGAGCGACGAGAGAACACCGCAGGTGCCGACTGAAGAGGGACGCTCGCAGCCGCAAGACCCTTGGGGTGCGGGCGAGCCTGCGCTCACTCCGCGCGGGACGCCGACGAAGGCCCCCGTGACGGCGCGACGCGGCGACGAGATTCACGCCTTCCCCGAGATGGCCGTCGGCGAGGGCGACGTGCGCACGGCAGGCGAGCCGGCGGCTCCCGCGCGCGGCACGTCTCTGTGGCGGGACGCGTGGAAGCGCCTCCTGAGGAATAGGCTGGCCGTCTTCGGCATGGTCGTCGTAGGCATCATCATGGTCTTGGTGCTCGTCGGCCCGCCGATCATCAAGGCCGCGACCGGCTACGAGTACGACACGCAGCCGGTCGATAATAAGTTCCGCAACTCGTTCCCGCCTTTCACGGGCCCTGACGGGAAGTTCTCCGCCACGCACCCGATGGGGACTGACCCGGCGGGGCGCGACATGCTGGCGCGTGTGCTTCAGGGCGGGCGCATCTCGCTGATGGTGGGCATCATTGCGACCTTCGTTTCGATTCTCATCGGTGTGACGTGGGGCGCGACCGCGGGCTATCTGGGCGGCAAGGTTGACGACCTGATGATGCGGATCGTGGACGTGCTCTACGCCATCCCGTACATGATGGTGGTCATCGTGCTGCTGGCCTTCTTCGGCGGGCGTTCGCCGTTGCAGCAAATCTTTCTGCTCTTCGCGGCGCTCGGCGCGGTCTCGTGGCTGACGATGGCGCGCATCGTGCGCGGGCAGGTCATCTCGCTCAAGAATCAGGAGTACGTGCTGGCCGCGCGCGCGACCGGCGTCTCGACGCCGAAGATAATCTTCCGGCACATCGTGCCGAACGCACTGGGGCCGGTCATCGTCTATGCGACGCTGACGATTCCCTCGGTGATGTTGCAGGAGGCGTTCCTCTCCTTCCTCGGCCTCGGCGTGCAGGCGCCGTACGCTTCGTGGGGGAGCCTCGCGCAGGAGGGTATCCAGAACATCGCGGTCTTCCCCTGGCAGCTCATCTTCCCCGGCGTGACGATGGCGCTGACGCTCTTCTCGCTCAACTTCCTCGGCGACGGCCTGCGCGATGCGCTCGACCCGCAGATGAGAAAGTTCTAGGCATCAATCCTGATGAGTCACAACGGCAACCTACTTTCGGTCAAAGACCTGCGGACGTACTTCGAGACGGAGGACGGCACCGTGCGGGCCGTGGACGGCATCAGCTTCGATTTGAAGCGGGGCGAGACGCTCGGGATTGTGGGCGAGTCGGGGTCGGGAAAGTCCGTGACGAATCTGTCGGTCATCCGTCTCATCCCGAGCCCGCCCGGCCGCATCGTCTCGGGCGAAGTGCTCTTCCACGGGCAGGACATCCTCTCGCTGTCGGAAGACGAGGTGCGGAAGATTCGCGGCAAGCGCATCAGCATGATCTTCCAAGACCCGATGACCTCGCTCAACCCCTTCATGCGTATCTCCCGGCAGTTGATGGAGATTACGCAGCTCCACCTCGGCCACTCGAAAGAGCAGGCGTACGAGCACGCCGTCAAGATGTTGGAGACGGTCGGCATCCCCGAGGCGCGTTCGCGCGCCAACTCATACCCGCACGAGTTCTCGGGCGGCATGCGCCAGCGCGTGATGATTGCGATGGCTCTGGCATGCGAGCCCGAGCTGCTCATCGCCGACGAGCCGACGACCGCGCTCGACGTGACCATCCAAGCGCAGATACTCGAACTGATTAAAAATCTGAAGAGCGAGACGGGCACCAGCGTCATCCTCATCACGCACGACCTCGGCGTCGTCGCCGGCATGACCGACCACATCATCGTCATGTACGCCGGCAAGGTCTTCGAGCAGGCGCCGACGACCGAGTTGTTCGCCGCGCCCGGTAATCCGTACACGAAGGGTCTGCTGAAGTCCGTCCCCGACCCCGGGCATGAAGAGGGGACTGAGCTGTATCAGATTCCGGGCCTCCCGCCCGACGTGGCGCACCTCTCGCCCGACCAGTGCCCCTTCGCCGAGCGCTGCTACCGCGCCGAGGAGATTTGTAAGAGAGAGTTTCCGCCCTTCGTCCAGCTCAACGCCGAGCACTTCTCGCTCTGCCACTTCGCCGAAGAGGTCTACAACGATTCGCTCAACGCGCGCGGCGGCGTGCAGACGGCGGGTTCTCACATAGACCCGAACGGGTTGCCTTTGCAAGGGGGTAACAGCCGATGAGCACGGATGGAGTGCAAGCCGGAGCCTCGAAGGGTTTCGCGCGGCCGCCGATGGGCGCTTCGGAGCGTGAACCGCTCATCTCAATCCGCGAGCTGAAAGTCCACTTCGACCTCGGCGGGGGCACGGCGTTCGACAAGCTCGTCGGAGGCTCAGCCGTCCGTCGCGTCGTCAAGGCCGTGGACGGCGTCTCGCTCGACATCTATCCCGGCGAGACGCTGGGGCTCGTCGGCGAGTCGGGCTGCGGCAAGTCCACCTTGGGGCGCGCGCTGCTGCGCCTGACCGAGCCGACCGGGGGCCAAGTGCTCTTTCGGGGTCGCGACCTCGCGCGCCTCTCGAAGCGAGAGATGCGCGGCCACCGTCGCCACCTTCAGATGATCTTCCAAGACCCTTACGCGTCACTCAACCCGCGCATGACGGTCTCGCAGATTATCGGCGAGCCGCTCGACACCTTCAGCCTCGGGCGCGGCCGCGAGCGCGAGGGCCGCGTGCGCGAGTTGATGAGCGTCGTCGGCCTGAGCCCGCATTTTCTCAAGCGCTACCCGCACGAGTTCTCCGGCGGGCAGCGGCAGCGCATCGGCATCGCGCGCGCGCTCGCGGCCGACCCGGACTTCGTCGTCGCCGACGAGCCCATCTCGGCCCTCGACGTTTCCATACAGGCGCAGATCATGAACCTGATGGAGAAGCTTCAGCGCGAGCGCGACCTGACGTATCTTTTCATCTCACACGACCTGCGCGCCATTCGTCACGTCTCCGACCGCGTCGCCGTCATGTACCTCGGCAAACTGGTCGAGCTGGCCGACGCGAAGGTCATCTACCGCGACCCCCTAATGCCTTACACGAAGGCGCTCATCTCGGCCGTCCCCGTGCCCGACCCCGTGGTCGAGGCCGCCCGCAAAAGAATCGTCCTACAGGGCGACGTGCCCTCGCCCATCAACCCGCCGCAGGGCTGCCGCTTTCACACGCGCTGCCCCTGGGCGATTGAGAAGTGCAAAGAAGTTGTGCCGCCCCTTGCCGAGATAAAGCCGAACCACTTCGCGGCCTGCATCCGCATCAGCCCGGAAGAGCCTGACATCGAACGAGTTGCGCCGGGCGACGCGCCGGGGCTCCGGAACACGGGTCGCATCATCGCGCAGTGAAACTCCCCCGCCATTAGACGTTTAAACAGCAGTGACAAGGTCACAGGCCCTTTTTCGAGCCCGCGTGCCGGGTCGGGTCTGAGTTAAGCCTTGTCTATTGCCGTGCGGGCAAATATACTGCGGTAGGAGGATGGTGGCGCCGTTCGGTGCTCCCGCTCTCTCTGAGATTCAGCCTGCTCCCGACGGGCCACCCCGCTTACGCAGTCGAACCTCCCTCCGTCCGCCATTTCGAGTCCGAAGATTGTGCCGCGACAGCTAATGGACAACACCACCCCGTCCCAAGTGGGTGCTGCCCAGAGCAAGACTTCCGCCGTGCTGCCACACGGGTGGGCGGAGGTGCAGGAGGGGCTCGCCTCGTCTTCGGGGCTCGCGCTCCTGCTCGTCGAAGGCCGACAACCGCCCGCGCTCTCCGTCGCCAACAACAACTCCATCTGTCAGGCATTCCAATCTTCGCCCGCACACGCGCACCTCTGTCAGCCCGACTGCGGCGAGGCGCACGCGCGCGCCATGCGCGAGGGGAAGGCCGTGCAGTATCGTTGTCACGCAGGGCTTCACTGCTTCGCCGCGCCGGTCGAGCTTGGGACGGGCGCGCCGCTCGCAGTCATCGGCGGGCGCTGCTTCCTGCGCGTCGCGGACTACCGCGCGCTGGCCGAGCGCATACGCGCGGGCGACCTCGCAGACCTCCTCTCGGCGGAACTCTTCGCCAACGTCATCTTCGCCTCCCGTCAAGACCTCGAAACCCTTGCCGCGCGCGTCGCGCAATCGGCCGAAGCGTTCGCTTCCGCGCCGCGCAAGGAGCCGCACGCGGCCGAGCCCTCGCCGACGGCAGGCGCCGACGGCATCCCGGGTGAGCTGGTCGTCAAGGCCGGCGAAGAGGAGACGCGGCACGCAACGAACGGGCACCACCCGTCCGAGTCGAAGGCCGCGAAGTCGAAGCCCGAGGAGAAGATTGAAGAGGGCACAGCCCTTTCGGACTCAACTGTCGTCCAGACGAACGGCGTTACGGCAGCGTCAACCGTCGAGGTCGAAACATACACGCCCACGACACGCGGCGCGCTGTCGGGCGGCTCTCTGGATGAGGCGTGCCGCAAGGCCGTTAAGACTCTGTCTGATGGCTACGGCGTCGAGTCGCTCGCGCTGCTCCTGCGCACGGACGACAGCTTTTACGCAACGTGCGTCACCGGCATCTTCGAGCGAAAGCCGCCGCGCGTCGCGCTCAAGCCGAAGGAGATCAAGCTCCTCCTCGCCGCGACGAAGGGCGACTCCATCGCCGTGCCCGCGGGCGGACGCACCGGGCCGAAACATGAAGAGGCCGTCGAGCTCTTCCCGCTCATCGTCGGCGAAGATATCAAGGGCGCGCTCCTTGTCGGCGACACCAATCTGAGCGACGAGCAGCGCCGCGCGCTCGCGGCCGTCTGCCGCGACATCGCGATGCCGCTTGAGCTGAGCCGCCTGCGCGAAGAGCTTGAGCGTCGCGTCCGCGCCGCTTCACAACTGCGCGCCTTCACCGAAGTCGTCAACTCCGCGCGCCCCGAGGACGCCTACACAACCATCCTCCGCCACTCGGCCGAGCTGCTGCGGGCCGAGCGCGGCTCGCTGCTCCTCTTCGACGAGCGCGCGGGCGAGCTCTCGGTCAAGGCGGCGGTCGGCCCACGCGCCGAGGTGACGCGCGAGACGCGCGTGCGCATCGGCGAAGGAGTCGCAGGGGTGGTGATGCGCGAGGGGCGCCCGGCCGTCGTGCGCGACGTGTCGAAGGTGTCGGGCTGGAACCCCGCCTCCTCTTCGGAGCGGAGCTACAAGACGAAGTCTTTCATCAGCTATCCCATCGCCGTCGGCGGGCGCAAGGTGGGTGTGCTGAACGTGACGGACAAGGCCGGTGGCGGTGCTTATGATGAGTTCGACCTCGGGCTCCTCGACATGATTGCGCCGCAGATGGCGCTCGCGCTCGACCGCGTCGAGTGGCACAGCAAGGCCACGCAGTTTCAACTGCTCTCCATCACAGACCCTTTGACCGGGCTCGTCAACCGTCGCTACCTCGAAGAGCGTTTGCAGGAGGAGCTGGATCGCTCGAAGCGCCATCGCTTCGCGATGAGCTTCATGATGGTGGACATTGACGACTTCAAGGCTTACAACGACGCGCACGGCCATCAGGCGGGCGACCTCGCGCTTGAGATGACGGCGCAATGCCTGAAGACGGCGCTGCGCTCGGCCGACGTGGCGGCGCGCTACGGCGGTGAAGAGTTCAGCATCCTTCTGCCGCAGACCGGGCTCGCAGAGGCGCGTGCCATCGGCGAGCGCATCCGCCGCCGCATCGAGCGCACGCAGTTTCCGCACGGGCAGTCGCAGCCGCACGGCGCCGTCACCGTCTCAATCGGCGTCTCCTCTTTCGGCGCGGAGCTGGACACCCCGGCCGAAGTCATCCGCGCGGCCGACCGCGCTCTCTACGCCGCCAAGGCGCGCGGCAAGAACTGCATCGAGTCGTACGAGCCGAAGGGGCGGAAGGCCGCGGGCGCGCAAGAGAAGGAACCGCAAGGCAAGGAAGCGCGGCGCGAGGAGGGCGCCGAAGAGAGCTGAAGACGGGATGCCTGTCAGGACTCCCAAACAGAGGCGCATACTCGCGCGCGTCGCACCCGAACATTTCGTCGGGCGCGGCGAGCAACTGCGCGAGCTGACCGCGCTCGGCTCGCCGCGCGCCGAGCAGAAGGGCGTCCTCCTCTTCGCCGCTCCGCAGTCGGGCGTCTCCGAGCTTTTAAGGCAGACCTTCGACGAGCTGTTCCGGCAGCGCGGCGGCCCCACGCCCGTCTACTTCGCCTTCACACGCGCGGACGCGGCGACGACTGCCGCCGCGCGCCGCTTCCTACAGACCTTCCTGACGCAGGTCGTAGCGCATCGCCGCGATGACCCCGCGCTCGTCTCGGCCACGCCGACGCTGCGCACGCTGCTCGACCTCGCCGCGCCGCAGGATTACGAATGGGTCGAACGTCTCATACAGGACTTCGAGCGCGCGCAGGGCGAGACGGACGAGCGCGCACTCGTCCGTCTCTGTTTGGGTGCGCCGCAGCAGGCCGCCGCGCACGGCGTCCGCGCGACCGTCATGTTCGACGACATACACCTTGCCGAGGCCCTGCGCGGCGAGGTGTTGTTGGGGCCGGCCGTCGCGCAGACGGCCGCACAGTCGGGCGTGCACTTCGTCATTGCCGGGCCGCGCCGTCGCCTGCTCGATCTACTCAACGGCTCTCTGCCGCTCGCCGCGCTCGAAGGGCTGCGCCGCCTCCATCTTGAGAATTTGAAGGAGGCGGACGCACAGGCTTTAGTTGAAGGACTGGCGCAGAGGCTCGGCGTCCTCTTGAACGAGGAGACGCGCGACCTCGTCGTGCAGCAGCTCGAAGCGAGCCCGTATCTCATCGCCGCGCTCCTCGACGCCGCGCGCACGTCGAGCGCGACTCTGACGAGCTTTCGAGACTTCCAGAGCCTCTACGTGGACGAGCTGCTCGGCGGTCGCATCGGCCGTCGCTACGCCTCCGTGCTCGAAGACGTGGCGGCGACACCCTCGCTCCGGCGCGGGCTGTTGCGCGTGCTCTACGAAGCGGCGGCCAACCCAACGGGGAAGTCTCCGGCCGAGGTCTGGATGAAGCGGCTCGGCGCCGACGCCTTTGAGTTCGAGCGCGTGATGCGCCTGCTCCACATGCACGAGCTGGCGAGCTTCCACGCCACATACGTCGAGACGACGCAGACCACGCCGTGGCGCGACTTCCTGCGCGTGAGCTATCGCCTACAGGTCGCGGCCGAGCCGCGCGCGCTCGTCGTCGCAGACACCTTGGTCGAGGCACTGAAGCGCGCGCCGCAGACGATGGCGCGCCACTACCGTCGCGAGTCTGCGCTCAAGCTCGGCGAAGTGATGCGCCGCTTCAACTTCCAGCGCGTGCCCGCGAGCCTTCTGCGCTACGACCACTTCGCGCGTGCGTATCGAGGGCTCGCGCGTGAGGAGATGCAGGAGGGGCTCGCCACGGAGGCCGACGCGTTGCAGCTCCCGCAGATCGTCCACGCGGCGAGCTGCGCTTCGTTCCATCCGCCGATGCGGCAGCTCTGCGACGAGGAGCGTTGCACGGTGGCGCACGGCTTCGAGTCCGGCGGTTACGCGGAGGCGGGCGAGGTCGTGTGGATTGCGGTCGAGGTCGAATCGAAATTAGAGGCGGGGCGCGCGCTCACAGAGCTTTGGCTCGACCGCTTAGAGCAGGTGGCGCAGGCGTGCGGCTTCGAGCGTGTGCGCTTCTGGCTCGTCTCGCGCGAGGGCTTTTCGGGCGAAGCGGCCGAGCTGTTGAACGAGCGCGACGTGTACGCCTCATCCAGTGAGCAGCTCGAACACCTGACGGCGCTGCTCGCGGGCGCGGGCGCGAACGGCCACGGGGAGGCCGACGAGTTCGCCATCGAGCTGCCGATGTCCGAAGACACGGAGCTGATCGCGGCGCACACGGTCGAGCAGATCGCGCGCCGGATGGAGTTCGAGCCCGAGGCCATCAACCAGATCAAGACGGCGCTCGTCGAGGCGTGCATCAATGCCGCCGAGCATTCGTTGAGCACCGAGCGAAAAATCTATAACCGGTTTCGCGTGGAAGGTGATAAATTAGTCATCACTGTATCGAGCCGAGGGCTATCCGTACCCGTCACTCTCCCTGAGAACGGCGCTGCTGCCGACAAGAACGGCAGCGGTGAGGGCGCAAAGGGGCGCCGAGGCTGGGGGCTCAAACTCATCCGTACGCTGATGGACGACGTGGAATTCGAGCGCGTCGACGACGGCACCCGACTGCGGATGACGAAGTACCTGCGCAAATAGCAGAAGGGAAGACCTGCCGAGATGTCAGAGCAACTCGCTGACCCCTCGCGTCCCGTGTCGGGCTCAGGGGAGGTGGCGGTCGTCTTTGCGGGCGACTACGTCAACAAGTTGAGCGGCCAGCGCATCGAGCGCGAGTGTCTGACGAGGATGGAGCGGGGCTGCCGCGCGCTCGTCATCAACTTTCACGACACGGAGCTGGTCAACAGCATCGGCGTCTCGATTCTGCTCGGCGTGATCGACGAGGCCGAGCGGCGCGGCGCGCGCGTCGCCTTCTCCAACATGAGCCTGCATACGCTCAAGCTCTTCGAGCTGCTGGGACTGACGCGCCTTGTCGTCATGGCCGACAGCGACGAGGACGCGCTCGCCACTTTGGAAGCGTTCTCGACGACACCTCCCGGACACTGACGCTAGTAAATAGTGAATGGTAGATAGTGAATAGTCGTTGGGAGTTGCAACGTCGCGGGATACCCGCGCGGCTCATAAACACTCGACCACCATTCACCAGTTACCATTCACGATTCACCAACTATGTCTGACAGCACGCGGATGGTTCTGCACGCGTTCGCGGCGCTCGCCGACCTCGGCGAGGAGATCGCGGAGACGAGCGACTTCGAGGAGATGGTGCGCTCGGCGCTCCACGTCGTCCTCGGCGCGATGGGCATCCGTCGCGGCGCGGTGGCCGAGTTCGACCGCGAGCACGACGCGCTCCACTTCGTCGCCGCGCGCGGCTACGACGAAGAATTCACGCGCGACTTCTCACTCACCTTCAAGCCCTCTGAATCGTCGAACGGCAACGGCGCGGGCGCACTCGCGCACGCCTTGCAGGACTTCGCGCGCGTCGAGCAGGGTGTACACGACCGGTTCGTGGGCGCCGGGGTCGAGGTCGTCACGCCGCTCGTCGTGCGCGGCGAGCTGGTCGGCGTCATTCTCTTGGGAGGGAAGGCGAGCGGCGAGTCGTTTACGCAGGAGGACAGGGAGCTTGCGCGCGCGCTCGGGCGCCACGTCGGCGTCGGGATGCACAACCACCGGCTGCTGCGCGAGGTCGAGCGCCGCGCGGAAGAGAATCGAAAGCTCTACGAGGGTCTGAAGGGCAGCTACAACGACACCGTGCGCGCCTTCGCCGCGGCCATCGACTGCAAGGACAAGTACACGCAGGGGCACTCGGAGCGCGTCGGCAAGTACAGCGAGATCATCGCGCGCGAGATGGGCTGGGCTGACGAAGAGGTCGAGGCCATCGCCATCGGCGGCTACCTGCACGACGTAGGCAAGCTCGTCGTTGACCGCGAGATCATCAACGCGCCCTATCGCATCGACGCCAAGCAGTCTTCGGAGCTGAACCGGCACCCGGCCGCGGGCTACGAGATACTGCGCCCCATCCACCACCCCTTCGCAGACATCCCTCTGATGGCGCGCTATCATCACGAGCGCCCCGACGGGCGCGGCTACCCGGAAGGGCTCACGGACGAGCAGATTCCCGCGGGCGCCAAGATCGTCTCGCTCGCGGACTCCTTCGACGCGATGACGACCGACCGCCCCTACCGCCGCCGCCGCACCTTCGAAGAGGTCGTCGCCGACTTCCGCCGCAACGCCGGCCAACAGTTCGCCACCCCCGTCGTCGTCGCCCTCTGCCGCGCCCTGCTCAAAGAGGCTCGCGGCGAAACCCGCCCCCGCCAGATGATGCGTCTCCTCGGCCGCGACTACGTCGAAGAGCAGACGCTCCCCGCCCTCGAACAACTCATCGCCGACCTCGAATCCGGCTCGCGCCTCACCGCAGGGCCAGCATAACGTTAAAAATGAGTGCCCGAGTGTCAAGTCGGTCTTGTCATTGCGCGGCGCTTTGTCCTAACCTACTTTTTAATAGAATCTCCCCCGGCGTCAGTCACGGCCTTCTGGCCTTTAATCTCGTCCAGCAGCGCTTTTTTGGCATCTTCCCGCGTCGCTCCTGTCCCATTCACACCGTTAAATAAGCCCGGGATTCTTGCGGTGTATGTGGCGTCGGGATTTTTCTCATAGAGGAGGCTGAACTTCTCGGGCTCGACGGAGAACGATTCTATTAGAGAGAAGAATTTACTCCAGTTTTTCTTTTCCTCATCGTGAATCAGCTTCAGCGTCATGAAGTAATAGAAGATACGTTTGGTGTTCAGGACGTATAGCAAGACGGCAGACAGAGTCACCTTGCCCACGAGACAGATAGTGAGCACGATGTTGCTGAAAGCGTTTAAGAATTCGGGATGCTCTTTCGTTATCATGGGGGAGAAAGTCTCTCCCACAATCTCTTCGGTGACAAAAGGCAGACACGTTTGCAGGATAGCGTAGACGTATAACAGGCATAAAATAATGGGTGGGATGTCCAGAATTTTATTCTCGAAGCGTGCGATCAGCAAAATGAAAATGACGGAGTTGAATACGCCGCAGATAAATTCTGAAATGAAACGCCCCCGTGCATCGGACATCGTGTAAGCGTCGATAGACATTAAAGCGATGATGACGAAGAGATATTTGGTGGTCTGCTTATTCAGGATGTCATTGCCGTAAACATCAATTGTGGGGAGGTACATCACGAAAAAGCATCGCAGTAAATAAAACGCCCCAACGTAGCTTAACAAGACTATGACGAAGTGAAAGAGTTGAACGTTATCGAGATAGACTTGCTCGCTGCCTCCAAGCTGCCACAGTGGGATCATGTCAAGCCCGGCTCTATGAAGCGCCTTCTGCGCGATGAATACCGCGTACAGACCTGCCGTAGCGAGGATGAAGTAATTGATATTCTTCAGTTGAGAGATGAAAGTGTTGGCCTGAAACACAAGGACGCGCACCCTGTCTTGTTTGTTCTGGACATATGAAAGTCTTAGAAGCCGAGCGACGAGGGGGTTGTCGGCGTAAACGCTAAAGCGGCGGGCAAAATCGTCTCGTAGGTAAAAGAAGATGAAGACAAGAAATAAAAGATTCAGAATGTACGTGATGGGCACCCTATCTTCATGTCCGTCCTCCCCTGCGTATAGTTCCTGAAGTAACGAAATGACCTCGATTGTTAAGACAACCAGCCCTGCCGTTTTTTCAGCGAACTCATGCTTACTGAATAGCCACGATTTGAAGGTGGGATTATTTTCGTCGTCTAGTTCCAAAGGATTTTCTCCTATGCGCCGACCGCGTCGAGCTAGTTAGGCGTTGGAATATACCGTTCGTGAGACACACCGTTCGAAGGCAGTTGGTTAATTTCTACCGTCGGTTGGGTTGTCTTTGTTGAGGTCGTACGGATGTATATGAGAGGGCGGCCTCGCTGAGGCAGGTGCCGCGCGGGGGATAGGCATAATGAGGGTCTCCTTGGCGCGCGTCGGTCTGAGGCGGTAGAGCTAAACGCGGCCGAAGTTACGCGCGCTGTCAGTATTGGATGAGAAGCTGACGAGGTCAGGAACCCGCCAGAGGCGACAAACCCCTTGAGCGCCGACAAAGTATTCCCGTCACGAGGAAATGTCAATCAAAAAAACGGAGTTAGGCGCTCCCGGCGCCAACCTTATTCCATAACATTCAGCACCCAACGCCCGTCATCACCCGCGCCCCCAGACAACTATCAAGAGGGGCACGCTGATGGGGCGCCGGGTGCATGCCGTTGTCAGGTAGCATCATTGACTGCTACACACAACTCCCATTTATCTTACAGTTTATTAAACTTTGCGGTTGATTTGCCTCCATGAGACATAAGTCTAAGTGAATACTTCCGACCACCGAGCGGAATATCCAGCGAGTCATCGTTGCCCAGTTTATTTTCAACGTACTCACTCGTTGTTTCATTGTATAAACCTTTGACCGCCTCGCCCTTTGAATCAATCAACTGTTCAATCTCGAAATAACCACGACCATCGGGATAGAATTTCAAACATAATGTCCCGACCGTTTGATGATTGTCTGTGAGCTTAATTCTTATCACCCCTGCACTTGGTTCAAGAGTTTGTTCGGGGCTTCCTGCCTCTATTGAATTCAACTCGCCGGAATCTTGTTTGAGGCAATTATTGGGGCTGCTCTCTGGTGTAGGGCTGCTATTTCCTTGCAGAGAGTTAACAGGAATTGATGGCGGCGGCACAGGGTTGTCGATGATATTGGTATGGACAAAAGCAAGGTACAATCCGGCGCTTGCAGTTATTACTGCCGCGATTCCCGTTAATATTCCAGGCAGTGTAGTCCAGAATTCCATGAAGGTGGTCAAGAAAGACGAGTTAGATTTCTTTTTGGTTTTCTTACTCATAGAGCACTCCATTACTTACATGATGAGAATGGTCGTGTCGGCGGTCGGGTGCATGGCGTTGTTATGTGGCCCGCTGCCGGCAGCATGCAACCTCCCGCATCATGGCTCCGTTTCAAGCACGAGCGGCTTGAGTTCGGGGAGCTTTAATTTGCCCGCCGCTGCCGGAAGCAGCGTCTTTACCTTCTCCTCATTTCGCCCGCCGGAACCATCCACGAATGTCCAAGTCTCCCCGCCATCATTCGAGACACCGATTAAGAATCCGTTCCCGACTACGACACCCCTTGGCTCTTTCATTTTCAGCGTGGTCGGTACGATGGCGAAGAGCTGCCGCTCGATGCGGATGACCTCTTCCGGCTCCCCGACTTGGATCGAAAGCATCTTCACCCCGCCGTCCTTTAGGCTTCTGGTCAGGATGCGGGCCATCCCTTCAGACCCGCCCATCAGCTCGACCTGCTTCGGTAAGGTTAAGGACGCGACCTTCTCGTAATCCTCTCTGACATAAGCTTCCGCCCATCGCTCCGCCTGCGCCCTCAGGTTCAGATAACTCTTCTGCCTTGTTGCCGCCGAGGGTGCCGGAGTTGGCGAGGATTTAGCACCATCCCGATTCGCCGCTCTTTGCCCGCACGCGACCTGCGAGGGAAGAAGTGTAGCGAGCAAAATGAATAAACGTGCTTTCGCAATAAACATAACCCCTCTCCTTGAAAGAAGCCACATAACGCTCGGCATCACCCGCCGCCCCGCGCCTCTGCTGTTGATGACAGCCGCCGTGTCGGCGGTCGGGTGCATGCCGTTGTTAGGCGGAACGCCGCGCCCTCATCGCAGCCTGTTTATTTCCTCAAAGGAGTTCACGGCGGAGACCGGCGTTAGTTGTTCCATTCCGTCGGCGGAGATCGCATACCGGGCCGCGAAGCAAGATTGATGACGGTCAACAACCTTCCCGGTTATCTCGACTTCCACCTTGCCAAAATCATCGCCCGAACTCAGCCGACGCAGTTCATCGGCCAATGCCTGATACTTACCCGAAGGCGGCAGGCTGACCTCGGCCCACGCATCACTTTTGGGATCGCATCCGCTCCCGGCTAAGAGGAGCACTCCGCCTGGGCTGCCGTAGAGGGCGCCTCTCACGCGCAAGACCCGCCCATCAAACCGTTCAGGGTCGCCCGCGATTTCGCACAAGGATAACGGCCGATGCCGAATGTAGAGCCAAGCCGCCGTCGAGCCCAAGCCCGTCAGGCAGGTGAGAGATGCGATTATGACTCTGAGGGTTATCCGTCTCATACGTCGTTGGACATCAGCCTTTCATGATAGTTCCGCCTAACTACTATTGTGCCGAATGGTTCGGCCTAACTGCGTAGTGGGATGTGAAAGGCCGAACGGTTCGGCCTCACTCCGTAAGACGCGCGTGAAGAGTGATGCGGCCCGGCCCCGCACTTCAGGTCTCCGCGCGCCGGCTCACTTCGGCTGGATGCGGAGCGTGTAGCTGGCGATGTCGATCTTCTGGTCGGGGAGGACTTCGACGCGCTCTTCGCGGGGGACTTCACGGCCGCCGACGAAGGTCGGGTTGCGACCTTTCGGGGTGAACCAGTAGCGGCCGGTGTTGTCGAGTTCGAGCGTGGCGTGGCTGCGGCTGACCTCGGGGTCGCCTTTGATGATGAGGTCTACCGTGACGGACTTTGAGCCGCGGCCGATGGTTATCTCCTGCTTGGTGACGGGCTCGACCGTCTGCCGCTGGCCGTTGCGCCAGATTTCGACGCTGTAGAGCGCGGCTTGGGGGCGTGTGCTGATACGGGTCACGTCGCTCTCAAGCTCGCCCGTCTGGCCGGAAGCCGTCTCATCAGCGGGCGCCGCCGGCGTTGAGGGCTCAGCGGGTCTGGCCGTGACCATCGTGTGGCCGCCCTGCTCGTTCGACTCCCACACGGGCTGGACGCGGAACTCGCCCTTGTCGAGCGTGCCGTCCACGCGCAGCTCGACGGCGAAGGACTTGGTGGCGAGCTGCGTCTGGCCCGAAAGCTCGCGGGCGCGCTCGGAGAGGACGTAGTAGAGACCCTGTTCCAGCCCGCGCCGCTTCTCGCCCTGCCACTCCTTGTCGTCGTCGTTCGAGAGATAGACGACGTACTCGGGCGGGATGTAGGTGGGGCCGCCCGGGGGGGTGAACATCTCGCGCTGCATGACCGACTCGACCTCGCGCGCGACCTTTACGAGAAAGTCCTCCCAGATGCGCCGGGGGCGTGCACCGGCGTCCACCTCGGCCAGAGGGTCGTCCGAGACCTCACCGTCAATCCAACGCCGAATCGAATCGATTATGCTCACTGTCGTCGTCACCTCTCCGCGGGCAGGAATTAAGTCTTAGGACGCAAAAGGTTGCTGTTGACCCAGCCCTCATCGGCCGAATCGGGGTCGCCCTTCGGGCGCCCGCGCTCGATGACCTGCACCTGAAACCACTTGCCGCTCACTTGCAGGACGCGCACCGTCGAGCCGCGCTCGGCCACCCCGATCTGTGTGTAGCTCGTGTCCGGGCCTTTGCGCAAGTTTACATCGTTCGTCGTCACAAATTCACTGCCGGCGACTCCCGTTTTGTTCGCGGGCGTGCCGGCCTGCTGCCGCTGCTGCACGTCGCCGCCGCCCCGCGCGTTTCGCACGTAGCGGAAGGTCGCGTAGAGCATCCCCGAGAAGGCCAGCAGGAGCAGGAGCGCCACGCCCCACTTGCGCAGGCGCAGCGGTACGCGCGAGGCGAGTGACGGCTTGTCAGGGCGCCGCTCCGGATAAACTCTCTCGGGCAGTTCGGCTCCGGCGGGCGGGGCGGGGAAGGGGGCGCTGTCGAACTCTGTGACGACGGCCGCCGCCACCGGCCCCGCGCCCGCGATGGGGACGACGAAGCGGTGCCGCCCCGAGTTAGATGTCGAGCGCGATTGGCGGTCGAAGGTCGGCGCGGGCGGCGGCGCGGGCGTGAAGTCGCGCGCGCCGGAATCATCACGATGACCGCGCTCGTCGGGCTCGCCCGGGCCGGCCGACCCGCCGTCGGGCCGTCGAAGCGGCTGCGTCTGCGCCATCGTCGCGTCGCGCAGCTCACGCCAGAACTCCTCGACCGTCTGGTGACGTTTGAGCGGGTTGATCTGCGTCGCGCGCTCAAGCACGCGCAGCACGTAGTTAGCCCAGACCGCGGAGGCGAACTCCTGCGGGAGCTGCGTGATGGGCTTCTGCGAGAAGCGGCGCGGCGCTTCGCCGGTCAGAACCATGTAGGTCGTCTTCGCCAGCGAGTAGACATCGGCCGCGGGCGTCAACTGGACGGGGCGCGGGCGCGAGAGCGAGGTCGTGTCGAGCGGCCCCGTGACGGCGAGCGGGTGATGCTCGGGCGCGGCGTAGATGTCGGTGCCGACGCGTGTGATGGCGCCCTCGGCCGCCTCGATCTTGGCGACGCCGAAGTCCGCAATCTTGATGGTGTGCTGGTCGGCCGTGAGCAGTAGATTCTGCGGCTTGATGTCGCGGTGGATGACGCCGTGCTTGTGCGCGTGCGCGAGCCCTTTGCAGACCTGTTCGAGGTAGAAGAGCGCGCCGTCGAGCGGGAGCGGGCGACGGAGGATGAGCGCCTGTAGGTCGCCGCCCGATAGGTACTCGACGACGAGATAGTGGAACGTGCGCCCCGAGAGGTCGATGGCCGTGCCGTGGCCGAGGCGGCTGATGATGTTCGGGTGGCGCACGCGGTCGAGCGCGACGGCCTCGTTGCGGAAGTTCTCGACGAGCGTGCGCTCAAGCTCCGGGTCGGGCATCCCCTGTAGATGCGTGTTGAGCGCTTTGATGACGACGAGCCGCGGCGCCTCGCCCTGCGCCGCCGCATCGCGCGCCACGTAGACCTCCGAGTAGCTCCCGCGCCCGAGGCAGTCGAGCACGTCGTAGCGCCCGTCGAGTCTACATTGCTGAAGCTTCAGCTCGCTCATGTTATGTCAGTAGACAGCAGACAGTAGTTAGTAGAAAAACATCCTTAATGAATCGCCCGTGTGTCAACGTCAGCAGAGCGGAGCCTACCGGCTACAGTCTACTGACTACTGTCTACTCAAGGCCCCGGCGTCGGCGACGCAACGACATTCTCTCCGGCCAGCGCCGGAGGTTGCGGGCGGAGGAATTCGGAGAGTGCGTCGGCGGCTTCGCGTGCGGCCGCGTCTTGGTGCGCGCGCAGGTGCGCGGCGACGGTGGCGAGGCGCGCGTCAATCTTCAATTCGCCGTTGGCGTGCGTCGTGTTCTCGTTGATTCTCTGGATGGCACGCTCAAAGGCGGCCACCGCTTCGGGCTGGCGGTCGGAGAGGAGCAGCGCGCGCCCGTAAAGATAAAGGAACTCGGGGTCGGGCGAGTCGAGCGGCTGTCCCTGCGCGTCGGCCGACATCCGCCCGGCCTCGGAGGCGGGCGAAAGGTCGACGGCGCGTCGCAGGCGCACGAAACGTTCGGCGGGAGTCTCCACGAACGCGGCTTCAGGCGGCCTCGTGGCCGCGGGCATCGGCGTCGGCGTCGCTGCCACCGGAATAAAACGACTGCTCATCCCTTTGCGCTCGAACATCATCCCCACGTAGAAGGCCAGCGCCACGGCGCCGACCGTGAGCAGGAGCGCGCCGAACGCCAAAAGGCCACGCCCCGCGCCGCCCTTGGCGGGACGGACGTTTGATGGCCCCGGCGCGGCCTTTGATGTCTCTTGCGAAACGGCGTCAGCGCCGGCGGCAGTGCGCGCTTTCACCTCCGCGGCGGGTGGCGTCGCCACGCCGACGGCAGTGGTCGCGGCGTCGAAGGGTCTGCGGAGGTGACTGACGGGCGTGTCGGGGAGCGTGCGCGCGGTGTGCAGGTCGTTGCGCTCGCGAACGAGGGTCTTCTCGTCGTCGTCGTCGTTGGCCTGTGTGTGGTCGGCTTCACCGCCGACGCGGACGAGGACGGCCGTCAGGTTGTCTTCGGCGCCGCGCTCAAAGCAGCGACGCTTCAACTCTTCGCAGGCCGCGTCGAGCGTGCGCGCGTTGCGGAGCACCGTCGAAAGCTCTTCGTCGTGGATGTGGCGCGTGATGCCGTCGGAGCAGAGAAGGAAGATGGTGCCGCGCTCGACCTCGAATGAGCGCATGTCAACTTCGACCGAAGCCTCCGCGCCGAGGGCGCGGCTGATGACGTTGCGGTTGGGATGAGTCGCGGCCTGCTCGGGCGTCAGGCGCCCGGCCCGCATCTCCTCCTCGACGAGCGAGTGGTCTTGCGTTTCGCGGCTCAAGCGACCGTCGGGCGCGAGCCGGTAGAGGCGCGAGTCGCCGACGTGGCCGACCGTGGCGCGCAGTCCGTCGAGGTGGAGCGCGACGATGGTCGTCGCCATCATGGCGAAGCGCGGCTGCTCGCGCGACAGGCGGTAGATGGAGTCGTTGGCTCTCTGGATGGCAATCTCCATCAGGTCTTCCACGTCCTCGCCGTCGTGCTGGTTGGCGAACGCCTCCTGCAAGACTTCGATGGCCGTCTGCGACGCGACCTCGCCGGCCTGCGCGCCGCCCACGCCGTCGGCGACGGCGAAGATGCCGTGCGTTTGGTCGCTCAGCATCGAGTCTTCGTTCTCGGGCCGCTTATCGCTCAGGCCGCGGTCGGTGACGGCCGCGGCCTCGATGGTGAACGCCCTCGGGTTTGCTGTCATTGGACGGCCTCCGGGATTTTGTACTCTTCCTCCTCGCGCGGTTGCGCCACGGCGCGCGCGGCGCGCAGGTCGGGCGCCTCGGCGTCGCTGGCGTTGCGGTGCGAGAAGGCCAAAAGCATGCCGAGCATGGCGAAGCTCGTGATGAGGCTGAAACCCCCGTGACTGACGAAAGGCAGCGTGATGCCCGTCATCGGCAGCGCGCGGGTGGTGCCGCCGATGTTGACGATGGCCTGAAAGCCGATGAAGGCCGTTAAGCCCGCCGAGCAGAGCTTGGTGAACATGTCGCGCGCCTCGATGGTGGTGCGCACGCCCGCGTTGACTAAGACGATGAGCGCAAGCAGGACGACCGCGCCGCCGAAGAGCCCGAACTCCTCCCCGATGGCCGCGTAGATGTAGTCCGAGTCGGCGACGGGGATGACCTCCGAGAAGCCGAGCCCCAGACCACGACCCGAAGTGCGTCCGGCGGCGAGGCCGAAGGTGGCCTGCGAAGGCTGGAACGCGATGCGGTCGAACCACACGTCAACGTTGACGGTCTTCTGCATCGCGGGGCTCGACTCGGCCAGCTCGCGCATGCGCTGGTCGCGTGTGAGCGCGTCCTCATAGTCCTTCTTCCACCACGCTGTGTCGGGGTCGGGCGGGTCGAAGCCGTCGAGCCAGAGATGGAAGCGCTGCTTGATGCGGTCGGGCAGCACGGCACTCACGGGCTTGGCGATGGTGGCGAGCGTCGGCACCTTCTCCTGCACGTTGAGCGGGAGCGCGCCGACGACGAGGATGACGACGACGAGCACGAGCGAGCCGACGAAGACGAGGAGCTGCGGCCAGCGACGCACGGCGACGAGATAGAGCGTCGCGTAGGCGCCGCTGAAGACGAGCATCTGCCCGAAGTCCTTCAGCGCGAAGAAGGGGATGAACGGAATGACGCCCATCGCGAGCAGCGGGATGACGTTGCGCGCGCGCGGCATGCCCCAGTAGGTGTGCGCAAGCTCGCGATAGTGCACGGTCAGAATCCCTGCGAAGCCGATGAGGAAGGGAATCTTTGAAGGCTCCCAAGGCGTCATGTTGCCGCCGAACTTGCCCGCGCTCGACCAGATGATGGCGCCGAAGAGCGGGATGAGCGTCGCCAGCACGATGACGAAGCTGTGGCGCTGCATCCAGTCTAAATATTTATCCTGCACGCAGAGCCAGTAGGCCAGTGCCATCGTCACGAAGGCGAAGAGCGGAATCCAAGTGAACGAAGAGGTGAGCGCGCGGCCCACGGTGACTTCGGAACGATGTACGACCTCGGGCGTGGCCGTGGGCTGCGCGGCCGTCGGGTCGAGGCCGAGCGCAGCCTTCTTGTCGGGGCCGTAGAACTGTTGGATGTAGCGTAGCCGCTGTACCTGCGTCTTCTCTGCACGCGCCTGCGCCTTGTTGCCCGAGCCGTATTCGGGGTCGCTGTAGAGCCGGAACTGCACGAGCATCCCGATTGAGAAGAGCAGGACGGCCGCCGTGTAGAGCGTCCAGTTACCCTTGAAGCGCATCACGCGCGTGAACCAGAAGAGCAGGAAGACGAGCGGCACGTAGAGCAGAAGGTCGCGCGCGGCGCCCACGACCGAAGGCGCATAGCCGCGCAGCAGCGCCGAGTCGTAGACCGCCCAGTAGCCGACAATCTCCAGCCCGACGATCAGCAGCAGGAGCAGCAGGTGTGTCGAAGCGCGATTCCTCATCAAAGAATCCCCCGGGTCGTCTTACTGATTGGCCGTGTTCGTCGCGCGCGGGCGTTGCGCGGGTGTCGCGCGCGCGGCCGGCGTGGCAGAGGGTTGCGGCGTCTGATTCTGTCCCTGCGGCGCGGGCTGATTCTGTCGGCCTTGCGGCCTTCCTGCCTGCGGCGACTGACCTGCCTGCGGCGACTGAGCCGGGGCGGCGCCGGACGTGGCGAGCAGGCCGAGGTCGCGCGCCTTCAGGACGAGCGCGGCGGCGACCGGCGCGGCGGCCTTCGCACCGTAGCCGCCGCCCTCGATGATGACGGCGATGGCAAGCTGCGGGCGGTCGAGCGGCGCGATGCAGAGGAACCAACTGTCGATGCGGAACTCGGGGTCGAGCCGCGGCACCGTGTACTCGCGGATGGGGTTGCCGCGACGGTCGCGCTCAATCTTCTTCTCGGTCAGCATCTCGCCGGTCTTGGGGTCGTAGAGCGGCACCTGCTTTTCGGCCGTGCCGGTCTTGCCGCCGGTGATGATGCCCTGCCGATGCACGTCGCCGAAGACGCTTGTCGCCGTGCCTGAAGGCCCCGACGTGACGAGCCCCATGATGCGGCGCATCTCGGCCGCGCGTTCGGGCGTCGTCGATTGCGCCCAGACCTCGGGCGGGCGGTCGTACTCAATCTTCGGCTTCATCGTCTTACCTTCGAGGTTGGCGATGGTCGCGGCCACGAGCGCCATCTGGAACGGCGTCATCTGACCCGCGTACCCTTGCCCGAAGCCGATGAGGCCGAGGTCGTACGGGCGCTCGTGCGGATAGAGCGCGACCGTGGCCTCGACGGGCGCGAGCGCGCGCGCGACGGCCGGTTGGCTCGTGTTCCAAATCTCCGGCTGCTTGCCTCCGCCGAGCGCCTCCTGCGGGCTGCCGACCGGCGTCATCCCGAGCAGCTTGAGCGCCTCGGTCAACTTCTCCGGGCCGAGCTTGATGGCCATCTGCGCGAAGTACTGGTTGCAGGAGACCTCAATCGCCGTGTCGATGCCGATGGTGCCGTGCACCTCGCCGGTGCCGCCCGAGTCGAGTATGGGCTTCGCGCCGCGCTCGGCGTAGAAGCCCGCGGCCGAACAGTTGAACTTCTCGTTCTGCATCCCGTTGTTGAAGGCCGCGAGCATGACGGCGGTCTTGAAGGTCGAGCCGGGGATGTAGCGGCCCCGCAGCGCGCGGTTGACGAGCGGCCGGTCGCGCTCGTTCGCGTTCAGCCTGATCCACGCCTCCTCGTCCTGCACTTCTTGCAAAGAGTAAGAAGGGTTGCTGTAGAGCGCGAGCACTTCGCCCGTCTGCGGGTTGAGGACGACGGCCGCGCCGTGTCGGCCGCGCAGTTGCGCGACGGCCTCCTTCTGCAACTCGCTGTCGATGGTGAGCCGCACGTCGAGGTTTGCCTGCTGCTTGATGTCACGCCCCATCAAAACGTCCCACGCCTCGGGCGCGGCGCCGCTCTGGATGCCGAAGAGCGCACGCTCCAACCCTGCGTCGCCGCGGTCGGAACCGAGCAGTTGCGACATCTCCGTGTCGAGCGGATATTCACGCACGATCTGCCCGTTCGGCTCGCGCTTGTAGAGCGCCAGCGCGTGGTCGAGGCTCCCCGTGCGGTCGAGAATCCAGCCGCGTAGCGTCGATTCCGCGAGCCGACGATTGCGCAGGTCTTTGTAGCTCAACTCCTGAAAGCGGTCGTTCGACTCGGCCGCGTACTGCGCCCAGTAGACGTGAAAGCTGAAGACGCCGAGCGCGAGCAGTATGAAGAGCAAACGCAGCCCGCGCAGGCCGCGGTTGGTCGAAGTCGCCCCCAAGCGCTGCCGCACCTCCGGCGGCAAGTTCGCCGGCGCCACGGCTTCGAGCGCCGAACGCTTTCGCCTTCGCGTCAGTAACAGCGACACGAACAGAATCAACGCCAGCAGCGCCACTCCGCCCACGTACAACAGACTCAGCAGCGCCGGCTTCGCCTCAGGAATGTCAGCTAGAAACATATTTATGTAAGTGATAAGTGATGAGTGATAAGTGATGAGAGGAAGACAAGGCCCGCCTGCTTCTCTTAACACTTATCACTCATCACTTATCACTGCCTCTTAAATCTGACTTCGACATCGCCGAAGGTGACGACATCGCCGTCCTCGATGTGGCGCGCCTCGCCGTAGACGATGCGGCGGCCGTTGATGAAAGTGCCGTTGGTCGAGCCTGTGTCGGCGACGAGCAGAGTGCCCTCGCGGTTCATCACAAGCGACGCGTGAATCTTCGAGACGCTCGGGTGTTCAAGTTGCAAATCGTTGTCGGCCACGCGCCCGACGCCCATGCGGCGCCCGC
The DNA here is from genome assembly GCA_045807845.1 of Pyrinomonadaceae bacterium. Classification (GTDB taxonomy): domain Bacteria; phylum Acidobacteriota; class Blastocatellia; order Pyrinomonadales; family Pyrinomonadaceae; genus QHXN01. The sequence goes on along the minus strand of JBJMGQ010000267.1, from coordinate 3,675 downwards.
CCGGGCGAAAGGCGAGCGGCTTCTCGAACGCGCGCTCGGGCATGTTGACGCGCGCGATGATCTGCACGTCCGTCGTCGTCAGCGTCTTGGCCTTCGGCACCGCGTCGGCCATCTCCGTGTGCAGACGCTCGGACTCGTCCCGCCGCTTCAGCTCCTCTTCAAACTCGCCGTAAGTGGGATCGACGGCGATGCCGGAGGTGAAGATGTCCGCGCTCGTCTCGACATTGATGGGCGCGAGCGTTCGCAAACGCCGGTCGTTGATGTAGTCGATGGCGGCGGCGAGCACCTCGCGCTCAAGCTCCTTGATGAACTCGGGCGGCGCCTCGGAGTGCGTGCCCCACTCGACCTTGAGCTTGAAGAGGTGCGGGGCGATGCGGCGTCCCTGTGCGTCCGGGCGCACGCGCTCGTCCACGAGATGCTTCATGCGGTCGATGAGTTTGGTTGTCGTGAAGCCCGACTGCGCGTCCGCCTCGCGCCCAAGCTTGCGGTCAACGACCGAGCCCATGCCTTCGAGCACGCGCCGCATCAAGCGCTCGACCAACGCCTCGTCGCGCTTCTTCTCCTTCGGCGCTTCATCGCGCTTCTTCGCCTTCGGTGCGTCGTCGCGCTTCTTCACTTTGGGCGCGTCGTCAGTCTTCTTCTCTGTCTCTTCGCTCATATGGGGCGTCCGCGACAAAACCATCGGCACGCCGAGCCGGCCCGGCGGGGAAAATCCTGCAACAGGGGACGGGGAAACTCTTTAGCGCCTTGAATAACCTGCGGTCATTCTAGCCGATATGAGCCGCCTCGCGGAAGCGCTGTAAAAAGTTAAACGAAAAGGAGACAAGAAACGGACAATTAAACGTGCGGGCTAAGAGAAACGCCTCTGCCGCGCCGCTTCGTAGAGGAGGACGGCGAGCGCGGTCGCAAGGTTCAGGCTCTCAACGGGCTCGCGCATGGGGATGCGCACGGCTTCGACGGCCGCCCCTAATTCTGCTTCCGACAGCCCGCCCGCCTCGGGGCCGACGACGACTGCGCGCGGCGTCGTCCAGTCAATCTCAGTATGTAAGGACGGCGCGCCCGCATCGGTCGCGACCGTGCGGATGCCGCGCAAGTCGCACCAGCCGAGCGCCTCTTCCAGCGTCGGCCCCGTCCACAGCGGAAGCCGGAATGCAGACCCCATCGAACCCCTCAAACTCTTTGGCGAGAGCGGGTCGGTCGAGCCCTTCGTGAGAATGACGCCGGTTGCGCCCGCCGCTTCGGCGACACGGAGCACCGCGCCCGCGTTCGAGGGGTTGTTCGCCCTGTGCATGACGACAATCAGCGGCACGCCCTCGGCACTCTCTAACCTCTCGCGCCCGGTCTGAGGCCGACGCGCGAGCGCGACGATGCCCTGCGGCGTCTTCGTGTCCGAGACGGATTCAAGCGCGTCTTCCGAGACGACGTGTATGTTTTGACAGACCCCGCGCAGTCTTTCGAGCAGCTTGCGCCCGCGCTCATCCTCTGTGAGGGTGCGCGTGTGGAGCACCGCCTCGAACACGACCGGCGCACGCAAAGCCTCCTCGCACAGGCGCACGCCCTCGACGAACATAAGCTCACGCTCGCGCCCATCGCGGACGGCCCGCGCGCGCTGCGCGAGTGGATTCTTGCGACTGTTGATGACCTCGCTCGTCATCTCACTCGGGCTCGATCTCGACCCAGACGGGCCAGTGGTCTGAGATGCCGCGGACGCGCGCGACGCCCCAGCGCAGCACGCACGCGCCGCGGACGAATATCCAGTCGAAGTGGTGGCGTATCGGCCCCGAGCGCCACGTCGCAGTGTTCGTCGGAAGCGGCGTCGTGTAGCCGTTCGATTCGAGCAGCTCGCGCGCGGCGTGCCGGCCCTCGTCGTCGAGCGTGTTGAAGTCGCCGAGCAGGACGGTCGGCTCCGACCCGGCCGTGCGCGCGGCGTGCGCGAGCACGGTTCGGTGCTGCTTGAGCTGCCCTTCGACGTTAGCGTGCGTGTCGATGTGCGCGTTAAAGACGTGCAGCACGCGCCCGCCGAAGGGCACCGACGCCGTGACCGCGAGCCGCGGGCGCCAAGGGCATACGCCCCACGGAAGCTCTATGCGCGCGGCGTCCGAGAGCGGCAGGCGGCTAAGGAGTGCGACGCCCGTGTCGCCCTGCTCGCCGCGCAGCATCCGCTCCTCGAAGTCGAGCCACCACTTGCGATCCTTCGGCTCCACGTCCGCGGGCGTCGGGACGTGCGCGCGAACGTAGCTCATCTTGAGTTCGTTGGCGAGTTCGCGCGCGACGTGACGGCCGCCCGCGCGGAGCGTGCCGCAATCCGCCTCCTGCAACGCGACCACGTCGGCGCGTGGCAGATAAGCTCCGCCGGAAAGTATGCGCGCGGCTTTGCGAATATTCTCTTCGACGAGCCGGGGCCGTCGGCCGGGCCAGCCGAGCCCGACGCGACGCAGCAGGCTCCCGCCAATGAGGTGCGAGCCGACCGCGTAACGTATGTTGTAGGTGACGACGACAAGTCGCGAGGTCTCTGCCTCCGCCCGTTGTGTTTGAGTGAAGTCGCCGCGCTCGATTTCGAGTTCGGGTTCGGTTTGGCTCGCGTCGCGAACGTGTTGCACAATCAACTCACACGGTAGAATCAGGCAGAGCGTGAGGAGAGTATAAATGAATCGACGCGTCATCGCCGCAGTGAGCGACATGCTCTTCGCCTCGAAAATTCGGGGGACGGCGGAGCACCTGAACGTCACGGTCAGTTTCGCGCGGACGGAGGACGGCCTCTTCAACTACGCGAAGACCGAAATGCCCTCGCTCATCATCCTCGACCTGCACGACACGCGCCTCGACCCCTTCGCGCTCGCCGCACGTCTGAAGACTGATGAACAACTGCGCGCGGTGCCCGTCGTCGCCTTCTTCTCGCACGTCGAGACTGAGCTTCAGCGACGAGCCTTAGAGGCAGGAGTCGAGCACGTCCTCCCGCGCTCGGTCTTCACAAGGCGTCTGGGTGAAATCTTGACCGGAGACTTCAACTAAAGCAATTAGCCACCGCAGACACAGAGGCACAGCTAAAATAGCTCAATGCGTTTAGCTGTGCCTCTGTGTCTGCGGTGGCTAGCAGTTCTATCTATTCTCAGCCGACCGGCGCGGGCGCGATTGTCTCGTGGATGGCGCGCACTTCGCGGGCGAGTTGTTCGTACTGTTCGAGCGTGAGCGACTGCGCGCCGTCGGAGAGTGCGCGCTCGGGCTGGTTGTGGACTTCGATGATGAGGCCGTCGGCGCCGACGGCGACGCCCGCGCGCGCGAGCGGCGTGACCATGTGGTTCTTGCCCGTGCCGTGCGAGGGGTCGATGACCACTGGCAGGTGCGAGATGCGCTGCACCGCCGGCACGGCCGCGAGGTCGAGCGTGTTGCGCGTGTGCTGCGCGAAGGTGCGTATGCCGCGCTCGCAGAGGATGACGTTGTAGTTGCCCTCGGACATGATGTACTCGGCCGCGAGCAGCCACTCGTCAATCGTCGCCGAGAGCCCGCGCTTCAACAGCACCGGCAGATGCGACCGGCCCGCGCGCTTGAGCAGCGAGAAGTTCTGCATGTTGCGCGCGCCGACCTGAAGCACGTCCGCGTACTTCTCGACAAGGTCGGCGCTCGCTTCGTCCACGGCCTCGGTCACAATCTTCAGGCCAAACTGCTCGCGCGCTT
>JBJMGQ010000266.1:0-10478 GCA_045807845.1 Pyrinomonadaceae bacterium | reverse complement strand
CTGGAACAACGTCATTAAGAACGTGCCGGGGCTCGGTGCCAACTCGGCCGTCTCACACGTCGAGCCCTCGCGCGTCGAGGCCGACCGCGTCTATGTTGCTTTTGATCGTCACCAGTTGGACGACCGTCGCCCATACGTCTACAAGACCACGGACGGCGGGCGCACCTTCCAGAACATCACGGGGAACCTGCCCGCGGGCGCGCACGTCTGGGTCGTGCGCGAAGACCCTAGAAACCCGCGCCTGATCTACGCGGGCACGGAGCTTGGGCTCTACGCCTCCTACACGGGCGGCGGCAACTGGACGAGCCTCGCCTTGAAGAACCTCCCGAAGGTCGCCGTCCACGACATCATCGTCCACCCGCGCGACAACGACCTCATCATCGCCACGCACGGCCGCAGCCTCTACATCCTCGACGACGCGACGCCGATTCAACAGATGACCGCGGAGGTCGCGCGCGCCGACGCTTACCTCTTCGAGCCGCGCGCGGCGCTGCGCTACACGACGCGCATGACGCGCTACGGCGTCGCCGAGAAGGCGTTCGCGGGCCAGAACCCGCCTTACGGCGCGCTGCTCAGTTACTACTTGAAGACGAAGCCCGACGAGAAGACGAAGGTCAGATTTCAGATACTCGACGCCGCGGGCAAGATGATTTCGGAGATAGAGAACGTGGCGAAGGAGCAGGGCTTAAACCGCGTCAACTGGAACCTGCGCTACGGCGGCGCGCAGGTGCGACGCCCGACGACCGACGAGGAGACGCAGTTCACGGGCGGCCCGCGCGGGCCGCAGGTCTTGCCGGGTACGTACACCGTGCGGCTTCTTGTAGGTGACAAGTCCTACGAGCGGAAGGTGGAGGTGCGGCTCGACCCGACGGTCAGCGTGCAGGCGTCCGACCTGAAAGAGACGCTCGACATGATGCTGCGCCTGCGCGACATGCAGACGGCGACGAACAACGCTCTGCGCACGCTCGACAGTTTGAAGAGTCAGATCGAGTTCGTCGAACGCACCGTGAAGGACAGGCTCGCCGCCGCCGACGTGCCGAAGGATTTGACCGACCGGCTCGCGGCGCAGAAGAAGCGCGTCGAGGAGTTGCAGAACAAGCTGGCGCAGCCCGAGGGCGGCCTCGGCATTGACGGCCGCGCGCAGCTCGTTGACCGCATCGGCGGACTCTTCTTCACGCTCGACTCGACGAACGCCGCGCCGACGCCGGCCGCGCGCGAACTCTACACGGACTTGCAGAAGGAGTTCGGCGAGAAGCTCGGCGAGGTCAACACGTTCCTCAGCGACGCCGTGCCGCCGCTCAACGACGCGCTCCGCCGCACGGGCGCGCCCACGCTCATGACCGGCAAGCCCATCGAGCTGCCGAAGCCTTAACGCACCTGTTATCGACGGCTTAAGGGATGTGGGCAAGATCGGTGCGAAGGAGGTCGCGAAGAGGGTGATTATCAACACCGTCTTCGGCCCCACTGCGCCGACGCCGACGCCGATCCCATCATCACGCTGAGCTGATGACGAAACGGCCCGCCCGCATGAGCAGCGGGCGGGCCGTTCTCTCAACTTAAAGCCCGGAGCGAGCGTTAAGCCTCGATGACCGCCTCCACCTGCGTCTCGGCGTCGAGCAGCGAAGCGGAGGTGACCTTGTCGCCGCCGTCGGTCTTGATGAGACGGACGCCCTGCGCGGAGCGGCCGGTCTTGCGGATGTCGTTGGCCTCGATGCGGATGAGCTTGCCCTGCTTGGTGATGATCATCATCTCTGACTCCTCATCCGCGGGGAAGACGGCGACGACCTTGCCGGTCTTGTCGGTCGTCTTCATATTGATGACGCCCTTGCCGCCGCGCGACTGCAAACGGTAGGTCGTAATCGGCGTCTGCTTGCCGAAGCCGCACTCCGAGATCGAGAGCATCTTCTCGTTATCGTCGGCCGAGACGGCCGCGACCGAGACGACGTAGTCGCCCTTGCGCAAGTCAATGCCGCGCACGCCGCGCGCCGTGCGCCCCATCGGCCGCACGTCCGACTCGTCGAAGCGGATGGCTAATCCGTCGTGCGTGGCGATGAAGATGCGCTTCGTGCCGTCGGTCAAGACCACGTCGAGCAGCTCGTCACCCTCGTCCACGTTGACGGCGTTGATGCCGTTCGAGCGGATGTTGCGAAACTCGGACAGCTCCGTCTTCTTGATGACGCCCTTGCGCGTGACCATCACGACGTACTTGCCCTCGGCGAACTCGCGCACGGGAATGACCCCGGCGAGCTTCCTCACCGAAGGGATGTTGATGAGGTTGACGACGGCCTTGCCGCGCGCGCTGGGCAGAGCGTCGGGTATCTCGTGCACCTTCAGCTTGAAGACCTGCCCGTCGTCGGTGAAGATCATCAGGTAGGAGTGGGTCGAGGCGATGAAGAGATGCTCGACCCAGTCCTCGTTCTTGCCCGTGCCCGCGCCCGAGCGCCCCTTGCCGCCGCGCCCCTGTCGCTGATAGGTCGAGACGGCGGTGCGTTTGACGTAGCCGTTCTTCGTGACGGTGATCGCCACGTCCTCGTCGGCGATCATGTCTTCGATGGAAAGCTCGACGCCCTCGTCGATGATCTGCGTGCGGCGCGCGTCGCCGAAATTCTTCCTGACATCTTCAAGCTCGCCCACGATGACGCGCCGGAGCGACGCCTCGTTGGCGAGGATGTCTTCCAGCTCTGAGATGAGCTTGATGATGCCTTCGTACTCGTCGATGATCTTCTGCCGTTCGAGCGCGGAGAGGCGGCGGAGTTGCAAATCGAGGATGGCTTGGGCCTGCGCCTCGGAGAATTCGAGCCGCCGCATCACCTTCTTCAATTTGTCGATGTAGCCGGCGACCGTGACATCCGCCGCGACGCCCTTCCACTGCCTGACCTCGTTCATCGAGGCGTTGTTGTTCGTCAACCACTGCCGCGCCTCGTCCACCGAGCGCGCGTTGCGGATGAGCGGGATGATGTAGTCGAGCGCGTCGATGGCCTTGCTCAGTCCCTCAAGGATGTGCGCGCGCGCGCGCGCCTTGCGGAGGTCATACTCGGTGCGGCGGCGCACCACTTCGCGGCGGAACTCGATGAAGTGGTCGAGCATCTGCCGCAGCGTGAGCACGCGCGGCTGCCCCTGCACGATGGCGAGGTTGATGACGCCGAACGTGGATTGCATCGGCGTCAGCTTGTAGAGCTTGTTGAGGATGATCTGCGGGATGGCGTCGCGCTTCAGCTCGACGACGACGCGCATGCCGTCGCGCGAAGACTCGTCGCGCAGATCGGCGATGCCGTCAATCTTCTTCTCGTTGACGAGTTCCGCGATGCGCTCGATGAGCCGCGCCTTGTTCACCTGATAGGGAATCTCGGTGATGATGATGGCGTCGCGCTCGGTCGTGCCGCGCCCGATGCGGTCGATGCCGGCGCGCGCGCGCATCTGGATGATGCCGCGTCCCGTCGTGTAGGCCGAGCGGATGCCCTCGCGGCCGTAGATGAAGCCGCCCGTGGGAAAGTCCGGGCCGGGGACGAGCGAGAGCAGCTCCGCCTCCTTCATGTGCGGCTTCTTGATGAGCGCGATGGTCGCGTCCACGATCTCCGAGAGATTGTGCGGCGGAATCTTCGTCGCCATGCCGACAGCGATGCCTTCCGAGCCGTTCAGCAGAAGGTTCGGCACGCGCGACGGCATCACCGAAGGCTCGCTCAAGGACTCGTCGTAGTTGGGATTGAAGGCGACGGTCTCCTTCTCGATGTCGGCGAGAATCTCGCCGGCAATCTTCGACATGCGCGCTTCGGTGTAGCGCATGGCCGCGGCCGAGTCGCCGTCCACCGAGCCGAAGTTGCCCTGCCCGTCCACCAGCGGGTAGCGCATCGAGAAGTCCTGCGCCAAGCGGACGATGGTGTCGTAGACGGCCGAGTCGCCGTGCGGGTGATACTTACCGATCACGTCGCCGACGATGCGCGCCGACTTCTTGTAAGCCTTGTTATGTTGATTGCCCAGCTCGTGCATCGCCCAGAGCACGCGCCGGTGGACGGGCTTGAATCCGTCGCGCACGTCCGGCAGAGCACGCCCGATGATGACCGACATGGCGTAGTCGAGATACGAACGGCGCATCTCGTCTTCGATGTTGACGTAGTTACGTTCGAAAGTTTCCATCTAATAAACCTTTCCGGTACAATTTGCCGCGCGCTCGTCCGACGCGCCTTTCTGCTTCTAAAGTGAGAGCCGAACCGTCGCCCTCGAAACGGGCGCGAGGATAGCCCCGCGGGGGCCGTTTTCTTGACTGTTAGGGCGGCACTTTCCGGTGCGGATAAAGCGTTCGAAAAGTACGATGTATTGTAGCCCGAAAGGGGCGTTTTGGCAACCCGGCGGGTGGGCTGAAACCCTGTAAAATCAACGATTTTACCCGCCCGGAGGGTGCGGCCCGAGATGGCGGTCGGCCGCCCCTTTTCGGGCTCTGTTTCCGCCCGAAAAAGGGGCTCGAAAAGTGTCCGAGTCAGACCGCAAACATCATCGCGTGCGCGAGCGCATCAAGCTGGCGCTTCCCGTCCGCGTGCACTGCCGCGAGTCGGTGCAGCACGAGTGGACGGAGATGTCGCGGCTCGTGGACGTGACGCCGTTCGGCTCGCGCTTTCCGCTCACGCGCCCGACCGAGCGCGGCCGGCTCCTGCACCTGACGCTGCCGATGCCGCGCCAGCTCCGCTGCTTCGACCACATCGAGGATCAGTACCGTGTCTGGGCCTTAATCTGCCACGTCTCGGCGCGGCCGGAGTTTGCGGGCGAGGAGGGCGGCGCCGTACGCTACGAGGTAGGCGTGGCCTTCACGGGCAAGCACCCACCCGCGAGCTATGCGAAAGACCCTTCGACGCTCTATGAGGCCGTCGCAGTCTCGGCGGAGAACAATCTGTGGCATCTGAAAGAGGTCGAGCCGAAGTCGGCCGCGCAGCGCTCCGAGCTGACGCGGCTCCAGATGGCTTTGAGCGTGCAGTTGGAGGTCTTCGACTCGGAGGGACGCGTGACGGCCAGCGAGCAGACGGTGACGGAGAACATCAGCCGACGCGGCGCGGCCGTCTGGACGACGCTTCAGGTCGAGCGCGGGCGCTTCGTGCGACTGACCAGCATGGAGACGGGGCTCGCCATCCTCGCCGCCGTCCGTGCCGCGCGGCAGGGCGCGGACGGCATCCCACGTCTCCACCTCGAATTCATCGACAGGCAGTGGCCGCTGGAAGGGATTGAGTGAATGATGAGTGATGAATTAAAGACAGCAGTCAATTCATCATTCACCATTCATCTTCGGAGAGGTTAGCATGCGAATCGTGACGCCGCGGACGTTGCTGCTGGTGGAGGTCGAGCGTTGGTGCAGCGACCACGCTTGCAACGCGCGGACGCGCCTGTCGTTGACGAAGGCGGAGGCGCGCGCCTACACGGGCTTCGAGTGCTCGCGGTGCGAGCGCTGGAACGAGGACGCGCTCGAAGAGCGGGACATCCCCGAATGGTGGGAGGAGTTGAAGCTCACTTCGCTCGAAGGCTTGAGGCCGGCGCCCGTCGCTCAGACGGGAGACGACCCGGGTGAGGTGGTCGCGCGGTTGAGCGACGCTTGGAAGGAGCTGGGCGAGTCCGAGGAACTCGCGGACGAAGAAGGGGAGGGCTTGGACTCGTTTTGAGCGGAGCGGCAGACACGGGCGGAGACGAGGGGCGGCGCCGCAGCGCCGAGGCACCGGAGCCGCGCCACGCCCCGCAGTGGCTTCTGGACGCGCTGCGTCCGGCCATCCGCGGGCTCTCGCGCGCTCTGTGGCGCATCAGCTATCTCGGGCGTGAGAACATCCCCGAAGAGGGCGGGCTCGTCATCGCCGCCAACCACCAGACCTACGTCGATCCCTTCTGGGTCGGCTCGCGCGTGCCGCGCCCCGTCCGCTATCTCGCTTGGAACGAGGCGTTCAAGTGGCCGCTCATGGGGAGGGCTTTGGAGCTGCTCGGCGCGTGGCCCATCGTCCTCGACCGCGGCAACCCGACCGCGCACCGGCGCTCGCTGCAATGGCTGCGCGCGGGCGGCGCCGTGATGATCTTCCCCGAAGGGCAGCGCGCCTACGCCGACGGCGAGGTCGCGCGCTTCAAGGCCGGGGCGGTGCGTCTCGCGCTCGAAGCAGGCGTCTGCGTCCTCCCCGTCACCATCCGCGGCGGCCAGCGCGTCTGGCCGCGCGGCCAGCGCCTCCCACGCATCGCCCACGTCGAAATCGTCTTCCACCCCGCACGTCGCCCCGCCCCCCTCCCCGGCGAAGACACACGCCAATGCACCCAACGCGAGACCGAAGAACTCGCCGCCGTCATCAAGTCCGCGCTGTAATGTCAAAGTCCGCTCACGCTGTCCAGCGTAGCCTGAAGAAAGGGACTGGATTTCTATCATAGCGGAAGAAATTGAATCTGCCCTTCCCACTCGCCTTCGAGGCTGCATTCGGCGAGGAGCAGTATGTCTTCGATGACCTGTGCGATGGGTCTTTGCTGACTCACCGCAAAGACTCCGGGCATGGGCAACCCAGCATCGGCGCGCTCATCAATATACCGCTGCATCGTCGTTACGTCATGGGTGAGTAGGACGCGCCCTTCCCGCGCCGCCCATGCGAGCACATCCGCATCGCTCCAACCTGCGAGCCCCACATCTTGCACGCGCACGATGTCCAGTTCCGGCTTACGGCGCAGCAGCCCGCGCAGAACACGGTTGTCAAAATTTTCGTCAGTTGCTAGGCGCATCCGCGGAATCCTTTAATGGGGCTAAATGACAAGAGCCCGCCGAATTAGCCGTGACTCGGACGGCTAATCAGGCGGGCTCTTTTCGAGCACTGGCCTAGATACTGTCGGCGGGCGGGTCTTTGTGGACTCTGGCCCTTACATTTTTCAACGCCACAGTTTTTATCCTGTGACGTTCGCAGCATACCGGTGAGTGATTCTCTCGTCAAGAACCTTCTTGTCTGAAAAAAATCTTTAAGGGCACAGCCATAACTATTGTCTGCGAGCCAAGAGACGTTCGCGTATTCCGTGAGGATTAAATCGAGCCTGAAGCTCCTTTTTCAACTCCTCCTGCTGCACTTTTCTCTGCTCAAGGTACTGTTCCACTTCCGAGCGGTTCTGTAGGTAGTAGCTGACGACGGCGTATATGGCCGCCAAGTCGAGCGTTGGGAAGTTCTGCGCGATCTCTTCCGGCGTTGCGCCTTCGTTAAAGGCGTAAATAATCGAGTCGAGTGGGACGCGGGTGCCTGTAACGAGCAGGACTCCTGCTTCACCAGCGGTTATCGGTACTGTAGCTATGGCCTGACTCATCGGCGAAAAGTATAGCTCAAAAGAGTGAAGCCCGACACCAAAATTAGCGCGCCTCACGTCGTCAGGCGGCGGTAGATGGCGGGCATGCGTTCGGGGAGAGAGAGCACGTCGTCGATGATGGTGTAGCCGATTTCGCCGTAGAGGTCGCGGAGTTCGGATTCGCTGTCGCGGTCGATGGTGATGCAGAAAGGGGTGATGCCGTCGAGGCGCGCTTGGCGGAGGGCCTCGCGGGTGTCTTCGCGTGCGTAGCGTGCGTCGCCGTAGTCGTGATCGTAGGGACGGCCGTCGGAGAGGACGATGAGTAGGCGCGTGCGCGCTTCTTGTCGCCTCAGTTTCGCGGCTGCGTGGCGGACGGCCGCGCCGAGCCGCGTGTTGTTCTGATAGTTGATGCCGCCGATGCGCTGCTCGACCTCGCCGGCGTAGGGCTCGCCGAAGTCTTTGACGATGTAAAACTTCACGTTGCGCCGCCCCTCGGAGGTGAAGCCGTAGATGCTGTACGGGTCGCCGACCGCTTCGAGCGCCTCACTCATCAAGACTAAACCTTCCTTCTCGACCTCGATGATGCGGCGCCCGGGGTGCGTGTAGGGCTGCAAGGGGTGCCGGCCGATGGTGCGCGCCGTTGACGAAGACTGGTCGAGCAGGAACGAGACGGCCACGTCGCGCTCGCGCCGCAAACGCTTCGTATAGATGCGCTCCGACTGTTGGCCGTCGGCGCGGCGGTCGATGACGAAGTCGATGAGCGCGTTCAGATCATAGTCGTCGCCGTCCAGCTCGTTCGTCACGCGCTTCAGACTTTCGGGGCGCATCAACTGGAACTGATGCCGGATCGAAGAGATGACGCCGCGATAGCGCGAGCGCGTCAACTCGACGAACGTGTGGTCGCCGCGTTTGACCCTCTTCTCGACGACGCGGCACCAGCCGACGCGCGTGTCGGACAAGTCCCTGTCCCACTCGTCGTACTCGAAAGCCTCTTCGCCCGCCTCCAACTCCTGCTCGGCCGACTCGCCCGCCATCCAGCGCTCGGCGCCGGTCAGAGTCTCCTCGCCGTCCGACTCGGCCTCGCTCGCCGCCCACGCGTTGAAGAGCTCGCGCGCGTCGCGGCGGCGCTGCTCGCGTCGGCGCTCCTCGTCCGTGTTCTCGTCGTCGCCGTCTTCATCCTCGGCGTCGAGGTTCGACTGCGCGCCGCCCTGCTTGTCTTCGCCGCCCGATTCTTCCGTCTCGGTCTGCCGCTCGGTCATCTCGGGCACAACCGATTGAAAGAGTGTGTAGACGCGCGCGGTCGCCATCAAGGTGTCGGCGACCGAAGCATCGGCCGCCGTCAAATAATCGACGACTATCGTTTCGAGTTCCGAGACGACCTGACCGTAGACGGCGCGCGCGTCTTCGAGCGCACCGCCGCAGAGCGTGATTTGAAAGAGCAACTCGAAGGGGACGAGCGTGATGGGAAGGCTGACGATGCGCGGGCGGTTGCGGCGCAGGTGCTCGCGCACGAGGTCGAGGTCGCGACCCAAGCCGCGGTATGCGTGACGCAGACGCCGGTCGATGCGCCCGTTCTCAAGCGTCCCGAAGATGCGCGCCGCGAGTCCGCGCTGCGGAAAGAGCGCGAGCACCGAACGGTAGTCGCCGCCTTCGGGCAGCACGCGCCTTCTGCTTTGGGCAAGACGAGCCTCCTCTTCGGGCGCGAGCGCGCGTTCGGACTTCGATTGATCGTTGATGTAGCCGTCGAGCGCGAAGGCGTCTAAAGCGTCCGCATGCTCGGGCGCATAAAGCTCGCCCAGCGAAGCGTAGGCCGCGCGCAGCTCGCCCGTCTCGCGCGCGTGCGTGCCGAACTCGATCTGCCCCGCGGCGTGCGCGGCTAAGACTTTATAGAGCCGGAAGTCCAGCTCGCGCTCGCCGAACTCCGAGACGATAGAAGGCAGATGTATCGTGCGGCCGTCGCCGATGCGCTGCTCTTCGGGGATGGCCGCGAGCGGCGCGACCTCGACGGCGCGACCCGTCAAGCCCTCGACGTAGAGCCTGAGTGTCTGCGCCACCTCTTCGAGCCCGAGCCCTTCGGGCCCGCCGCTCTGCAAACGCTCGTTGCTCTTGCGCGTCTCAAGCGCGAAGTAGCTGCGCCGCGCACGCGCGCTCAAGTTCTCCGCGAGCAGCCCCTCGCGCGCCCACTCCCTGAACTGTTCGAGCGTCGCCGACCTCAGAGCGCGCGGCGCCGCGCGCAAGCAGGAGATGGCCGCCTCCGCGTCCACGCGCGCAACCTCGTGCGTCGCTCCGACGACCGTCAGCACGACCTCCGTCAAACGCTCACGGTCAGTGCGATGCTCGACCAGCGAGCGCAACGCCGCCGGCCCCATCCGCGCCATCGCGACCAGACACGCGTTGTTGTGCGCCGCCACCGTCCGCAGCAGCGCCCCCCACGCGTCGAGCGCTTCGGGCGCAAGCCGCAAGACCTCGCCGCCCGAAGCGAGCACGTGCAGCGCCGCCGCCCCGCCTCTATCTAGAAACCCTTCGGCCTGACTGAACAGACGCAGAGCCTCGCCCGCGCTCAACCCCTCGACCGCCTTCGGCAGAGCCGCCCACATGTCGGCCGCGATGCCGCCCACGCGCTGCGCGAACGACTCCGCAAGTGTGAGCGCCGCCGACCACACGCGCCCGCCTTCAGTCTGATTTTCGACAGCGGCACTCTCATCAATCTCTTCAACGAACGAGGAGAGGGCGACGGCCGTCCCCTGCGTCGCCGAGATGAAGTCCGAGCTGTGGCGCGCGGAGCGTCGCGCCACCTCCAACGCGACCTCGAAGACGCGCCGCAAAAGCTCCGCGTCCCCCACCGCGCGCGCGACCTCCGGCCCGCGTCGATAAGTCTCCAACGCGAACGAGGTCGAGAGCGACAACTGCCGCCCGCACACCTGCAACAGCAACAGCCTCGCCCCGCGCGGCACTTCCGCCAACTCGCCGACGCCCGCCGTGATGAACGCCATCCCCGTCTCCGCATCGGCCATCAACAGGCGCCGCCCCAACTCGCCCCACGCACGCAGCTCCTCCGCGTCGAGCACACGCGCCGCCTCTGGCACCTCTCGCAGGAAGTCAACGCCCGCCCGCAGGCTCAACGCCGCCAACCCCGCCCCCACCTCCAAAGCCGCCCGCGCCACAACCACGGGCAGCTTGCCGACCTCCCATTGCAACCCCCCAAT
>JBJMGQ010000265.1:0-5676 GCA_045807845.1 Pyrinomonadaceae bacterium | reverse complement strand
GTTCCCCGTCAACGTGGACATGCTCGGCGCGAGCCAGCCCGACTGGTCGCCCGACGGGACGCGCATCGCGGTCGCCTTCGTCAACTCCATCTGGGTCTCGCGCGTGGGTGTCTACGACACGCGGCGTCTGACCTCGAACACGGGCGACTCATACCCGCGCTACTCGCCCGACGGGACGAAGATCGTCTTCCAGAGCACGCGCGACGGGCAGGCCGAGATTTACATCATGAACGCCGACGGCACGGCGCAGACGCGTCTGACGAACAACGTCGCCTCTGACCTCGCTCCCTCTTGGTCGCCCGACGGCTCGAAGATACTCTTCACCACGCACCGCGACGGCGCACCGGCGCTCTACACGATGAACGCCGACGGCTCAAATCAGGCGCGGCTCGCCGACGGCTACGGCCTCGGCGGCGCTTCGTGGCGCAAGTCGCCGAGCCCCATCGACAGCTCGGGCTTCTTCGTCGCGCAGCACTACCGCGACTTCCTCGCGCGCGAGCCCGACCAGTCGGGGCTCAACTTCTGGACGCAGGGCATCGACTCGTGCGGCGTAGACGCGGCCTGCCGCGAGGTCAAACGCATCGACACCAGCGCGGCCTTCTTCCTCTCGATTGAGTTCAAGGAGACGGGCTACCTCGTCTATCGCACCTACAAGGCGGCCTACGGCAACATGCAGGGCAAGCCCGTGCCTTTGAAGCTCTCGGAGTTCACGCCCGACACGCAGACCATCGGGCGGGGCGTCGTCGTCAACGCGCCCGGCTGGACGGATCTGCTTGAGTCGAACAAGCAGAGCTACTTCATCGGCTTCGTCAACACCCCGCGCTTCGTCTCGGCCTTCCCCGCCTCGTTGACGGCGGCGCAGTTCGTGGACACTCTGAACCAGAACGCGGGGCAGGTGCTCTCCGCCGCGGAGCGCGATGCGCTGGTGGGCGGGCTCGCCAACAGCACGTTGACGCGCGCGCAAGTCCTGCGCGCCGTGGCCGAGGACGCAGACATGCAGCGGCAGGAGCTTAATCGCGCGTTCGTGCTGATGCAGTACTTCGGCTATTTGAGAAGGAACCCCGACGACGTAGGCTTCGACGGGCAGGCCGACCCGAACTTCGTCGGCTACAACTTCTGGCTCGGCAAGCTCAACGAGTTTGGCGGCGACTGGCGCACGGCCGAGATGGTCAAAGCCTTCGTCACATCCATCGAATACCGCCAGCGCTTCGGAACACCATGAAGGCAGTAGGCAGTAGGCAGATGGCAGTAGGCAGTTAAGAACGGGATGGGGGCTGAAACGGGGGCGGCGAGTCGTTACACACGCTGCCCCCGTTTCGTTCAGGCCGCTTCGTTAAAACGCGTTCCTGCCTTAACTGCCTACGGCCATCTGCCTACTGCCCACTGCCTATGCTATGATGTCCCGCTCTCTTCGACCCCAATTTTTTCGATGGTTTTGTAAAGGATGAGACTTCGCCTGCTCTACCACGGCCACTGCTTCGACGGTGTGGCCTCGGCCGCGGTCTTCACGCGGTTCTACCTCTCGCGCGTACGCCCCGGCTCGGACGTGGCTTACGCGCCTCTGCTGCACACGGCCGGCGCGCTCTTTGACGAAGGGATGTTCGACGGCGACGAGAACGCAATCGTCGATTTCAAGTACAGCCCCTCCGAACGCCTGACGTGGTGGTTCGACCATCACCAATCGGCCTTCCTCTCTTCGGAAGACGAGGCGCACTTTCGCGCCGACACTTCCGAAAGGAAGTTCTGGGACGCGGAGAGCAAGTCCTGCACCGAGTTCATCGCGCGCGTGGCCGAGGAGCGCTTCGGCTTCCACGATGCCTCGCTCGACACGCTCATCAATTGGGCGCACGTCATCGACGGCGCCTTCTACGAATCGGCCGCGCAGCCCGTCGAGCTGAAGGAGCCCGCGCTCCAACTCATGCAGGTCATCGAGAACGTGGACGACGCCTTTATCGAATGGGTCATCCACGAGCTGACGACGCGCACGCTTGAAGAGGTCGCTTCGAGTGAAGAGGTGCAAGAGCGTTTCCGGCCCCTGCTCGCGCGTCATCAGGAGACGCTCGACACGATTCGCCGCAAGGCCGTGTACGAGCGCGGCGCCGTCACCTTCGACCTCGTGGACGAGGGGCTCGAAGGCTTCAACAAGTTCATCCCCTACTACGTCCGCCCCGAGACGACCTACTCGGTCGCGGTCACGCGCGGCGGCTACCGCACCAAAATCTCGGTCGGCTCGAACCCCTTCAGCCCGCGCCCGCGCCGCCACAACATCGCCACCATCTGCGAGCGCTACGGCGGCGGCGGCCACGCCGTCGTCGGCGCCGTCTCCTTCAAGCCCGACGAGGTCGAGCGCGCCCGCGCCGTCGCCCAAGAGATACTCGCCGAGTTGCGCGAAGGATTCGAGGAGTAGATAGAAGACAGTAGGCAGTAGAAGAAGAGAGGCGGCGCGTCTTAACCTTTAGGTCAAGCGCGCCGCTTCGTCTTCCTACTGCCTACTGCCATCTGCCTACTGTCTACTGCCTTCTTAGAAATCTCCCTTGCAGGTCTCGTGGCCGCAGTCGCAGTCGATTTGGATGTTGTGCTCGGTGCTCTGGCAGTGGACGCTACAGAACTTTTCCCCCTTATCGACGGGGCAGGTGCAAGGGGCGTTCTTGCAGATTTTACCGGTGCTCACCTCGGCGTCTCTCACAGTCTCGTCGGCCATCTTCGCTCTCCTCCCGGTTGTGCTGTTGTTGAAAAGATGCCATCGGTTCTATGCCAAATCGCGCAGAGAGTCAAGAAGCAGTAGGCAGTAGGCAGTAGGCAGACGGCAGTTAAGACAGGAGCACGTCCCCAATGAATTCGGAGGCGGCGAGTCGTTAAGCTCGCCTCCTCCGATTATTTCGGGGTGCCTTTGGCTTTTAACTGCCTACTGCCATCTGCCTACTGCCTACAGGTTCTTTCTTAAGAAGCCGACGATCTTCCAGCCGTCGAGGTAGACCCAAGGGCGCTCGCCGCTGGTGTAGTGACCGCAGGGGAGCCAGGAGACGTTGACGGGGACGCCCGTGGCACGCACGGCCGCGATCACTTCGCGCGAGAGGTCGGCCGGGAAGGTCAGGTCGTGGCGCGCGGCGATGAAGCGCATCGGGCGCCGGCGCAGACCCTTGAGCCGACCGGCGTAGCTCATCGGGCTGATGGGCAGCCACGCCTCGCGCAGCTCTTCGAGCGTGAGCGCGCCCTCGACGCCCGCGCGTACGTGACGGGTCGAGATGCCGCGCCAGACCACGTCGCCGACGTAGCCCGAGACGTGGTTGAAGACGCCCGCGTCGATGCGCTCGTCGTGGACGAAGGCGAGGAAGGCCGTGCACGAGCCGATGCTCGTACCCATCGCGCCGATGCGCTCGTACCCTTGCGAGTCGAGCCAAGCGACGGCCGCGCGTGTGTCCACGACGCCCTGCTGTAGCGACTGCATCGTGCGCCCGATGTTGGAGCTGACCATGAAGTCCGCGCGTTCCAGCTCGGGCGGACGGCGCGCTTCGTGATAAGGCAGCGTTAGGCGCAGCGCCGCAATCCCCATGCGCGCAAGCAGGCGGCAGAGCGCGACGTGGCTCTCGGCGTCTGCGTTCCATTGCGGAAGGACGACGACGGCGCGGCGCGGCTCCGTGCGGTCTGTGCGCGTGCGCTTCGGCGGCTGTGCGGGGAAGAAGCGCGCGCGGGCGATGTTGTTCTCGGGCGTGGGCGTGTGGACGGCGCTCGTCCATGTGAGGAGGTCGCCGTCGAGCGCGTAGTCTTTGACGGGCGTGAGCGCGTAGAACTCTTCGCTGTGCGCGACCGCATACCGCGCGGCGGCAAAGACGGCCGCGCGCGGGTCTTGCCCGTTCGCGTTGTTCGAGACGTACTCCGCGCCCCACTCGAAGGGTCGCACGACGCGGTTCGTATCGCGCGTCGCGCGCCGCCGCTCCTGCGCCCTGATGATGTTGCCCAGCAAGTTTTAAGTCCGGCCCTTATGAATGTTGACTGCGCCTTGAATCCTAAAGGCCGGCCTCGTCGAAGGCAAGCGGGGCTTTCGGCTCAGGGCTGACCGAAGCGGCGCCGGTATTCGATGGAGGTGACGAAGGCTTTGACCATCTCTGCGCGGCGCACGCGTGCGAGCGCCACGCGCTCGTCGCGCACGTCCTCGCCGGGAAGGCTGAAGCTGTCGAGCTTCGAGAGCCAGAAGTCGTTGCCCTCAAAGTCGAAGTCGGGCGCGGTGTCCGCGTCGCGGCGCAGGTAGCCGAAGTACTGCGAGAGGACGAAGCCCGTGTTGTAGAGCCCTCGGTAGACCGAGTCGCTCTCGACGACGATGCGGAGCGCCGCGGCGCGCCCCGCGTCGCCGCCCGCGCCGAAGGCCGTGACGGCCGCCGCGCGCTCTGCGGGCGTGGGCGTGCCCCCCGCGTTCTGGAAGAGCGAATCGACGTAGGCGCCCGGCCCTTGCGCGCCGTGCGCGGCGACGAACTCGGGACGCGTGACGAAGGCGGAGGCGAACGCCTGCTTGTTCGCTTCGAGCCGCGCGTCCGCACCCGAAGTGCCGACGACGACGCCCTGCGCGACGAGCTGTGTGTCACGCAGGAAGTCGAAGTAGCGCGGCCTCTGCCTGTCGTTGCCGAACCCGGCCTTGTGCGCGCGGATGACGAAGTAGCCGGTCTGTTGAAACTCGATTGATAAGAAGAACGCTGTCGAGACATCAATGCGCTTGACCTCACGGCACTCCGCGTTCGAGCCGCACGATTCGATGCCCTGCGTCCAGAACTGCAAGCCCGCGGCGTCGGGCTCGCGGCTGAGGAAGTCGTGGTAGTGCTGACAGACAAAACGCTGCGCGTCGTCCGAGGGGTTCGCGCCGCCTTTGAACGTGCCGTCATCCGAGACGAGCAGCGTCGCGACGGCAGGGGCGCGGAAGTTGACGTTGGCCGAGGCCGAGATCAACTCAACGCTGATGGTCTCCGTGCCCTCGGCGAAGGCGTCGTCGTTGATGGGGACGGCGAAGGACTTGCTCGACTCGCCCGCGGCAAAGTTGAGCAGACCCGTCACGTGCGTGTAGTCCGAAGTCTGCTGCGCGGAGCCGTCGCGCGTCCTGAACTCGACGGTGGCGGGCGCGCTCAGGTCGCCCTCGCGCACGACGTTGACGAGCGCAGCCGCGCATCCTTCGGCCGCGCCGTAAGCCAGCGAGGAGAAGCGCGCAAACGAGGTCGGCTCCGCCGCAGAAGGCGAGCCGAAGCGGGCGATGCCGATGTCCGTGATGTTCTCCTGTGGGCGCGGCAGCACATCCACCACGCCGACGAGGATGAGCTTGCCGTCGGGCTGCGTCGTCATCCCGCGAGCGACGGCGCGTAAGCCCCCGGGGAAGAGCGTCGCCGTGCGCCCGCCCGTGCCGAAGGTGTTGTCGGGTGAGCCGTCGGCATTCAAGCGCGCGGCGGCGAAGCGGGGCTCGACCGCGTGGTCACTCGGGTAGGTGTAGCCGCCGACGATGATGCGCCCGCCCGGGGCGGTGGCGACGCCGATGGCCGTGTCGGCGCCGAAGTCGAAGTCCAGAGTCAAGCGCCCCTCCGTGCCGAACGTCAGGTCGAGCACGCCGTTCGTTTCGTAGCGCGCCAGCGCGAAGTCGGGCTCGGTGGAGTTGGGGAACGCTCTGCTGGTCTCGCCCGCAACGACGATCTTCCCGTC